>NZ_CP034142.1:3600000-3900000 GCF_003994855.1 Marinobacter sp. NP-4(2019)
GCCAGACCGCCCGCTCGCAGGAAACCGGCCAGTCCATCGCCCGTGGGCTGTTGATCGGCCTGCTGGGGATCTTCCTGATCCTGTCGTTCCAGTTCCGCAGCTACCTGGAGCCGGTCATTGTCATGCTGGCGATTCCGGTGGCCTTTATGGGAGCTGTCTGGGGCCACCTGCTCATGGGCTATAACCTGTCCATGCCCTCACTGATCGGCGCGGCTTCTCTGGCGGGTATTGTGGTTAACAACGCCATTTTGCTGGTGCAGTTCATCAAGAGCTACCGGCAACAGGGCATGAGTGCCGGGGCAGCCGCCGGTGCTGCCAGCCGGGCCCGCTTCCGGGCCATCCTGATCACCACCAGCACCACCGTGGCCGGCCTGTTGCCCCTGCTGGCTGAAACCAGCACCCAGGCCATGGCGGTTATTCCACTGGTGATATCCGTGGTATTCGGCCTGCTGGTATCCACCGTTGTGATACTGGTGGCGCTGCCGGCACTGTACGCGGTTCTTGACGATCTTGGCTGGGCCCGGGACGTACAGCCTTGAATCAGAGATCAATCAGATCCATGCCTGGCTTGCCATACCAGTACCCGTTACAGGGAGGTGCTTCGACAAGCGCCAGAGGATCGGTACGCGGCGTCTCACCACGGCGCACCCGATCGAAGCGTTTGACCACTTCATCCATACCGCGATGCTCCGGGCTCAGGCGTACGACAGCCCCCCCATGCGCTCCATCTCCGGTATTTCCCGCATCAGGTCGTATCGGGCGCCTGAAAGGGTAGAAATACCGTTCAGGCGGAATAGCTGCTGGGACTCCCGGGAACGCAGTTCCATACCGTCCGGGTGCTCCAGGCAGCGAAACTCGCAGTTGTCTTTGGGCAGATTGTAATGGCGTGCGGTAAAACAACGGGAGGACCAGGCCAAAGGCAGAAAGCCCCAGGCGAACACTTCTGCAGGTAAGTCCAGGCCTTCCTCTTTCAAGCCATTGATGAGTTTTTCCAGGGTTTCCTTCCCCAACTCTACCGGCAGATTCCAGCCCTTCAGACCCTGCTTCGCCAGTACCTTGAGTGTGGCCACATTGTAGATGTTCATCGATGGGCCGGTAACAAATGGAATCCCGTTGCGGATCGCCACCTGCATGGCGCTCTGGTCATTGGCTTCCACCATGAACTCGTTCTGATCGCAGATTCGCCGCAAGCGGCGAAGGTCGGCCTCGGACTCAATCAGAGTCTGGGTAGAAAGCACGACCTCTTTACCACAGGTTTTCAGATCGCGGGCCAGATCGAACCAGTCATCGGGTTTCAGTTCCCGCCGCCGTGAGCACACGGCTTCTCCCAGGTAGATGGTATCCACCGGCCACTCGGCGGCCTTGCCGTAGAAATCGAAAACCGTCTGTTTGGACCAGAACCACAGAATCGGCCCAAGTGAGAGTTTCATCATACCGAGTTAAACCTTATTTCCACTTGCGGTGGTAGGCGCCCAGGGTGGTCAGGCCGCCTTCGGAGAGGCTGGAGAGCGTGTTCCGCCAGCTGGATTCGACCGTGAAGTCATCCTCAGTTACGTCCAGGTGATCCAGAGCCTGTCGCCAGGTGCGCGCCACATCCGCAATGTAGGCGGGGCTACGCTGACGGCCCTCAATTTTCACGGCACTGATACCCAGCGACTTCAGCTCCGGCAGCAGGTCCATTGTGTTCAGACTGACCGGCTCCTCTATGGCGTGGTACACATTACCCTCGACCTCAAAACGGCCCTTGCAGAGGGTCGGGTAGCCAGCGGGTTCGCCATCGCCATAGCGATCAATCAACACATCATTGAGTCGTGACTCCAGTCCCTGGGCCGTTTCCTCCCAACGCACAGCCTTGGCCGGCGAGCAGGCGCCGCGAGTATTGGGGGATTCATCCGTCAGGTAGGACGACAGATAACAACGGCCTTCGGCCATAATGCACAGGCTGCCGAAGGCGAAGACTTCCAGCTCCACAGGGCTGTGCTTTGCCACGCCCCGGACCTGGTCCAGCGACAACACTCGTGGCAGGACCGCCCGACGGATATCGAAGGTATCCTTATAGAACGTCAGGGCTTCGTAGCTTGTGGCAGAGCCCTGCACAGAAAGGTGCCGGGGGATATGGGGATATTTGTTGGCGGCATAATCCAGCAGGCCCATATCGGCCAGAATGATGGCATCCACGCCAAGGCCGGCTGCGCGATCCACTGCCGATTTCCACTGTTCCCAGCCATCGGGCTGCGGGTAGGTGTTGATCGCACAGAACACCCGGCTGCCTTTGGCGTGGGCATACTCAATGCCCTCACCAGCGCGCTTATCATTGAAGTTCAGCCCCGCAAACTGGCGGGCATTGGTGCTGTCGCGGAAGCCGAAATAGACGGCATCGGCACCATTGTCCACGGCGGTTTTCAGGGCCGGCAGACTACCGGCCGGGCAGACGAGTTCCATATCCATCTCCACTGATCTGGTTATGGCAACACTACCCTTAATCTGTGCCGACCGCCTTGATCATTATCAGCGGCACAGGCTCGTCAGATAATCCGCGAGAACCGCTGGCTGGCACCTTCCTTACGGTACAGATCAAAAATCTGGCAGATGGCGCGAATCAGCAAGCGGCCGGCGGGCTGAACCTGAAGAGCAATATCATCATCAGCAATCAGCTCATCCTGCACCATGGGCTGCAGGCGATCGAGTTCGTCGGCAAAATAGTGGTCCAGATCTTCCTGCCATACTTCAGCGAACTGCTGACGATCCAGACGGAACTGACAAATCAGCTGACCAATGACCCAGCGGCGAATACGGTCGTCCCGTGTCAGATTCACACCTTTGGTAATCGCCAGGTAGCCGGCATCGATAGCGGCTTCCCAGGACGGCAGGTCGTGGTTGTTCTGGAAATAGGCGTCGTCGGTCTGGCCGATGGCGGATACACCCAGCGACACAAGGTCGCAATCAGAATGGGTCGTGTAACCCTGAAAATTCCGGTGCAGACGTCCTTCCCGCTGGGCCACCGCCAGGCTGTCATCCGGCTTGGCAAAGTGGTCCATGCCGATGTATTCGTAACCGGCCTCCAGCAATCGATTGATGGTGTTGTGGAGGATGGTCAGCTTCTGCTGGGGCGTCGGCAGAGTATCCGACAGAATCCGTGTCTGCGGGTAGAATCGGTCCGGGAGGTGGGCGTAACTGAACACTGAGAGCCGGTCCGGCGACATCTCGATGACGGCTTCCAGGGTTTCTGCGAAGCTCTCCGGTGTCTGGTGTGGCAAGCCGTAGATCAGGTCCAGATTAATGGAGCGGAAACCAATACGTCGGGCTTCGTTCAACACAGCTTCGGTCATGTCACGGGGCTGGATGCGGTTTACGGCTTTCTGCACCTTGGGATTCACATCCTGAACTCCGAGACTGATGCGGTTGAAGCCCAACTGCCATAAAGTGGACAGGGTATCCTGATCCACTTCGCGCGGATCGATCTCTACGCTGTAGTCGCGATCGTCACCCGCCTGCAGGTTGAACAGTTCACCATAACCCGCCATCAAATGCTCCATGACATCGTTCGGCAGGAAGGTGGGGGTGCCGCCGCCCCAGTGCAGTTGCTTCACTGGTCGGTCCGCGCCGAAAAGCCGGGCCTGGATCGCGGCTTCCTTCAGCACTCTTTCCACGTACGGAATGGCCTTGTGGCGCTGTTTGGTGATCACCTTGTTGCAGGCACAGTAGTAGCAAAGGTGGGCGCAGAATGGCAGATGAGTGTACAGGGACAGAGGCCGGCCAGTGGCCTTACTTCGTGCCGCAGCCTTTTCCATGTCTTCCACCGGGTAGCTCTGGTTGAATTCCACAGCTGTCGGATAGGACGTGTAGCGCGGACCACTCAGATCGTAACGCCTGATCAGCGCTTCATCCCAGATGAATTCCGGAAGGGTGGATTCGTTGGATAAAAGTGCGGGAGTGGAAACCATAGCAGAAACTCTGAACGTCATAATGGGGGCAAGTCGGCAACAGTCGCCATTTTATGGCAACCTGGCCGATGACCACTTGATATGGGTCAGCTTACCGATACCCGGATTTTATCAATCTCCCACCTGAACCACTCTTGTGCTGTTGGCGTATTTCACACTACCTCTTTATGAGGATCACCTGATGTAGACTGCCCGGCGGGTGGAGAGGGCCCTGCCGAAATACGCTGTGAATACATCCCTGTACGCTCGGGCTCCGCCATCCATGGCTCCGCACGATTTCGGCAGGGCCCTCTCCACCCGCCTAACTATGCACCAACACCTGAATCCTGGAGCACGGTCCAAACATGCCAAACCTCATTCTGATTCTCGGCGACCAACTGACCACCGACATCAGCGCCCTCGAAAACGCTGACCGGAAACGGGACAGGATCGTGATGGCAGAGGTCCATGACGAGGCCAGCTACACCAACCACCACAAGAAAAAACTGGTTCTGCTGTTCAGCGCCATGCGGCACTTTGCACAGCGGCTTGAGGCGGAAGGCTGGCAGGTTCACTACCAGACCTACCACCCCGATAACGAGGCCCGGAGTCTGGAGGCGGTTGTCGCCGCTCAGCTCAGGGAGACCGGCGTGGATCGGGTGATCACCACCGAATGCGGCGAGTGGCGGCTGCACGAGCAGATCGGTCGGTGGCGTGAACGGCTGGGAGTGCCGGTGGAGATTCGTCCGGATACCCGGTTTATCGCCAGCAAGCAGGAATTCTCAGAATGGGCAAAAGATCGCAAACAGATTCGAATGGAGTTCTTCTATCGGGAAATGCGGCGAAAAACCGGATTGTTGATGACGCCTGACGGCAAACCCGAGGGTGGGCAGTGGAATTTTGATGCGGATAACCGGCGCAAATGGGCCGGCAAACCGCCGGCTCCCGTACCCTTCCGTGTGGAACCCGACGAGGTAACACAGGCGGTGATAGATCTGGTCGACGAGCATTTCACCGATCATTTTGGCACCACGGAGGGCTTCCACTTTGCCGTGACGCCGGAGGATGCGGAGCAGGCCCTGGACCACTTTATCGATTTTGCCCTGCCCTGTTTCGGCGATTTTCAGGACGCCATGTCCGACAATGAGGACTGGCTGTTTCACTCCATTCTTTCTCCGTATATCAACTGCGGTCTGCTTGACCCGTTAGCCGTGTGCGAAGCCGCTGCCCGGGCCTGGCATGCCGGGCGGGCGCCGATTAATGCGGTGGAGGGATTTATCCGGCAGATTCTGGGGTGGCGGGAGTTTGTGCGGGGGATCTACTGGCTGAATATGCCGGGGTACGCCAGGGAAAACCGGCTCGGCAATACCCGCGCCCTGCCCTGGTTCTTCTGGACGGGCGACACAAAGATGCGATGCATGCACAAAGCCATTGATGCCACTCGCCGCAACGCCTACGCCCACCATATCCAGCGGCTGATGGTCACCGGTAATTTCGCGCTGCTGGCCGGCGTCAGACCGGAGGAGATCTGTGACTGGTACCTGGCGGTGTACGCCGATGCCTATGACTGGGTCGAGCTACCTAACGTGCTCGGCATGGTAATGCACGCTGACGGCGGCTACCTGGGCTCGAAACCCTACGCCGCCAGCGGCAAATACATCCAGCGGATGTCGGACCATTGCAGCAACTGCCACTACAACGTGAACAAGGCCACCGAAGAGGATGCCTGCCCTTTCAATGCTCTGTACTGGGATTTTATCGACCGTCATCGGGACAACTTTGCCAACAATCCTCGCATGGGCATGATGTACCGGAACTGGGACAAGCAGAAACCGGAGAGGCGGGAGGCGTTGCTCCACCGTGCCAACACATTACTGGCACGACTGGAGCAACTGTGAACCAGCAGCCCTGCCGGCTTTACTGCGGACGAATGCGTTTCTCACTTTCCGGGTCGAAGAATACAACCTTACGCATGTCGAACATCAGGTCGGCCTCCTCGCCCCAGTTCACCGGGTGCTCTGCATCCAGCCGGCACTGCACATCGGTATCATTGAGGCGGATAACAGCGAGCACGTCCGGTCCGGTCGGCTCGGTGACTTCTACCCTGAACCGGCCACTGGTCACCATCGGATGATCCCTCTTCTGATCGTCCGGCTGACTTATGTGCTCCGGGCGTATGCCAAGCACAACCCGCTTACCGGCCCAGCCTTCCAGATAAGCCGGCACCGGCAGGTCCAGTGTGCGGCCATCGCTACCTTCAACCGTAACTGACAAGCCAGTCTCGGTCCTCTCGATCGCTACTTCAATAAAGCTCATGGACGGCGAGCCCATAAAGCTCGCCACAAACAGGTTCTCCGGGGTGTCGTAAACCTCCTTTGGTGTACCCAACTGCTGCAACTCACCATCCTTGAGCACGGCGATCCGGTCCGCCAGGGTCATGGCTTCTATCTGGTCATGGGTGACGTACACAATGGTGGTTCTCAACCGCTGGTGCAGTTTCTTGATCTCGGTGCGCATCTCCACCCGCAGTTTGGCATCCAGGTTGGAAAGCGGTTCGTCGAACAGGTAGATCTTCGGCCGTCTGGCCAATGCCCGCCCCATGGCCACCCGCTGCTGCTGACCACCGGAAAGCCGGGCAGGTTTTTTATCCAGCAGTGCGGAAATCTGCAGCAGGTCGGCGACACGCTCCACCTCCTGCCGGATCTCCTCTTTTGGCATACCACGAATCTTCAGGCCAAAGGCGATGTTCTCGCGCACCGACATGGTGGGATAGAGCGCGTAGGACTGGAACACCATGGCGATATCCCGATCCTTCGGCTCCATGGTCGATATGTCCTTGCCATTGACCACTATCGACCCACCGGTAATGGATTCCAGGCCGGCAATGCTGTTCATCAGTGTGGATTTGCCACAGCCCGATGGCCCGACCAGGGTCAGGAATTCGCCGGATGCGATGTCAATGTTGATGCCCTTGAGGGTCTCGTCCAGGGCCCCTGTATAGGTCTTGCGGATATCCCGCAGTTCAAGTTGTGACATTGTTGTTTTACCCCTTAACCGAGCCGGCCGTCAGGCCGCGTATAAAGTACTTGCCTGCCACGATGTACACCACCAACGTTGGCAGTGCGGCGATCATGGCGGCCGCCATATCCACGTTGTATTCCTTCACCCCGGTGCTGGTGTTCACCAGATTGTTCAAGGCCACCGTTATGGGCTGGCTGTCGCCGCTGGCGAATACCACGCCGAACAGGAAGTCGTTCCAGATCTGGGTGAACTGCCAGATCAGCGACACCATGAAAATGGGTGTGGACATGGGTAGCAGGATGCGGAAGAAAATGGTGAAAAATCCGGCACCATCCAGCCGGGCGGCCTTCACCAGGGCATCGGGTATGGCCACGTAATAGTTACGGAAAAACAGCGTGGTGAATGCCACCCCGTAGATCACGTGGACCAGCACCAGACCTGCCGTGGTGTTGGCCAGGCCCAACTTGCCCAGGGTGGCCGCCATGGGCAGCAGGACGACCTGGAATGGCACAAAGCAGCCAAACAGCAGCATGCCAAACATCAGGTCTGAGCCCTTGAACTTCCACTTGGACAACACGTAACCATTGAAGGCGCCCAACAGCGTGGAAATCAGTACCGCTGGTACCGTCATCTTGAACGAGTTCCAGAAGTAGCCACTCACCCCGTTGCATTGCACGCCGGTGCAGGCCTCGGACCAGGCCTTGGTCCAGCCCACGACCGTCCAGTCAGTCGGCAGGGCCAGCAGGTTGCCGGTACGGATATCCATGGGTGTCTTGAAGCTGGTGATCAACATAACGATCAGTGGAATCAGGTACACCAGGCACGCCAGTAGCAGTACCCCGTAGATGGCGATACGGCTGGGGCGAAAGCCGGTACGAATCACGTCAGTCATGGCGCTTCTCCCTCAGTTCGGAATACAGGTAAGGCACCAGCAGCGCGAGAATGGCGCCCAGCATCAGCATGGCGCTGGCAGAGCCCAGGCCCATCTGGCCGCGGGTAAAGGTGTGGGCGTACATGAATACCGCAGGCAGGTCGGTGGAATAGCCCGGGCCACCCGCCGTCATGGCCATCACCAGGTCGAAACTCTTGATGGCAATGTGGGCCAGCACCATCACCGAGCTGAAGAACACCGGCCGTAGGGAGGGAAGGATAATTTTCCAGTAGATGACCGGCAGGCTGGCACCATCCACCCGTGCGGCGCGAATGATGGACGAATCAACGCCCCGCAGGCCCGCCAGGAACAGGGCCATGACAAATCCGGAAGCCTGCCATACCGCCGCCATCACAATGGTGTAAATGGCAAAGTCGGAATTCACCAGCCAGTCAAAGCTGAAGGAGGTCCATCCCCAGTCGTGCATCAGCTTTTCCAGCCCCAGGCGCGGGTTCAGAATCCAGCGCCAGACCGTGCCGGTCACAATCATCGACAGCGCCATGGGGTAAAGATAGATGGTGCGGATGGCGCCTTCCTGGCGGATGCGCTGGTCCAGGAAAATGGCCAGCACCACACCAATCAGCAGGCAGATGCCGATGAACAGCCCGCCAAAGATGGCGAGATTCCGGGACGCGACCAGCCAGCGCTCGCTCTCCATCAGCTTGGCGTACTGCGCAAGGCCGACGAAATCGTAACTGGGCAGGAAGCTGGAATTGGTGAACGACAGCACACCCGTCCACAGCATGTAGCCATAGATACCGATACCAATCAGGATGAACGTTGGCGCCACCACCAGCTTGGGTAGCCAGCGCTGCAGGCCGTCCATCAGGCCAGACGGCGCCCTGGCCACCCCGGCAGGGCGACTTTGAGTGTGTTCCATGAGAAATCCTCCGAATAAACCCCAAGGCCGCCCGGCAGGCGACCTTGCACGGCATTACATTGCGGACTTGATGGCGGCTGCCAACTGGTCCGTGGTTTTTGCCGGGTCTGGGTTGTTGGAGTTGACGAAGTTGGTGACCACATCGAAGATCTGACCCTGGATGTAGCTGGTGGTCGCCAGGCCATGGGAAAAGCTTGGTACCAGACCGCCATCTTCGGCACTGGCCTTGAACGTCTCCATCGACGCCTGGGCACAGGTATCGAAGTCGCTCATATCCATGTCGGTACGAACCGGGATGGATCCCTTGTTCTGGTTGAACAGGGTCTGGAATTCCGGCTCCAGAATGGTACGCGCCAGATCCTTCTGCGCCTGGATGTCCTCTTCCTCTGCCAGACTGAACATGGCGAAGGAATCCACGTTAAACGTGAACTGACCTGCAGTGCCCGGAGCCGGCACACACAGGTAGTCTTCGCCCGGTGTCAGTTCCGCAGCGGAGAATTCACCCTTGGCCCAGTCCCCCATAATCTGCATGGCAGCTTCACCGCGAATCACCATGCCGGTGGCGGTATTCCAGTCACGGCCTGCGGCATCGTCATCCACGTAGCTCATCACTCGGGCGAATTGTGCGAAGACTTCTTCCATTTTGTCGCTGTTAATCACGTCCATGTCATGGTCTACAAAGGCCTTGCGATAATCATCGGGGCCCAGTTGCGCGAGCGCCACCGCATCGAACACGGTCGCGTCCTGCCAGGGCTGGCCACCGTGCGCCAGGGGAATGAATCCCTCGGCCTGGAGCTTGTCGGCCACTTCGAAGAACTCGTCCAGTGTGGTGGGAACCTCAACGCCGACCTTTTCCATGACCTCCGGGTTCACCCATAGCCAGTTCACCCGGTGCACGTTCACCGGCACAGCCACGTATTCCCCCTCATACTTCATGACATCGGAAATCCGGGGCGGAATGAGCTGGTCCCAATTTTCTGCATCGGCAACACTGTCCAGGCTGGTCAGAAAGCCCAGCTCCGCCCATTCACGAATGTCCAGGCCCTTGATCTGGGCCGCCGCAGGCGGGTTCCCGGAGACGGCGCGGGTTTTCAGTACGGTCATGGCGGCTTCACCGCCGCCACCGGCCACCGCGAAATCCTTCCAGGTGTGGCCCTGCTCTTCCATCATTTCTTTCAGGGCAGCAGCTGCCCTCGCCTCGCCACCGGCAGTCCACCAGTGCAGAACCTCGACTTCACCGGCCTGAACGGCCGCTGCTGGCATCAGGGCGGCAGACACCGCCAGGGCAGTAAGATGACGCTTGAACGTATTCATAATGACTCCTTGTTTTTGTAATGGAGACGCTTGTCAGTAATCAGAACCAGACTTCCATCTGGGTACCAAAGGTCCACTGGCTGCCGCCAAAGTCCTCCTGGCCGAGGGCATCACCGCCATCAAAACGGTTAAGCTCGTCGTCCCAAGTGGAATAGCTGGCAAACACGCGGATTTCCGGGCGATTCCAGAAACCACCAACCTGTGGTTTGAAGGTTGGCGCAATGGTGAAGCGGGCGTAATCGCCATCAACGTCCTCACGCCCTTCGTAGCCTTCGGGATTCAGGTCCATCACCTGCCAGGAGGCCTCGTACTGCATTTCAAAGTTGGCGCTCAGTTCATTGGCCAGACGGGTGTTGAAGGTGAACCACTGGTATTCATCCCCTTCCACATACCGGTCCTTGCTGGTTTCCGCCAGGATCGCCGGGGCGATACGCCAGGTGTCGCTCAACCGGGTAGTACCGTAGGCAGCCACACGGGTACTGGCCGCGTCTTCATGCAGGCTGCCATCGGCGCCGAGGTTCTTGACCTCCGCGCCCAGGCCCTGACCGTGCAACAGCGCTACCTTAAAATTGCCATCGGAGATCCCGAAAAAGCTGTCACCGTGGTAGGCCAACATGGTTTGAACTCCCGTGTCAGCCACTTCCATCACACCCCCGACGACACGCTCATCGTTATCCGCGGCGGACATGCCATTGATGAGCCACTGGACGTTGCCAAAATAGTTATTGGCGGTAAGGATCAGGTTGTCGGTGTCCGAGGTGCCGTCCGTGGTGTCGGGATCGGAGGGAAAGTCCAGGAAGCTGCGGCCATAGAAAGAGAAGTTGGACTTCACCGACTCGCTGAAAGTCACGTCGTAGATACCGACCCCGGTGCCTCCCAGGAAGACGATATCGCTGTCGAGCCAGTGGATGTCGAAGTCAAGGTCTCGGTCAAAGCGCTTACCGGCCCAGATGGCGGCACCCTCAAAGATTCCGGTGAAGCTGGCGAGATTGCTGAATTCCACGTAGGCCTGGCGCACGTTCAGGGCGCCATCGTCCGAGGTCCAGTCGTTGCTGGAGGTGGTGGAGTCGGCAATCATCAGGCGGTAATGGGCTTTGGTGCCGTTGTCCGCCACGCTCTTGTAGTTGAGGATGGCTTCCAGGTAGGTATCCGGTTCGTTACCCAGCCGGCCCACGGCACCGCCGACGGATCCGGCGGGGGTCAGGTAGGGGCCACCGGGGGCGCTTTTACCATCGCTGTTGAGCAGCAGTCCGGAGCGGGCGTAAGTATTGAAGGAAAAGCCCTGTTCACCCCGGGCGTGGGGCTCGACCTCTGCCAACTTCTGCTCCAGGGCTGACAGGCGCTCTTCCACGCTTTCCTGGGCCTGAACCTGACTGGCAAACAGCCCCAGTGAGGCCACGCCCACGGCGACCGTTAATCGGCGGCCGGTCATGGTGTTATCAGTCCAGGCAGTAGGATGCGGTTTACGGGTATTCATATTGACTCCTTGTTTTTGTTTTATTAGCAACGTCAGAGTCTATGGCAATACCCGCAAGGGAAAAGTATCAAACGGAAAGGCCCATGTAACAGAGTTGTTACATGGAAATTTCAATGTCGGGGGAGTGTGAGAGTCACGTCCAGACCGCCCTCGGACCAGTTGGCTATCTCGAGATCGCCGCCATGACTCTGGGCAATGTTGCGGGCAATCCCAAGGCCAAGACCATGGCCCTGCCGGTGCTCCTGACCAAGTCGGTAGTAGGGTTCGAAAATCCGCTCAAGTTCCGCCTCGGGAATTCCCGGCCCATGATCCCTGACATGAATGGTGAGCTGGTCGGGGGAGTCCTCCACGCTGATGGTTGCCGTCTCCCCGTACTTGATCGCATTATCCACCAGATTGCCCAGGCAGCGTTTTAACGCCAGGGGTTTGCCCCGGTAAGCGGCACAGCTACCCTCCACCACAACTGCAGGGCGGTCCCCCGTGTAGGCGTCCGCCATTCGACGCAACATGCCATCAATATCGACAAGCTCAACATTCTCATGAATGTCCGTATCCTTCATGCTCTGCAGGGCACCTTTTACCAGCAATTCCAGTTCCTGCAGGTCACTTTCAAATCGCTCGCGAATGTCTTCGTCGTCAATCAGATCGGCTCGCAGGCGCAGCCTCGTTATCGGGGTTTTCAGGTCATGGGAGATTGCGCGAAATAATTGTTCCCGGTCGCTGATGTAACTCTGTAGCCGCCGGCGCATGGCATTAAAGCCCCGGGTAACCGCGACAATTTCAGCGCTGCCCTGCTCCCGCAACGGCGGCTGGTATTCGTCCAGTGGCAGATCCCGCGCCGCCCTGGCCAGTTTACGCAATGGCCGGGTCTGGCGGCGCACCAGCCATGCCAGCACGGGAAACAGTACGCCGATCATCACCAGGATAAAGACAATCTGCTGGCCAGGAATGCTTTCATCATCCAGCGACACATAGGGAGCGGGCAATAACGAAGCCAGATACAACCACTCACCATCAGCCACTTCCACCTGCGTGACCAGAACCGGTGGTTTGATGGGCTCCAGGGTGAGTGCGTAATGAGCCCAGGATCTGGGTAACGCATCCAGTGGCAGTTCGGTATTGAGGATTCGCAGGTCATCGGGGTGAACAAATTCAACATGCAGGTTGGTCGATTTGCCCAGCCGGCTCCGGAGCACCGCCTTGACTTCCTCTGTGACCAATTGCTTGCGCTCACTGTCTGGCAGCGCACGCATATTGATGCGCTTGTCGTTGAGGGAGACAAAAAAGCGGGAGCCCCCCATATCCCTCAGCTGATCCAGCACGATATGCCGGTATTCCAGCGGCAGGGACTTGAAGAACTGCGTGGTTGCCGCGGCGGAAGACGCGAGGTTGCGAGTAGTGCTGACCAGCCCCTCCACTTGCTGGGCCCGGAAGGTGCCTACCCAGATCACGCTTGATACGACCTGGGCAACGCCCATGGCTAATAGCGTCAGCAGCAGGATGCGGCCGAGGAGCGACGAAGGCACAAGACGCCAGACTTTGCGACCGGCCTCGACCGGCCCGGTATCATTCCGCGACATGGGTCACCGTTGCCGCCAGCAGATAACCGGCCCCGCGCACGGTCTTGATCAGCCTGGGATTACGCCCCTGGTCCCCCAGGCGCTGGCGCAGGCGGCTGACCGCCACATCCACAACCCGGTCCAGCGGCATGGACTCGCGGCCGCGGGTCACGCCGGAAATGGTGTCACGGTCCAGCACTTCATTGGGGTGGGCAAGGAAAAGCTGCAACAGGGCAAAGTCGGCGCCGGACAGCGCGGTGGTTTTTCCCTGCTCCGAAATCAGTTCGTGGGCCAGGGTATCCAACCGCCAGCGATCAAACCGGACAAACCTGGGATTGTCGGTTCGGGTGAAACTCGAACGCCGCAACAGGGCTTTGACCCTGGCCTGCAATTCACGGGCACTGAACGGTTTGGCCAGGTAGTCGTCGGCGCCAATCTCCAGGCCGACGACCCGGTCGGTTTCGTCGGAGCTCGCCGTCAGCATGATAATGGGAACCTGCGAATGCTCACGGATCTCACGGCAAAGCGTAAAGCCGTCATCCCCGGGCAACATGACATCGAGCACAATCAGGTCCACTCGTGACTGCGCCAGCCGTTGGCGCATTTCATCGCCTTCGGCGGCTGTCATCACATCGTAGCCAACCCGGGACAGGTGTTCTTGCAATAGCTCGCGTATCGCCAGGTCGTCGTCCACGACAAGGATCGACGCTTTTACATCAGACATTGGAAGACCTTTCTTGTTATTCAGGCGGCCAGCATAGGTCTAAAAGCTGCGGGGCAAAAGCCCCATTGATCTCACGGCGGCCCTATTTCACACGCCAGCACGAGCGCCCAGAATTCGGAGAAATCATTCACCACCACATCGGGTTTGTCGGGATGTTTGTGGGTTCCGGGAAAGATCTTGTTGAGCCAGGGCTGATCCCACTGCGCCCCGTTAAAGAACACGGAGGTCATGCCTGCCCGTTTGGCAGCTATCACATCCGTGGTGCTGTCCCCGACATACCAGACGCTGGGATCGGGAGGATAATCCAGTTTCTGCACCGCCAGCAATAACTGGTCAGGGTGGGGCTTGCGCAGCGGCGTGTCATCGCCACAAACGTCCACCTCAAACAGTTCCGTCCAGCCGGTGTCCTCCACCGCCGCCAGCTCGTGCTCGAAGAATTCCCGGTCCCGGTTGGTAATCACACCCACCTGGATGTCCAGACGACGCAAGCCTTCCAGTACCTCCCGTACCTTCGGTTCAAATGCCTTTACCGTGCCATAGTGCTTCCGGTAGTGATGATTGAAGGCCTTGTGGGCGATCTGCTTGGCTTCCTGATCGTCACCGAACAGCACCTCAAAGATGTCGGTACGGGATATTTTGCGATCGGCCTTCACTTTCGGGTGCAACCTTGCAAACTCCCGCACATAGGCGACAAGTTTGACGTCCTCCGGCGTCTTGCTGTCCTCCGGAGCAAGCATCCGGTCCATCAGCTCGAGCTTGTGGAAATCCGGCAGCATGTCGTCCACGGCGTGGTACATGGCGTCCAGGGTATCCACCAGGGTGGCATGCCAGTCGAACAGGACCACCGACGGACGGATCAGTCGGACCACAGCCGGGTGCCAATCCGGCTCAATTCGCGGCGCCGGTCGCTCGGGCGGCGGAAATGGCCGGGGCCGGACTTCTGCGGGGGAACAACGAAACGCGTCCGGAAACCTCCGTTCCAGCAGGGCCAACAAATCCACCAGATCCTCGAAACTGTCGAGGATCGCAACGGGGGCATCGCGGTGGGAGAACCAGCTATCGATGCGACCGGCTTCCCAGCATGCGCCGTTGTAAAACACCCCGGCCACCCCGGCCTTGTGGGCGGTCAGCATGTCCACGTAACTGTCACCGACATACCAGGCTCGCTGATCCACAGGTACCCCGGCCTTTTCCAGGGTTCTGAGAATGACTTCCGGGTCCGGTTTGTATTCGGTGACATCGTCGGCACACACCGTCACATCAAACAGATCCTGCCAGCGGCCCTCGTCCACGGTCTTCAGTTCTTTATCCAGGAATTCCCGGTTGCGGTTGGTGGATACACCCAGGCGTATGCCCATCTCCTTCAGGGCGGTGAGATATTCATAGGCACCGGGCTGGAAGGGTTTCACTTTGCCGAAGTACTTGCGGTAACACGCATTGTAAGCCTTGTGAGCGATCAACTTGGCGTCCTTGTCATCACCGAAGATGGCATTGAAAATATCGGTACGCGACACACGTCGTTCCGCCAGTATCCGTGGATGCAACCGACGAAAAATGCGGATGTAACGCACCAGGCGGGCGTCATCAGCAGTGCGGCATTTGTCCTCCGGCAACAGCCGCTCCACCAGCCCCAGATCCTCAAGTTGCGGCAGCATCTCCTCCATGGCGCTGAACATGGCATCGTGGGTATCCACCAAGGTGCCATGCCAGTCGAAGATCAGTATGGATGGGGGCTGGATATCGTCACTGAATCGGGCCATCGACAATCCCTCGTGGCGCTATGAATGTGGAAAGAACCTGCATTCAGTAAAAACCATTTCCATCCGGACTACAAAGTGCCATCTCCCCCTAGGAGTCTGCGCGGCAGGAGACACCTTCTGGCATAATGCGTAAAAATTCTTCAGCACCGGAGAATCTGATGGGAACCACTTTCCGCCCGTATTCGCCTGACCAGGAACTGCTTCTTCCCCCGAGCCTGAGCGAGTGGCTGCCTGAGGGGCATCTGGCCTATTTTGTCAGTGATGTCGTCGAGGAGCTGGATTTAAGCGCGTTTTATGCCCGCTACGAAGGCAACGGCCGACGCAACTCGCCCTTCGATCCACGAATGATGCTGAAGGTTCTGATCTACGCCTACGCCACCGGCGTTTTCTCTTCACGCAAGATCGCCCGGAAGCTGGAAGAAGACGTGGCCTTCCGGGTTCTGGCGGCAGGCAACTTCCCCAGGCATCGCACGATCTGTGATTTCCGCAAACACCATTTGGTTGCCTTCAAGGCCGTGTTTATTCAGGTGGTCCGGATTGCCCGGGAAGCGGAGCTGATCACGCTGGGAACACTGGCGATTGATGGCACCAAGGTTCGGGCTAATGCCAGCAAGCACAAGGCCATGAGCTATGGCCGCATGGGCGAGGAAGACGATCGTTTATCGAAAGAGATCGATGCACTTTGTCGTCAGGCACGTCAGACAGACCAGTCGGAAGACCGACAGTTCGGCCCGGATAACCGGGGTGATGAACTGCCTGAAGAGCTTCAGTACCGGCAGGCGCGGCTGGAAAAGATTCGTGCTGCCAAAGAGAAATTGGAAGCAGACCAGAAAGAGCGGGACAAGGCCCGGGGTCGGTCCCCGGACGATGATCGGCGCTCACCTCGCGGGGGCCCGAACTTCAAGCGGGATTACGGGGTTCCGGATGACAAGGATCAGAGCAATTTTACCGATCCGCAAAGCCGGATTATGAAAACGGCGGACGGGTTCCAGCAATGCTACAACGGCCAGTTGGCCGTGGATGGTGAATTCCAGCTGATTGTCGCCAACCACCTGGGCAATAATCCCAGTGACAATGGCTGTCTGATACCACTGCTGGATCAGGCAAAAGACACTCTGGAAACCTATCCGGATCAGTGTCTGGCTGACGCGGGTTACCGTAAAGAAGAAGATCTACAGACCCTGGAAGACAAAAGCATCGACGGCTATGTCTCGCTGCGCCGGGAGGGCAAGAAGAGTTCAGAGATAGACGCGAGCCGTTATCCGGCCAGCGCCCGGATGGCCGGGAAGCTGGCCACGGCAACCGGGCGATCGGTTTACGCTCAGCGCAAGCATCTGGTTGAGGCGGTCAACGGCTGGATCAAGCATGTTCTGGGCTTCCGACAGTTCAGTCTGCGGGGCCTTCACGCCGTGCAGGGTGAATGGGATCTGGTCTGTCTGTCGCTTAATCTCAGGCGGATGAGTTCACTGATGAGGCTGAAATAGAGGGTCCGAGGGATCCTTGGGCGTACTGAGTGATCGGACTACGATAACGCATTCGCTGATAACCGTCTTGACTGACTGAATAGAGAGAATCGAGACTCTATTCGGCTGGATATTGTGGATACGTTCTCGGGCCGAACTGTGATTCGACGCGGCGGGGTCACTTGCTCAAAATACTTCTGCCGCGCAGACTCCTAGCGTCCCCTCTGGCTACTTGCATTACTTGTTATAGCGACATGATTCCTACCTGCGCCGTCCTGGCACCGCTCAGATGTCTTCGCACCAAAGACGGGCGCATCGTCGATTCGCATTTCTTACCAGTTCGTCTCAGACCAAAAATTCAAACTTCAATGAAAACAACCCACTTGGTTGACAAGGCCGGCTTCTGGCACAGCAGGTGCAACACTCAGGGCAAGGGTCATGACCTGTTAGTACAAGTGAACCACACAGGAAGGCAAAGACGATGAGAGAACCAAGAACCCTTGCAACAATCACACTCTGTGGATCAATGGCGCTGTTTACCACCGCAGCCTCTGCAGAAACCATTCGCGTTGGCATCGGCCATCAAAGCATGGTGACCAACACCGTCTCCGGCGGCATTGTGCTGGAAAAACTGGACCTGCTGGAAAAGCACCTGCCCACCACTGGCAAATACGAAGATGTCGATTACGACATCGTGTATCGGGATTACGACTCAGGCCCCCCCATCACCAACCAGATGCTGGCCGGCAAGCTGGAATTCGGTGTCATGGGGGACTATCCCCTGATCGTTAACGGCGCCAAGTTCCAGCAAACCGGCAAGCAGGAGACCCGTTTTATCGGGGTCACCGGGTACAACCTTCGCGGCACCGGTAACGGCATCGTGGTGCCCATCGACTCCGAGGCCCAGAGCCTGGCCGACCTGGAAGGCAAGACATTGTCCGTTCCAGTGGGTAGCGCGGCCTGGGGCATGACCCTCAAGGCTCTGAGCGAGGCAGGCCTGAGCGACAAGGTACAGATTGTCAACCAGAGCCCGGCCGTTGGCGCCGCCAACATTCAGGCCGGGCGCATTGATGCCCATGCCGATTTCTGCCCCTGGTCGGAAATCATGGAGTTCCGCGCCACCGGTCGCAAGATTTACGACGGCAGCGAAGCCCGGATCCCTACCTTCCACGGCATCGTGGTTCGCGAGAGCTACGCCAAGCAGTATCCGGAAGTGGTGGAAGGTGTCCTGAAAGCCACCCTCGAAGCCCAGAAGTGGATTCAGGAAAACCCCGTGGAAGCAGCCGTGAAGGTATCCGAATGGACCGGTGTGGAGAAGGAGGTGCTTTACCTCTACTTCAGCGAAGGCGGTATCACCACCGCCGAAGCCAGCATCAAGGACGAATGGGTGGAGGCGATGAAATACGACCTGGACCTGCTCAAACGGGAAGTGGGCGTGCCGGACCTGGACTTCAACCGCTGGGTGGATGACAGCTACCTGCGCTCCGCCTACAAGGCTATGGGTCTGGATTACGACGCCCTGGTGAACTCGGTGGTCAGCACAGAGCCCCACAACCCCGCCCTGAAGCCTGCTGAAATCTGGTTCGCTGACAAAGGTATTGTCACCTATGACAGCGTTGCCGACATGCTCGCGGCCATGGAAACCACCGAAAGCCCCATCAACGCCACCTACGTCTACGACAATCTCACCGGGCTGAAGCTGTTTGGTAAGGCGGCTTACCTGGTGCGCGGTGATGACGGCGAAGTGGTGGCTTTTCTCAAGAAGGCCGACTCCGAGAAACACATTGCCAACCACGGTGGCACCCCGGTTACCCCGGAACGTGCTGTGGCCATGGCCCACTGACCCCTTGCGGTGCGGGCGCCACTGATGCCCGCTCCGCAACGGTCTGAGGAGTGACAACAATGGATAGCAGAAGCAACGCAGCAATGCGAACAACCGAACCGCCGGCCGAAGCTGAAGCCGGCCCGGCCACGGGACAGACTGCCGGGAAAGAATCAGCGCCGGTAGTCCCAGTGGCAGAGGGCAAGGCTGACAACGACTCTCGCCCGCCTGCCAGCGTCTGGCTGAGAACCACCGGCGTCCGCTACCTGGTACGCATCATGGCATTGGTGGCCGCGGTCGTGCTCTGGGAACTGGCATCCACCAACGGTTTCCATTTCTACATCAACTTCGACAACATCCCGGCACCGTCTGTCGTGGGTGCCGCACTCGTAGCGGAACTGACCGGGCAGGAGTTTTATCTGCACATCCTCCATAGCCTGGAACGTGTTGCCATTGCCTACGTGATGGCGGTGGTTCTTGGTGTGCTGTTGGGGGTTGCCATGGGGCGCTCCCGCTGGGCGGAGGACATCATCCTGCCCTATATCGAACTGCTGCGCCCCATACCGGCGGTAGCCTGGATTCCGCTGGCGATTCTGATGCTGCCGACGGAGCAGTCGAGCATCATTTTCATTACCTTTCTGGGCGCCCTGTTCCCGGTGATCCTGAACACCGTCCACGGCGTGGAACAAACCAACGGTGTGCTGGTACGCGCCGCCCGGAGTCTGGGCGCCAGCCGCACCGCCATCCTCTGGCACGTAGTGCTGCCCGGGGCCATGCCCTCGATTGTCGCGGGCCTTGCCATCGGCATGGGCGTGGCCTGGTTCTCGCTCCTGGCCGGGGAAATCATCAGTGGCCAGTACGGCATTGGTTACTACACCTGGAATTCCTACACCCTTATTCAATACCCGCAAATCATCATCGGCATGCTCACCATCGGTGGTCTCGGCACACTGTGCACCCTGCTGGTTCGCAAGGGCTGTAACCCACTACTTAAGTGGCAAGCCAAAGGAGGCCGCTCATGAGTGACGCTCTTGTGTACGACAACCGCCTGGCGGTGCTGGATCACAGCCGCTTGCGGGCAAAGTCCGGCGCCGAACGTGGCCGGATCTCGGTCAGGGACGTGGATATCGTATTTGATACAGCCAGCGGCCCCCATGTAGCAGTTCAGAACGCCAGCCTCACGGTTCGCCCCGGTGAATTTGTCTGCCTGCTGGGCCCATCCGGCTGTGGTAAGTCCACCCTGATGAACAGCATTGCCGGCTTTGTGCCGCCCACTCGCGGAGACGTCACGGTAGATGGGGAGACTGTGGCCGAACCCGGTCCTGATCGTGGCATGGTGTTTCAGCAACACTCGCTGTTTCCCTGGAAAACCGTTAAGGAAAACGTCGCGTTCGGCCCGCTGATGGCCGGCGTCGGCCAGAACGAAGCCAACAGCGTTGCCCGCACATTCCTGTCACTGGTTGGGCTGGCTGCTTTCGAGAACGCCTACCCCAATACGCTCTCTGGCGGTATGCAGCAAAGAGTGGGTATCGCCCGTGCGCTGGCCAACTACCCCAGCGTGTTGCTGATGGACGAGCCGTTCGGAGCCCTGGATGCCCAGACCCGTATCATGATGCAGGAGAACCTGCTGGATATCTGGCGCGAGTTCCGCAACACCGTGGTGTTCGTCACCCACGACATCGATGAGGCCGTGTTCCTGTCCGACCGGATTGTGGTGATGAGCGCCAGCCCCGGTCGAATCATTGCCGACATAGACGTTGACCTGCCCCGCCCCCGGGAACAATCCCTGCTGACCAGTTCCGACTTCATGGCCCTCAAACGCCAGTGCCTGGACCTGATCCGCAAGGAAACCCTGAATGCCTTCCGGCAACAGAACAAGGCGGGGTGAGCCATGGACAGGATAACGGTAACTGCGTCTGAACTCGCCATGACCTGTCATAACAACCGGGAGGATGCGAGATGACCAACGCAACCCAACTGATGACCGGACACTCGCCCCTGCCATTGTATGTGCAGATTCGCGACAGCCTGCGACGCCAGATTCTGGATGGCACCTATCAGGTGCATGAACGCCTGCCCTCGGAAAACGAAATGATGAGCGTATTCGGTGTCAGCCGGATCACCATCCGCCAGGCACTGCGAGACCTTCACAACGAGGGCCTGGTATTCAGCGCCCAGGGCAAGGGCACCTTCGTCAGCAAGCCCAAAGCGGTGCAGAACGTCCAGCGCCTGGAAGGCTTTGGTGAAGCCATGGCCGCCCAGGGCTATGAGGCCTCGGCACGGGTGCTCAGCATCCAGCAATTAAAGGCCCCTAAGGCGGTAGCCGCAGCGCTGGATCTCCAAGCAGGCGATGAGGCTGTGGAGGTTAAACGGGTGAGGTACCTCAACCGCTCCCCGGTGTGCATCGAGAACAGCTATTTCCCCATGGATGTGGGCCGCCAGATGTTCAGCCTGGACTTGTCCGGGGACATCTTCCCCATGCTGGAGAACCTGTTCGGCATTCCCCTGGGCGGAGCGGATATCAGCCTCGACGCCATCCTGGCGGACGACGAAACCCAGCAATACCTCAACCTCAAAACCGGCGAAGCCATCCTCCGTGTGGAACGGCTGACCCACAACCGGGACGGCCGCCCCATCGATTTCGAATACCTCTGCTACCGCGGCGATTCATTCAAATATCAGTTCCGGATTGACCGGAAATAGGAGAGCACCATGAAAATCAATGACATCCCTGTGATCGAAACCGACGTTCTGGTGATCGGCGGTGGCACTGCCGGCCCCATGGCCGCCGTGACCGCCAAGGAACAGGACCCCAGCCTGAACGTGATGCTATTGGAGAAAGCGAACGTCAAACGTTCCGGCGCCATCTCCATGGGCATGGACGGGCTCAACAACGCCGTCGTGCCCGGCCATGCCACCCCCGAGCAATACGTCAAGGAAATCACCATCGCCAACGACGGCATTGTCCACCAGCCCGCGCTGATGGCTTATGCCACCCGCTCGTTCCCGATGATCGAGAAGCTGGATTCCTGGGGCGTGCATTTCCAGAAGGACGAAACCGGCGACTACGACATGAAGAAGGTCCACCACCTGGGCACCTATGTGCTGCCGATGCCGGAGGGCCACAACGTCAAGAAAATCCTTTACCGCCGCCTGCGCCGCAATCGGGTGCAGATTGAAAACCGTTTTACCGCGACCCGTCTGCTGAAGGATCCGGACGGCAAGATCGCCGGGATGATCGGTGTTAACACCCGAACGGCGGAACCGATCATCATCCGCGCCAAAGCGGTGATCATGGCCACCGGTGCCGCCGGTCGCCTGGGCCTGCCCACATCGGGCTACCTGTTCGGCACCTACGAGAATCCTGCCAATAACGGTGACGGCCACGCCATGGCCTACCACGCCGGCGCGGACCTGGCGAACCTGGAATGCTTCCAGGTGAACCCGCTACTCAAGGACTACAACGGCCCGGCCTGTGCCTACGTGACCGGACCACTGGGTGGCTTCACCGCCAACGCCTTTGGCGAGCGCTTTATCGAGTGCGACTACTGGTCCGGCCAGATGATGCTGGAATTCTTCAAGGAACTGGAATCCGGCACCGGCCCCGTGTTCCTCAAGCTGGACCACCTGGCGGAGGAAACCATCCAGGAAATCGAGACCGTCCTGCACACCAACGAACGCCCCACCCGGGGCCGCTTCCACGAGGGACGTGACGTGAACTACCGCCAGCGCATGGTGGAAATGCACATCTCCGAGGTCGGCTTCTGCTCCGGCCACTCCGCCTCCGGCGTATGGACCGATGAAACCGGTGCCACCACCGTGCCCGGCCTCTACTGCGCCGGCGACATGGCCAGCGTGGCCCACAACTACATGCTGGGAGCCTTCGTGTATGGCCAGATCTGCGGCGAAAGTGCGGTCGAGTTTGTGAAATCACGAAACGAGCCCAAGCTTGATGAAACCTTTATCGCCAGTGAGCTGGAACGTATCCAGGCGCCGATGAAACGGGCCGATGGCATCCCACCGGAACAGATGGAATACAAGGTGCGCCGCCTGGTCAACGACTACCTGCAGCCGCCCAAGGTCACCAAAAAAATGGAAATCGGGCTGGAGCGGATCCTCGCCGTGCGCGAAGACGTGCCTCTGCTCTGCGCCCGCGACCCTCACGAACTGCTACGAGCCATGGAAGTGCAGTCCATCATCGACTGCGCCGAAATGGCCGCCCGCGCCTCGCTCTACCGCACCGAATCCCGCTGGGGCCTTTACCACTACCGCGTGGACTACCCGGACCAGAACGACAGTGAGTGGTTCTACCACAGCCGCCTATTCAAGGACGAGAACGGCCGGATGGCCAGCGGCAAGCGCCCCATTGCGGATTACCTGGTGTCGCTGGGCGAGGAAAAAGACGCCTACCGGAAGATGCGGGTCCAGAAAGCCGCCAACGCCTGACACCACTGACGAGGAGCCTCAAAAGAGGCTCCCGCCCACAACGAATTCTGTGACGAGAGAGGAACACCAACATGCCTATCGCCAATCACCATTCAAGCGTTCCCGTCATCGTGGACGAGGACAAATGCATTGCCGACAAGGGCTGCACCGTGTGCATCGACGTGTGCCCGCTGGACGTGCTGTGGATCAATGAAGAAACCGGCAAGGCCCACATGAAATACGACGAGTGCTGGTACTGCATGCCCTGTGAGGCGGACTGCCCCACTGACGCCGTTACCGTCAACATTCCCTACCTGCTGCGCTGAGGTAAGCCATGAAAACCTACGACGATCCCGAACTGCAGGCCATTGCCGTGAAACTCACCTCTGACGATCCGGGCATTCGCCGGGTGGCGGTCATGGACCTGGTGGATTCCGGCGAACCGGAAGCCGTTGAGCTGGTGATCCAGGCACTTCACGACCCGGACACCAACGTGCGTCAGGAAGCCGCCAAGGTGGTGGACGAATTTGAAGCCGCCGACATGGCCGATGCGCTGATTGCCGCCCTCAGCGACAACGATGAAGTCGTGCGCAACAGTGCTGCCCACGCTTTGGCCGACCTGAAAGATCCGGCAGCCGCAGAGCCACTGTTGGAAGCCCTGGAAACCAGCACGGATGGCTTCGTAGTGTCCGGCATCCTGCGTGCCCTGAAGCCTCTGCGGAACCCTGGCGCCCAGCGCCCGGCCCTGAAACGGCTTGGCGATGAGGACCCACGCGTCCGCCGCGAGGCTGTGGCCGTTATCGGCTGGCTGAAACAGCCGGAGAACCTGCCTGCCCTGGTGGAAACCGCCCAGCACGATAAAGACCCGGAGGTACGCCGCGCCGCCACCGGCGCCCTGGTCTACGCCAGCCCACAGCAGGTTGGCCAGGCGTTGATTGGCCTGCTGAAAGATGAGCATTGGCAGGTCCGCTGCGAAGCCGCCAACAGCATTGGCAAGCTCGACCATCAAGCCGCCGTGCAGGCACTGATGGAGTCCACAAAGGACGAGCTTTGGCAGGTTCGGGAAAAGGCGGTGGATGCCCTCGGCAAGCTGGGTTCAACCGACGCCATTCCGGTATTGGGAGAGTGCTCGAAAGACGCCATGAGCAACCTGCGCAAGGCTGCCATTGGTGCCCTGGGCACCATTGCCCATAACGATGGCCGCCCCTACGTGGTGACCGCCCTGGACGATCCGGACCCGGACGTCCGCAAGCTGGCCCGCTGGGCCATCTCGAAACTGGACGCCGCGGCCTGACAGTCCGGGCCGGCCTGTTCCGCACCAGGCTGGCCCGGCAACCGCCAACACCGAGAGGAGACTGCCATGACCTTTGTTGTTACCGAAAATTGCATCCGCTGTAAGTACACCGATTGCGTCGATGTCTGCCCCACGGACTGCTTCCATGAAGGCCCGAACTTTCTGGTGATCAATCCCGAGACCTGCATCGACTGCAGTCTGTGCGTCACCGAGTGCCCGGCCGACGCCATTTTTGATGAAAACCACCTGCCGGAGGATCAGCGCCATTTCATCCAGCTCAATGCCGAGCTTTCCGAGGTATGGCCGGTCATCGACGCCACCTCCGCGCCCCTGCCGGAAGCCGAAGAGTGGGTCGACCGCCCCGACAAGATGCAGTTCCTGGAGCGCTAGTTCATGCCTCAACTTGTCATAACGAGTTGTTTCCGGACGGTATCGCTTGCCCTAGTGGTTCTGTCCGCCGCGGCGTTGGGCAGTACCCGGCCGATGGAACTGCCCGATCGCCATGTACCGCTGCCTGAGGTACCGGAACTGGTCATCCCATCCGCTATGGAAGGAGGTCCTTATGTCCAGACAAACGCTGGTTGATCCGCCAAAAGAAGTTCGCCTGAAACGCAGACTCAACGCGCTGGAACTGAACTGGCCCGATGGCCTGACCACACGGCTGAGCTGCCTGATGCTGCGCAAGTCCTGCGCCTGCTCCCACTGCACCCAGGCCAAACGCTCTGGCCGGCTCAGCCTGATTGATGCCGACATCCGCGTTGAACGGGTGGAGCTGTCCGGCGTGAGTGGTCTGCAGTTCTTTTTCAGCGACGGCCATTACCGGGGGCTTTACCCCTGGGCTTTCCTGCGCGAACTGAGCGAGCAGGTGTCATGAACCAGACACTTCGTACCCTGGATATCCGCTGGTGGGCACCGGCACGGCTGCGCTATCCCGGAGCGGCCCTGTGCGTGGTGCTGGCCCTGGCCGGCAGCTTCCTGGCGGACCACTACGGTGCCCCCGCGCTGGTGCTGGTCCTGCTGCTGGGCTTTGGTTTTGCCAGCCAGGCAGCGGATACCCGGCTGCAGCCCGGTGTGGAATTCTGCAGTCGCCAGGTCCTGCGTATTGGCATTGCCCTGCTGGGCGCGAGGATCGGGGTGGAACAACTGATGACCGTCGGCAGCCTGCCGTTGCTGGTGGTCCTCACCTGCACCCCCATTATCATCGGCTCCGCGCTGTTGCTCGGCCAGTGGCTGGGTCTGCCGCGGCTGCAAAGCCTGGTGGCCGGCGTGGCAGTGGCGATCTGCGGGGTGTCTGCCGCTGTCGCGGTTGCCGCCGTTATCCCCCAGGGCAAACTGGAGGACCGGCGGCTGCTGGGTGTCGTGGTGGGCGTCACGGCCCTTGGCACCCTGAGCATGCTGGCGTTACCGCCGCTGTTCAGTCTGCTGGGGTACAGCGAGCCCGAAACGGGCCTGCTGCTGGGCGCCAGTATCCACGACGTGGCCCAGGCCGCTGGTGCGGGCTACCTGGTATCCGATACCGCTGGCGACATCGCCACACTCACCAAACTGTTACGGGTTGCCCTGCTGGCACCGCTGGTTCTGCTACTGGGTGCGCTGCTGAACCGCAACAGCGCCGGCAAGGCGGAACACCCCTGGTTTTTGCTGGGCTTCGTCACCTTGTTCGGCATGAACAGCCTGGGCTGGCTGCCAGATGACCTGCGCCAGGTCCTGGCCACCACGTCCCAGGCCTGCCTGCTGGTCACCATGGCCGCCCTCGGTATGCGCACCAGCCTGTCATCCCTGATTGCCCAAGGCTGGAAACCCTTTGCACTGCTGGCACTGCTCAGCACTCTGCTCGTCATCACGGCCATGGTATCCATGGCCACTTACTCACCCTGATATCAACTACAATTAGCCTATACGGAGGACTATCCCATGGCTGCACTTGGAACCGAAAGCGTCATCAGCGTCCATCACTGGAACGACACCCTGTTCAGCTTCAGGACCACCCGCGATCAGAGCCTGCGCTTTGAGAACGGCCACTTCGTGATGATCGGCCTGCCGGTGGACGGCAAGCCGCTACTTCGCGCTTACAGCATTGTCAGCGCCAACCATGAAGAGTACCTGGAATTTCTCAGCATCAAGGTGCCAAACGGGCCGCTGACCTCCCGCCTGCAGCATATCCAGGAGGGCGATTCACTGTTTGTCAGCCGCAAACCGGTGGGCACCCTGGTGATGCACGACCTGAACCCGGGCAAACACCTCTACCTGTTCGGCACCGGCACCGGGCTGGCACCGTTCATGAGCATCATTCGTGACCCGGAAACCTACGAGCGTTTTGACAAGGTGGTACTGGTACATTGCGTACGTGAAGTCAGCGAACTGGCCTATCACGATTACCTGACCAGCGAACTGCCCGGCCACGAGTTTCTGGCGGAGATCATCGGCGACAAGCTGATCTACTACCCCACCGTGACCCGGGAACCTTTCCGCAACCGGGGCCGCATCACCACCCTGGTGGAATCCGGCCAGTTGGCCAAGGATACCGGCCTGCCGCAACTGAATGCGGGCACCGACCGGGTCATGCTCTGCGGCAGCCCGGCCATGCTGAAAGACCTGTCCGCCATGCTCGACGGCCTTGGATTCAAAGCCTCGCCCCATCAAGGCGAGCCTGGCGACTACGTCATTGAACGCGCGTTCGTGGAACAATAACCGGGGGTATGACCATGTCCAGTCCAGTTTCCTACCTGCCGGCTCACCAGCAGAAGCGTCAGCCCCCGGAGCAAAAAGCAGTTCCGGGTGTGAAACACCTGATTGCTGTCGCCTCCGGCAAAGGCGGCGTCGGCAAATCGACGACCACCACTAACCTCGCCCTTGCGCTTGCCAGGGAGGGCGCTCGCGTCGGTGTGTTGGACGCCGATCTATACGGCCCCAGCCAGCCCCGCATGCTGGGCCTGAAAGGCATGCCCGACAGCCCGGATGGCAAAATCCTGGAACCCATGATTGGCCACGGCATCCAGACCATGTCCATCGGTTTTCTGGTGGATGATGAATCTCCCATCATCTGGCGCGGCCCGATGATCACCCAGGCGCTGACCCGACTGGTGTACGAGACTCGCTGGGACAACCTGGATTACCTGATTGTCGATATGCCACCGGGCACCGGCGACATCCACCTGACCATGGCCCAGCGCATGCCGGTATCCGGTGCGGTGATTGTCACCACGCCTCAGGACATCGCCCTGCTGGACGCCCGCAAGGGGCTGCGCATGTTCGAAAAAGTCAATGTGCCTGTGCTTGGTATTATCGAGAACATGAGCACCCATATCTGTACCGAATGCGGCCATGAGGAACACATCTTCGGGGAGGGAGGAGCGAAGATAATGGCAGAGGAAGCCGGCACCGACCTACTGGGGGGACTGCCACTGGATATCCGCATCCGCACCGGCTCTGATTCGGGCCAGCCAGTGATGATTACCGAGCCCGAAGGTACTCTGGCAAGCGCCTATCAGGATATTGCCAACCGTATCGCCCAGGAGATTTCATCACTTGAAAGTGCAGCAGAGAATGGCGACGCTGACCATACATTGCCAAACATCGTAATGGAGTAAGAGAGCATCACTACGGTGACTCGGCATTGGAAATCTGCAAGGAACACGGGCAGCGTCCGCTCTTCTAGTCGCTGCCTTCACTGGCCTCCGGCTCGGTTTTTGCCAGTGCTGGCAGCACCAGAACCGGGCACGGGGCATTTACCGAAACATACTCCACAGTCGCCCGGCGCAGGGGCCAATGCCCACTGCTGCCACGGGATACCAGTAAAATAAGATCGGCACACAATTGGCCCGCAAGGCCCACCAATTTTTCGCCGGCGCTGCCTGCCACCACATGCAGGGTCGCATTGCGGTTCAAAGGCAGATACTTGCGCACGAGGAGATCCAGTGTTTCCCGGACTTCAGCCTCTTTCTCTTCTGGCGCCTCTTCCGCTACATGAGGGAAGAACCCGCCACCGCCGGGACTGAAAACACTGGCAAGGTGGAGCTCACCGTCCTCGGCCAGCAGATCCATGGACGCTTCCAGGGCCCGCTTGCCCTCGCCGTCATCATCCGGATCAATGGCGATCAACAGTTTCTGATACATAGTCGCTCTCCTGTGTCATTTCGGAGATGGCTTCCACCTCCGGGAAGGCTCTTCCCTGAACCAGTTCGTTCATGCTGTAGCCCCGATAGTCCGCCCGGAGTGCCCGGAAAAGTGCGACCGCCATGAAAATCAACAAAATACAGAAGGGCAGCCCCAGGGAGGTAATGACGTTCTGCAGGGCATCCAGCCCACCCGCTAACAGCAAAGTAGCGGCAATAACCCCCTGGGCTGCAGCCCAGAATATCCGCTGGCGCACGAGAGAAGGCTGATCTTCCCGACGGGTCAACATATCGATAACCAGGGAGGCGGAATCCGAAGAGGTGGTAAAGAAGATGACGATGATGACCACACTCAGAGCCGATGCCACTTCAGCCAGTGGGAAGGCTTCCAGAAAAGCGAAGATAGCCACGGAGGGGTCCTGTTGTACCTGATCGGCCAAAGCGACCTGACCGTTCATTTCCACTTGGATAGCAGATAGCCCGAAGATACCGAACCACACCAGGGTGAATGCCGTGGGGGCGAACAGGACTCCGGCAACGAATTCACGGATGGTCCGTCCGCGGGAAATCCGGGCAATGAAGATCCCCACATAGGGGGCCCATGAAATGGTCCAGGCCCAGTAGAACAGGGTCCACTGCCGCTGCCAGTCAGTTTCTCTGAAAGTTTCGGTCCAGAAGGCCAGCCAGGGCAATGCGTCGAAATAGTCGCCCATACTCTGAACCAGGCCCTCGGCAATGAAAACGGTGGGGCCAACGACAAGTACAAACGCGAGTAATACCATGGCCAGTATAATGTTGAGTTGGGACAGTCGGCGTACGCCCTTGTCCAGGCCAAGGGCAACCGAGGTAGCGGCGATACTGGTAATGATCGTGATCAGAATCACCTGAACCGCACCGGTAGAAGGCACCCCGAACAGATAGTTCAGGCCGCTGTTCAACTGCAAGGTCCCCAGGCCCAGTGAGGTAGCCACACCAAACAGGGTTCCCAGCACGGCAATCACGTCGATCGCCCAGCCCCAGGGTCCGAACGCCCTGTCTCCGAGGATCGGATAGAACAGGCTGCTGATGCGCATGGGCAGGTTATGCCGGTAGGCAAAATAACCGATGGCCAGTCCCGGCAAGGCAAAGATGGTCCAGGTATGCAGACCGAAGTGGTAAAGCGCCACTGTCATGGCGTCGCTGGCAGCCCTTTCCGAACCGGGCTGCACGCCCTCAAAAGGCGGGCTGGCGAAGTGGGAAATCGGTTCCGCCACCCCCCAGAACATCAGGATGGTACCGATGCCAGCGGCAAACAGCATGGTGAACCAGGTCAGATTGGAATAATCGGGCCGACTGTCGTCGGTTCCCAGACGGGTATTACCGTAACGGCTGACAGCCAGGCCAATCAGAAACACCAGCAATGAGGTCACGGCAAAGATGTATAACCAGCCCAGGTTACGGGCAATCCAGCCTGTGAGCACTCCAAAGCTCTCAGCAACAATCTGATCAAACGGAACCGCCAGAGCAACAAACAGCGTTGCCACCCCGGCAGAGGTGAAAAACACCCCGGGTATGGTCTGCAGCCCCAATCGGCGTTGCAGCTGTTCCAGCACACGAGCCTCCGTTTCTTCGGGAAGGATCTACGAAAGGCTTCACGCTACCACACGCGCCAACAGGTTGTGGGACAGAGATCAATTCCGGTTCAGTTGCCGCTGATGCTCCAGCATCTGTTCCATCATGAGCTGCATCTGGTTCATGCGATTCTCCATCATGTTCATGCGCTGCTCATAATCCATCCCGGCACCGCCAGCGCGATTGCCCTGCGCGTTACCAGGCTGCTTTTGGCCCTGGTTATTCATCATGCCCTGACCATTGCCCATCATTCCCTGCCCCATCATGCCCGGGCCCATCATGCCTCCACGCATCATCCCCATGTGTTCCTGCATGGACTCCATATGATGCTGCATCAGCCGCTGGCGCTCCTCTTGCGAGCGGGCATCGGGCATTTGCTGCATCATCCCCTGCATTCGCGACATATTTTCCTGCATCTGTTGCATTTGTTCCTGGTTCATCATGCCACCGCGTGGCATCTGCCCGGCATTGCCTTGTGCAAGCACAAAAGCAGGGGCAGCCACTAGAAAGGAGCACGTGATTAAACGGGTAAATCTGTTCATGAGATCCTCCTCAATATCGAGATAACGCCTGCATCACGTTCAGTAAAGTTCATGAAACTGAATCCGGGCTGAAAAGTGAACTCACAGCGGGGTTAAATCAACGTCTCTTGACCTGGATCATGGGAGCGGCGCAGCAACGAGCCCAATGCCTGTTGCGGTGAACATGCACACCGCCTCCCCGGTGCGCAAGTAGCAGTCTTAGTAGACAGGCCGTCAGAGATCCTCCATCCGGCCAATCTGATGAGCCAGACGCATGGATTCGTTTTTCTCCATGGTTAAGAGCGACTCTAACAGCTCTTTTGCTTCGGGAATCACAGCTACACCGATCAATGTCTTATAGAGCTCGATAATCTGATCATGAAAGTCGAAGACCTCATGGCAGATGCCTTCAAAATCAAGTTTCTCGTATGGCTTATCACAGGTTCTATGGGTTTTGACAGGATTGTGTGAGAGGTAGTCGTAAACCCTGGTGTCCATGGCCTTTTTATCTCCCTGATTCTCGAACTCTGTGACAATCTGGGCTAGCTCAGCTTCGTGGGATGAGAGGTAATCCAGCAGAGCTCTCGCCCTCTCCTCTTCATGAAGAGTGGCGCAATGTCCAAGACACCGCGCAAGATGCTGGTGTAGGTCCCGGGTCCAGTCGATCAGTTCACCGAATGTTTTGATCTCCATACAGTCATTTCCTCGTTCCGCGCCCACGGTGTATGAACACTTGCCTCAATAGAAAAGTTTAGTTGTTCTTGCCCAGTTTGATCACCCTCAATCTCAGGGCATTAACAATCACGCTGACCGAGGAAAGGGACATGGCGGCTGCCGCAAAAATCGGAGACAGCAGTATGCTGAAAAACGGATACAGAACACCCGCTGCAATGGGAACGCCGGCAGAGTTGTATATAAAGGCAAAAAACAGGTTCTGCCGGATATTACGCATGGTCCCGAGTGACAACCGTCGCGCTTCTACAATCCCCATCAGATCGCCTCGCAGCAACGTAATACCGGCACTTTCGATCGCCACATCGGTGCCGGTACCCATAGCCACACCTACATCGGCGGTTGCCAGGGCGGGGGCATCATTCACGCCATCGCCGGCCATGACCACAATACGGCCCTCATCTTTCAGGCGCTGAACAATCCTGCTCTTATCTTCCGGCAGGATTTCAGCTTCCACTTCATCGATATGAAGCTTGCGGGCAACCGCCTCGGCCGATGTGCGGTTGTCACCTGTCAGCATCACTACCCGGATGCCATCTTTTTGCAGTGCTGAAATAGCAGCTTCGGTGGTTTCCTTCACCGGGTCGGCAATGGCAAGCAGGCCGGCCACTTTGCCGTCGACGGCTGCAAAAATAACGGTGGCCCCATCCCTTCGGAGCTGCTCGGCCTCAGTTTCAAAGCCTGAGGTATCGACACTTTCGGATTCCATTAGCAGACGATTGCCAATCAGTACCTGCCGCCCCTCAAGCTTGCCGGTCACGCCTTTGCCGTTGGGGGAGTCGAAGCCCTCTGCATCCGGCAGTTGCAAGCCCATCGCTTTGGCTTTGTCGAGAATGGCGTGGGCCAATGGATGCTCACTGCCTTTTTCCAGGCCACCAGCAAACCGCATCAGCTCCTCCTCGCTGAATCCCTCGGCCGGAACCAGCTTTGTCACCTGAGGTTTGCCTTCGGTCAGTGTGCCGGTTTTGTCCACCACCACCGTATCCACCTTCTCCATGCGCTCCAGGGCTTCCGCATCGCGAATCAGCACACCGCTTTGGGCGCCCCGCCCGACACCCACCATAATGGACATGGGGGTTGCCAGACCCAGCGCACAGGGGCAAGCGATAATCAGCACGCTCACGGCGGCAATCAGGCCAAATGCCATGGGCGGTGTCGGCCCGACGAATGACCAGACAACAAAGGCAATAATGGCAATAACGATTACGGCTGGCACAAAATAACCCGCCACCTTGTCTGCCAGGCCCTGAATGGGTGCGCGACTGCGCTGGGCACTGGCCACCATCTGCACAATCTGGGACAGCATGGTGTCCCGACCAACCTTGTCGGCCCGCATGATGAAACTGCCCTGCTGGTTGATGCTGCCGCCAATCACCTGGTCGCCGGATTTCTTGCTGACCGCCAGGGGCTCACCAGTCACCATGGACTCATCCACATTGGAACTGCCTTCAAGTACCTCGCCGTCCAGCGGCACCTTGTCGCCCGGGCGAACCCGCAGGCGGTCGCCAACCTTGACCTGATCCAGCGACACATCAGCCTCACCGCCCTCATCGTCCAGCTTCCTGGCTGTCGCGGGCGCCAGATCCAGCAACGCCTTGATAGCTCCTGAAGTTTTCTCCCGGGCTCGCAATTCCAGTACCTGCCCCAGCAACACCAGTACCACGATGACCGCCGCTGCCTCGAAATAAACGGCCACCGAGCCGTCCTCCTGCCGGAACGCCGCCGGGAAAATCTGGGGAGCCAGTGTAGCCACCAGGCTGTAGATCAGGGCTACACCGGTACCAATGGCAATCAGCGTGAACATGTTGAGGTTACGGCTGACCACGGATTTCCAGCCCCGAACAAAAAAGGGCCAGCCGCACCAGGCCACCACGGGTGTTGCCAGTAACAGCTGAATCCAGTTGGACATCTGCGGGGCCACGATGTGATCAAGCCCGGTGAGATGCCCACCCATTTCTAGCACCAGCACCGGCAAGGTCAGAACCAGTCCGATCCAGAATCGGCGGGTCATATCCGTAAGCTCTGCGGAGGGCCCTTCATCCAGGCTCACTTGCTCCGGCTCCAGAGCCATACCGCAGATGGGGCAGTCTCCCCGTCCCGGCTGTCGAATTTCCGGGTGCATGGGGCACGTGTACATGGTGCCAGGCGCTACCGGCTCTTGCTGCTTCTGGTCTTCACCCAGGTACTGTTCGGGGCTTTCATCGAACCGGGACTGGCAGCGTGACGAACAGAAATACCAGGTTTTACCGCCATGCTGGATTCGATGTTCCGCGGTGTGCGGATCCACCGACATACCGCAAACCGGGTCCTTGACGGTATGCTCGCCGGATTCATCTTGGTGATGGGTATGCTGGTGATGATCGTGGTGATGGGCATGTTGGTGCTCAGCCATTGCGGTCTCCAGTTTTGTCTGCCGGCCAATCCGTAAAAGCAATAAAGTAGAGTAGAAAAAGATTGATGACCGGAATCAGTATCAAGAGGCCCATCCAGCCCGGATACCCGGTACGCTGGCATATACGCCAGGCGGGGATGACAACGACGATGGCAATCACCAGCATCCACAGCCAGTGCCCTGCCCACATGGTATTGCCAAACATATTACCTTCCATCATGGCACAGCCCTCCACGTCGAATGCTGGTAATTATTAATGATGGTGCGAATAAGATTCCTCATGTCCTGATTGCCGGGAATTCTGGGATTTTTTCAGGAACATCTGTTCGGCTACTGCGATAACAATCATCGTGACAACCGCCACGCCGATAACAAACGGGTCGGTATACAGTTTGACCGAGACAAAGCCTCCCAGCGCGGCAATCCGGGAGAGATCGAAAAATGCCGTAAGAATCAGCCCCAGAACCACAGTGTAGACCAACGTATGCTTCTGGATGCTGCCAGGCATCCCAAAGTGGCTGTGAGGAACCAGCTTCATCTCTGTCAGCATCGCTAGCATGCGCGAGACGGCAAAGATGCTGGCCAGAATACCGCCGGCAGTAGCCATCATGGCAATCGCCACCGTAAACCAGACACCATAATCACCCAATGCCGGGCGCGCGGCCGCGGCAAGGGAGTAGTCCCGGGTCTCGATAATTTCAGCCAGTGACAGATTGCTGGCAACGGCAAATCCGACCAGTGTGTAGATCACCACACAGGCCGCTATGGAAATGACAATGGCGCGCCCTACGTTACGCTTGGGGTCTATTACTTCGGAGCCGCTATTGGTGATCGTGGTGAAGCCTTTGAAGGCCAGTATCCCGAGCGCGGTTGCACTCAGGAAATTCCCCATGGTTCCGGCTTCTCCGGGGCTCGAGAAGTCTACTGACAGGGAGCCGGCGATCCAGACGCCCACCAGACCGAAAATCAGTATGCCCCCGATTTTCAGGATCCCGATGAAGGATGCCACGCCCTGAATCATTCGGTTACCGAGCAGATTGATCAGAAAAGCTGCAAGGATCAGTGATACACCGAGGATGGGCACCATACGGCCGCTTTCGTCGCCACCGAAAAGCTGCATGGTGTAGGAGCCGAACGTGCGGGCCAGAAAGCTCTGGGCGATCACCATGGAAAAGTACATGAGCAAGGCGTTGAACGCGGTTGGCAGCCGGTTACCATACGCCTTGTGCAGGTACATGCCGATGCCGCCGGCCGAGGGGTACGCATTGGAAATCTTAATGTAGGAATAAGCGCTGAAGCTGACGATCACTGCGGCCGCGAGAAATGCCAGCGGGAAAAGAACGCCTGTCATCTGCGCCATCTGCCCGGTAAGTGCAAAGATACCGGCGCCAATCATGACGCCGGTACCCAGCATGACTGTTCCCGGCAGGGAAAGGCTGCCCTCCTGATAGCGAGTGGTTCTGTCCTGCTCCTCCCGCATTCAACCTCCTGTTATTTCCGCTTCATTGGTGGCATTTTGGAGCAGCAAAACGGCTCATGTTTGGCATTGGCCCGGACGTTGTCCTCTGTGAACCGATACCATGCGAGTTTTCGACGAGTCCACCATCCCGCCTTTATCTGGCCGTCGTGAGCATTGATCTGTTCCAGCAGCTCATCGGTGGACCAATGAGTACCATCAAACGTGACACACAGCTGATTGTTCGATCTGCGTTCGGCTAAATCGACGCAGGGATGATGATTAAGTTCGTGGATAAAATCATCCCACTGGCTTTCACTGAGGCTTTCAATGATCAGCTTTCGGCGTAGCAGAAATGGTTGCTGGCTTGTGGTTTTGTGGGCTTTGGTTATGGGATTGCCCCTTTCTGCCTGGTTGCTGTTCCTCTATAACAGCACCCTTAACTGAACTGCGACTGAAAATGGGCGGGGACTTCGAGGCAGGTTGACTCACGTCAATTCACAGAGCAAAAACGGGCCTGGGGAGACACCCAGGGCCCGTCAACGACAAGGTCAGAAGGAGATTCTGGCGCCGACCACGGCAAACCAGTCCTCGGTACCGCCACCGGAGTCCCTGGCCAGGTTCGCCGTATCACTGTATTTACGCTCGTGAACCACGCCAATGTATGGGGAGAAGGCGCGATCAATGAGATCATAGCTCAGACGTACTCCGACTTCGGTGGAGTTCAGCCCTTCCCCGACACCAATCTCTTTATCTTCGGAGAAAGCCACCAGGGTTTCGAAGGTAGCCGAGACAATCCAGTAATTGGTGATCAGTAATTCGTACTCCGCCTCGAAGTCCACCGAAGCGTCGCCTTCATCGCTGACATAAAGATTGGTATCTACCTCGAACCAGTATGGCGCCAGCCCGGTGAGCCCGAGCACGCCATACACCCGATCCGGCCCTTCTGGGGTGTCTATGCGGATACCCGCCTTGGCATCCCAGAAGTCACTAACCGGGGTCTGGGCAACGAACTGGTTCTCCAGCATTTCCCAGGCGTTATGGGCTTCTTCCCACTCGCCCTCGAACAACCAGAGGAATTTGAGCTCATCGGTGCCATAAAAAGCGTCACCCTCAATCACCGCCAGCTCTTCATCAGAGTCGCTGTAACGGTACTCCAGTTTTTCCGCGGAAACGCCCCAGAAGGTCCTGGAAGTCTGGGTTTTCTTGCCAGCGTCTTCCTGGGCGATGGCCGGAGTAGCGAGTGTTGTCGCTGTCAGGGCAAGGCAACACATGGATGCAGTTAACCGACTCATGATTCACCTCCCTGTTTGCCGCTCTGCTTGCCTTCGGCCACGGTACTGTCCGGACCACCCTCAACCACGATCTTGCGGAACATGCCGGAAGCCGCGTGGTACGACAGGTGGCAATGGAAGGCCCATTCACCGGGTGCATCCACTTCGGTCTCCATGTAAACAGTAGTGGCCGGCGCCACGCTGATCACATGTTTGAGGGGGTTCCACTTGCCTTCGCCCACCTCGAGGATTGACCACATGCCGTGCAGGTGCATCGGGTGGGTCATCATGGTCTCGTTGACGAACTTGAAACGGACCCGCTCACCGTACTGCAGCACAATGGGATCGGCATCCTCGTATTTGATGCCATTGATGCTCCATTCATAGCGCTCCATATTGCCAGTAAGACGCAGTTCAATTTCCCGGGTCGGCTCCCGGTCTTCATACAGCGGTTTCTGGGCTTTCAGATCTGAATAGGACAGGAATTTTCCACCATTGCTGGCGGTGGGAACCAACCCGCTGCCCTTGGCATAGAAGGGATCTTCCGGAAGGGATGCATCATCCCCGTGGTCCATGCTGCCATGCCCCATGGCGCTGTGGTCCATCTCGTCGTTCCCGCCCATGTCACTGTGATCCATACCGGCCATGTTATCGCCGTTCATGTCGTCGTGCTTCATGTCGCCATGATCCATGTGTCCGGCCATATCGGCCATGGTCAGCAGGGGTGCCTCCCGCAGTTCCGGCACTTCCGCCGTCATTCCTTCTTCCGGCGCCAAGGTGCCCCGGGCATAGCCGGAGCGGCCCATGGATTCGGCGAAGATGGTGTAGGCTTCTTCATCCTTGATATGAACGATCACATCGTAGGTTTCCGCCACACCGATGCGGAACTCATCCACATTGACCGGCTGCACATTATTGCCATCGGCCTGCACCACCGTCATTTCCAGCCCGGGGATACGAATATCGAAATAGGTCATGGCAGAGGAATTGATAAAGCGCAGGCGAACCCGCTCACCGGGTTTGAAGAGTCCGGTCCAGTTCTGTTCCGGGCCCTTGCCGTTCATCAGCCCGGTAAACCCCTGAACATCCTCGATATCCGCTTTCATCATGCGCATATCACCCCACATCATCCGGTCCATCAGCGTCGCCATGAAGCCTTTCTCGGCGGATTCGGAAAAGAAGTCGCCTACGGTCTGCTGCTGTCGATTGTAGTAATCCGCAGACATTTTCAGGTTACGCATGATGCGGTCACCGGAATGGGGATGCTTGTCGGTCAGCTGTACCACGTATTCCCGGTCATAGCGGAACGGCTCTCGCCCTTCGGGTTCTATAACAATCGCGCCGTAGGCTCCGTTAGGCTCCTGAAAGCCGGAATGGCTGTGGAACCAGTAGGTACCGTTCTGGACGATAGGGAACTTGTAGGTAAAGGTTTCTCCGGGCTTGATACCAGGGAAGCTGATGCCCGGCACACCATCCTGCTCAAAGGGCAGAATCAGGCCATGCCAGTGGATGGACGTCATTTCGTCCAGGTTATTGGTGACATTGATGGTCACCTTTTCCCCTTCCTTGAACCGCAATACCGGCCCCGGCGAAGCACCGTTGTATCCAATGCCTTCCTTGACGAAATCCCCGGTATCAATCTGGACCCGGTCAACGGAAATATCGTACTCGCCGGCCAACACCTGCAACGGCATCAGCCCGGCGAGGATGGCAATAAGAAAACCTTTATTCATTGCACCGACTCACTGTCAGATTCCCCTTCGACGCGATCTTTGGCCGCAACTGTAGAATCAATCTTGATGTCGCCGTACATGCCCGCCTGGTAATGGCCAGGCACGTTACAGGCAAACTCGAGGTCGGTGGCCTTGGTGAATTTCCAGATGATCTCCCTGGAATCCCCCGGTTCCATCAAGACACTGTTGGGATCGTCGTGCTTCATGGAATGGCCATTGCCCATGTCCATGTTCATCATGTCGTGGTCAATGTGATCGCCCTTAAGTACGCCGTGCTCCACCATCATCTGCATCTCTTCCTGGTGAGCTTCGTGCATATCGGCGGTGCCAATGTTGAACTCATGCACCAGTGCACCTTCATTTTTCACCTTGAAACGGATGGTTTCTCCCGGCTGCACATGAATCGACTCAGGCTCGTAATAGTTGTCGTGCATGGTCACTTCAACCGTGCGGGACACGTTTCCGGCGTTGCCGGGCTCGCCTATGACATTGCCGCCGTGGTGCCCACCAGCGTGATTTCCGGCGGCATGGGCTCCTGAAGACAATGCCAGGATCATCGCTGGAAGCACTGCAATCTTGAGTATCGGATTCATCGTTTTCTCCGGGGAATAAAGTGATCGTTCAAATGTGAGCCCTACTTTGCCCTCGCAATCTGAATTCTTGCTGAATTTCCAGATGAACACTTTTTCAGGTTACATTCAGCAATCGGCCTTACACTTCAATCGACTTCAAAAACAGGAATATTCATGCGATTGCTTCTGGTGGAAGACGACCCTCTCATCGCAGAAAGCCTGAACCGGCAGTTGACCGCTTCGGGTTTTACTGTCGACGAAGCAGGCACCGCTAAACAGGCATCACGTCTTGGTAAGCAGGAAAACTACCGGGCCGTTGTGCTGGACCTGGGCCTACCTGATGGCAGCGGTCTGGATGTCCTCAAGAGCTGGCGCGCCGACAAACTGACCATGCCAGTGCTGATACTGACGGCCCGGGGTGACTGGCAGGATAAGGTGAATGGCCTTAAGGCTGGCGCGGACGATTATCTGGCCAAGCCATTCCAGACCGAGGAACTGCTGGCACGGCTGAACGCCCTGATTCGTCGCAGTGAAGGCCGGGTGGAAGCGAAGTTGGCCGCAGGTGGCTTCGAGCTGGATGAATACCGCCAGTGCCTGCAAACACCCGACGGCCAGGAGCATTCCCTGACCGGAACCGAGTTTCGCCTGCTCCGGTGCCTGATGAGCCGTCCCGGACAGCTGTTCTCAAAAGACCAGTTGCTGGAACAGTTGTACAACCTCAACGACAGTCCAAGCGACAACACCATCGAAGCCTATATTCGCCGGCTGAGAAAAATCACCGGGGCTGACGCGATCACGACCCGCCGGGGTCAGGGGTATATCTTCAATGCCATGGATTAATCCCCGGCGTTCCATCCGCAAAAGTCTACTCACCCTGCTGCTGCCTGCCGCCATTGCATTAATGGTTGCGGCCTGGATCGTCCATGGCTTGTTACTGGAACGTATGGCCCGTGGATTCGTTGAAGACCGGTTGCAGGATGAGGTGTCATTCCTGGAGCACCAGTTGCGGAAGTCCGGCCCGCAGGAAATCCGGAATATCGCCGAGGGTGATTATTTTGAAGAGGTTTTTCACCATGCGTTTGCCCTACGCACAGGTAGCCAGATTCACAGCTCGCCGGCCCAATGGTCGGGGGTTCTAGAACCCTTACTGAGCGAAGCTGAAACCGGTTTTGTCCGCCAGACCAATCCGGAACCCGCTGCCTCTGTCGCCGAGTTTCTGGCCTACCGCAAAGCCCTGACCCTGAACGGAGAGCCGGTCGTCATCGTGGTGGCAGAGGATCTGACCAGCCTGCAGCACAGCCAGCAGGAGTTGCACCTTTGGACCGGCATCGTGTCCGCGATACTTCTGACATTGCTGATACTCGCGATATGGCTGGCTATCCGCTGGTCGCTGCGCTCGGTTTCCCGTCTGCAATACGGCCTGACAGCCCTGCAGACCGGTACCAGTAACCGACTGGATGTGGACGCCCCTGCGGAGTTCCAGCCTCTGATCAGCCAATTGAACCAGCTTCTGGACACCCTGGACCAAAGGCTTGCCCGATCCCGGGATGCCCTGGCCAACCTCTCCCACAGTGTGAAAACACCGGTGTCCGCCATTCGACAGGTCCTGGAAGATGACACCCGGGCCCTGGACCCGGAAATGCGACAACAGCTGGCCCAAAGGCTGTCCGACATCGATCGTCAGCTCGAGAGCGAAATGCGCCGCAGCCGGTTCGCAGGTCCCCAGGCAGGCAAAGCCGCGCAACCGGTCAGTCAGGCCCGCGACCTGTTATGGATGCTGGGCCGGCTCTACCCCGACAAGAATTTCGAACTGGAAACCGAACTGGGGCCGGAAACCCGTTGGCCAGTGGAAGAACACGACCTGAACGAGATTCTGGGCAACCTGCTGGATAATGCAGGCAAGTGGGCCACACATCAGGTCTCCCTGCACCTGAGCCGGGAAGACAATCAGTTGACACTGGAAGTCCGTGACGATGGTCCTGGAGTCGCGTCAGAAAAACTAGATACGCTCGGCACCCGGGGCTTGCGGCTGGACGAACAGACGCCGGGACATGGACTGGGACTGGCGATCGTCCGGGACATTCTCGCTGGTTATGGAGGAACCCTGCAGTTCACCTCTACGCCAGCCAAGGGGCTGATTGCCCACGTGAAACTGCCCCGGTACGGAGAATGATGTAACATCGATTTTCGAGAGCCAGTTAGTGGCGAGTATCTGATATTTTCAGCAATAATGGTTTGCCAACGACAACTATCTACAAGGATGAAACGATGGATCGACGGTTACATACCGGCCAAGTCAACCTGGGAATGATGCTCGTAGCCGCTCTGGTCGCTGCCCTGATCATCATCCCCTGGTACACCCATAACGACCTGACCGACAAGGAAGAGTCCGTACATTCTGCCTGGGCCAACGTACAAAGTACCCTGCAACGTCGGGCGGATCTCATCCCTGCCCTGCTGAAGACCGTCAGCCAGGCCATGGAATATGAGAGCGAAACACTGGCGTCCCTCGCCGAGCAACAGGCGCAACTGCTTGCTCGCCATGCCGGGGCGCCCCCCGAAGGCAATGAAGACCTGAATACCCTGGCGGATAGGGACCGGCAACTGGCGGCGGAATCACGCCAACTGCTGGTGGTAGCTGGCTCCTTACCAGAGCTTCGGGCCACAGACCAGTTCCTGCAACTGCAGTCCCAACTCGAAGGTACCGAAAACCGCATTAACGTCACCCGTATCCGCTACAACGAAGCCGTGCGATATTACAACGGTGCCATCCGGGGATTTATCGGACGCCATATCGCCAATTCCCTGGGGCTCGAACCCAGACCTTATTTTGAAGCGAGTGCCGAGGCCCGGAACCCGGTTCCAATGGAGTTTCAGTGATGCCGGGTCAGGGGAAAGCCGCCCTGGTCCGGCAAGCGGGACGAGCGCGCTTACTGGTAATGCTGGGACTTTTTGCAGCCGTCGTGCTGGCGATTGCCTACCAGGCCAACAACCGTCTGGCGACCGTTCCCCGGGTCACAGATCACATCAACCTGCTGAGCCCGGACGAACGTGACCGGATCGCGCGCTTCCACGACTACCTGCTGTCCGATCACGATATCGACTACCGGATCCTGATCGCCAGGGGTATCGATGACATCAATCAGTTTGCTGTGAACTACTTCCGCGACGGCAACATCGGGGCTTCCAGCAACAGTGGGCGCGGACTTCTGTTGGTGCTTGATACCCAGGCCAACCAGGTCCGCCTGGAAGTCAGCCACGCTCTGGAGGCGACCTACACCGATGCTTTTGTTGCTTATGTTGAACACCGCCAGATGACGGAGTTTTTTGCCGCCAACCGGATTGCCGATGGCATCCTTGCCACCACGGAAATGCTCATCACCCGGGCCACCAATGCTGCCAATGGCCTGGATCCTGCTACCGAGGGCTGGGCGGCCTCTTCCGGTGGGGGCGGTGCGCGGGTGGACGCCAGGATTGGCGAAGGAACAGCCTCCCGACGGAATGATAATGTGGCCGTCGGCGGTGGCGCGTCTCCCCGAGAAATCCTGGATCGCTACCGGCGGGCGATGGAAGACCGCAACAACAATCCGCAGCTGTCGATCTATTCAGAGCAAACCCGTGAGATGCTTGGCCAGCGGGTAATGACTTCGGCGCAGATGGACAACGTGGCGAAAAGCCTCCGGAATTGCCAGCCCGAGAAACTATTTCACCAGGACAATCGCGCTGTTCTTCGCTATCCCATCCAGGCCCGGACCTGTTCGCCTTACTTTTTCCTCCGCGAAGACGGACAGTGGCGACTGGATTTCACCGTGATGATTGATGCCATTCGCTTCGGGCGTAACAATGAATGGCGTCTGGTGCCGGAGTACTCAGGCCCCTATGGCTTTGCTTTCAGGGATCTGCGGTTTGACCGCAACGGTTACCCGTATCCACAATAGCGCCATCATCCGTCAGGATCCGAGCCATGAGAATCGGTGAAATCTCAAAAGCGACCGGCATTCCGGTAGAAACCATTCGCTATTACGAGAAGATCGGGCTGGTGCCGGAGCCCGAACGGCAAGCCAGCGGCTATCGGGATTACCGGCAAAGCCACCTGGACCGCCTGCTCTTCATCAAACGTTGCCGCAATCTGGACATGGCCCAGGACGAGATCCGCGAACTGATCCGCCTGGCCGATCAGCCAGATGCCGACTGCAGCGAAGTGGATGCCCTGCTGGCCCGCCACCTCAGCCATGTGCGCGAGCGCCTGCAGGAGCTGGCCAGCCTGGAAGATACCCTGGAACGGCTGCAGAAAGCCTGCTCGGAAGGCCGCACGGTCAGTGAATGTGGCATTCTCGGTGGCCTGACCTCGGAGCCGGCCCGGGAAGCACCCACCAGCAATCACAACCATATTCCCGGCACCCATCACCACACCCCGGGCACCCGTTAACAATGGCTCAGACTCACAGAGTTGACTCTATAGCGACTACAGGGTTTTTAATGACTACATTCTGATAACAGGAGGTATTCATGGCGTGTAGTTGCTCCGCTCCCGAACCCAAATCCCCCGCTCCGGGCTTTCGCAAAGCCTTGTGGATTGCCCTATGGGTTAACCTGGCCATGTTTCTGGTGGAGGGCATTGCCAGCCTGCAGTCCGGTTCCGTGTCCCTGATGGCCGATGCCATCGACTTCTTCGGTGACAGCGCCAACTACGTGCTGTCGCTGTTCGTACTCTCCATGGGCATGCTCTGGCGGGGCCGGGCCGCCATGGTGAAAGGCCTTACCATGACGGTATTCGGCATTGCCGTTCTGGGCCGGGCCATCTGGGTCATGCAAAGCGGCATCACACCGGAGCCGCTGACCATGGGCGCTGTTGGTTTGCTCGCTCTGGTGGCCAACGTGGGCGTCGCCATCATGCTGTTCAAATTCCGCGAAGGCGATTCCGACATGCGTTCGGTGTGGCTGTGCAGCCGCAACGACGCCATCGGCAATATTGCAGTAATGGTGGCCGCATTGGGGGTCTTCGGCACTGGGACCGCCTGGCCGGACCTGGCGGTGGCCGCAGTGATGGGTGGTCTGGCCATTACATCGGGAGTCAGCGTGGTGCGCCATGCCCGCGATGATATCCGGGGAGAACTGAACGCACGCGCTTCCCGAGCATTCACGGCAGAACCAACGCCACCATCACAGGAATAAACACCAACGCAAACAGCGTGCTGAGCAGGGCGGTGCCCGCCGCCTGCCTCGGTGCCGTATCCAGCAAGGTGGCAATCACCACTGTATTGGCGGCAATCGGTGTAATCGAAATAAGGAAAATGGCCTGGTAGACCGCCAGGTCATACACTCCGAAAATGTTGGCGTCCAGCCACCAGAACAGCAGCGCCACCACCGGCCAGGTTACAAACTTGCCCAGGAATGCCAGCCCGGTAAACCGCAGATTTCCGGCCAGACCACGAAAGCTGAGGATACCCATACCTATGATCATCATGCCGAGGATGCTGTAGGCACCACGCAAATTATCAAACAGCGGCGTGAACACATCGGGAATGGAGATGCCGGACAGGTTGAGTACAACCGCCAGCAGGAATGCATACACCGACGGAAGTCTCGCTACCCTCACCAGCGCATCTTTCAGTCCGTAGCGGCCCCTGGCAGCAAGATAGAAGCCCACCGAGTTCTCGAACAGCGTAGTACCAAGCATGCACACAATATAAAGTGCCAGCCCCTCCTGCCCGAATAGCAGCAGGGCCACCGGAATACCAAAGTAACCGGTGTTGCCGGTCCCCACGGACAGCGGCATGAGACTGGCACTGCCATCGGTAATAAAACGCCTGGCGATCCAGAGATGGCCTACTCCGATGGCCGAACACAGACCAAACGTCAGGAATGGCAGCAGGATGACTTCCGCTGACAGCGGCGCGGCCATGACGCCGGAGAACACCACCGATGGGGTGACGATGTAGAGCATGATGCCGGCAATGTGTTTGCCGCTGGCTTCCAGGTAGCGGCCGGCGACCCACCCGAGTGCGACGGTGATGTACAGGGGAAGCAATTTATAGAAAAGGGCCAGCGCCGCGACCATGGGAGCTCCGGGGAGTACCTGACGGGTGAATTCAAACCGGGAAGTCTATCACCCGATCCCCTTTTTCGCTGTTATTGATTCACCCTATAATGCTTAATGATTCAAGTCATTTAACATGCGTTTTACGTACTGGAATACTGCAGGATCACTGACCGTAAAAGAGCTTACAGGTAATGACAATGCAAACCGGTCCATCTCTGTCATCCACCCCCTGCTATCTGGGCGACAATAACCCGGAGATCCACAGACGGCAGGCGGCTGGAGCCCAACAGGCACTGATTAACAGTCTGAGCCGGGTTTTCGGCATCCATCTGAGCAACGATACGACAACACCGGACCACCGGTTCCTCAATGATCTGTCTCGCCTTTTCCAGCAGCGCAGGGTGGACACGGAACACGCACTGGAAAGGCACGATGCCCCCTGGGAGCACGTGTATCTGATCCAGTACGGCATTCTGCGGCTCTTTCGGGAAGCCCCCAGCGGCAAGACCGCTGTACACCACTTTTTCACCGAGGGCGATATGGTCTGGCCGGTATTCGGTCGCAGCCGGACAGCCCGGAATACCCTTTGCCTGACCGCCGTCACGCCCGCAACGTTGTGGGTCGCAGACTTCTCGGCCTTCCGTTCAACCCTGCAGAATCAGGGTGAAGGTGTCTGGAACGGTTTTGCCCTGGCGCTGACCGAAGAACTGGCCGAGCTCACCAGTATGCGTGAATTCCGCAAACAGACCATGTCGGCCAGGGAACGATACGTGCTGCTACTGGAGGAATATCCGGAACTGGTGAAACGGGTGCCGGACAACCAACTGGCCTCCTGGCTGGGGGTGGTGCCGGCCACGTTTTCCAGAATCAAGAGTGCCTTGAAACCAGAATAGCAATAACGGCCCGTGGGAAGGTTGCAAAAGTATCGCTCAGTATTTTTGAATGACTTCACGCAATCTTCATGCTTTATTCGTTGCGTACACCTGTACGCTGAAGTACGGTAGCAGCCATGGCAGATCTGGATCCCAACGCGATGAAAACCCCGAAAACCGTACATAACATCCATCACCGAATTGAAGAGTGGCTTAACAGCGCCACCCACGGACTGGGGGCGATTCTCAGCGTCATCGGCACCGTGGTGTTGATCGTCGCCGCCAGCCAACTGGGAGACGTCTGGAAGATTGTCAGCTTCGGTATATTTGGCGCATCGCTGATATTGCTGTACCTGGCTTCCGCTCTGTATCACGGTGTCCGCCACCCGGAACTGAGGGCGGCGTTCAAAACCCTGGACCACTGCGCCATTTTTCTGCTTATCGCGGGGACTTACACACCATTTCTGCTGGTCAACATGCGCGGCACGACGGGCTGGACACTGTTCGCGATTATCTGGTCCCTGGCCATCACCGGCGTTGTGCTCAAGGTTATTTTCAAGAACCGCTTCAAGCTGGCGAGGGTAGGCATCTATGTTGCGATGGGCTGGCTGATCACCTTTGCCTCATCGGACCTGGTGGCCAACCTGAGCGAAACGGCTCTGTACCTCACCATAGCAGGCGGGGTCGCTTATACTGCCGGCGTCATTTTTTACCTGGCTGACCGCATTCCTTATATGCATGCCGTGTGGCACCTGTTTGTGATCAGCGGCAGTGCTCTGCATTTCAGTGCCATTTACTACGGCGTGCTTCCCTACGCGGCCTGATCAGCAGGCCAGACTATTGCCTTCAGATGCCCCCGGGCAGCAGGGATGCTGCCATGTTCTGTCGCACTCCCCCCATCGGAAATGATTGGCTACCTCTCCTGCGCCTGGAATCAACTCGACTACTCCATTGGACGTATCCCCACCGTAACCAGCTGATTTTTAATGATTCTAAATGGCCGCCTTCTGACTCCCAAACAACCAGAAATGCGAGAACCATGTCGTCAACCCTGTCCTTGATATTCGTCATGATCACCCGCCACCTTCCGTTTGCAAAATGACACCCATAGCCCAAAAACCACGATTACCGTGGCTCCGGGTCAGCAAACTCAAGGAGCAGCTATCATGGCAAAAACCAACGCTGACATTGCACTCTGGGATGTCGAGAACGAAAGATTCTGGGAAGACGAAGGCAGGAGCGTTGCTACCCGCAACCTGTGGATTTCCATCCCCAGCCTGCTGATGGGCTTCGCCATCTGGTTGATGTGGGGAATGATCACCACCCAGATGAAAAATCTGGGTTTTCCCTTCACCATAGAACAACTGTTCACCCTCACCGCCATTGCGGGACTCTCTGGCGCCACCTTGCGAATTCCCGCCTCATTCATGATCAAAATCGCCGGTGGCCGCAACACCGTGTTCCTGACCACGGCCCTGTTGATTATCCCCGCTCTGGGTACCGGTATTGCGCTGATGAATCCCGAGACCCCATTCATCGTCTTTCAGGCGCTGGCTCTGCTCTCGGGCATTGGTGGGGGCAACTTTGCCTGCTCCATGAGCAACATCAGTTCCTTCTTCCCGAAGAGCAAGCAAGGTTATGGTCTGGGTATGAACGCCGGGCTGGGTAACTTTGGCGTCACCACCATGCAGATCCTGATTCCCCTGGTGATGACGGTTGGCATTTTTGGCGCACTGGCAGGCGGGCCGATGGAGCTGCAAAATCCGAGTGGCACGCTGATCGGGCGAATAGAAGCCGGCACCGACACCTGGATTCAGAACGCCGGCTTTATCTGGCTGCTCTTCCTGATTCCGCTGGCCCTTGCCAGCTGGTTTGGCATGAACAACCTGCGCACCATTTCCCCGAATCCGGGCAACCCTGCCTCAGCCTTCGGTAAAATTCTTGGCCTGTACGGCGTTGGTCTTGTCACCTCCGTGGTCGGGGTTTATGCACTGGGCATTCTGAATATGTGGGTGGCGCTGCCACTGACCATCGTTCTGACACTGGTTCTCCTGCGACTGATCCCGGGTGACATTAAACCCAACATCCAGAAGCAGTTTGCCATTTTCAGCAACAAGCACACCTGGTCGATGACCGTACTGTACATCCTCACCTTCGGTTCATTCATCGGGTTCTCCGCTGCACTGCCCCTGTCCATCAGCGTTATCTTCGGCAACATGATGGACGTGGCCGCGGACGGCACCGTGACCCGCATTACCAACCCCAACGCCCCAAGTGCCCTGACCTGGGCCTGGATGGGACCCTTCGTGGGCGCACTGATTCGCCCGGTGGGGGCTGGATCTCCGACAAGATGGGCGGCTCCATCGTCACCCAGCTCATCTCTGCGGTCATGGTAGTGGCGTCGGTGGCAACAGGCTACGTGATGATGCTGGCCTACAACTCAACCGATCCCAACGCCTACTTCCCACTGTTCCTGGCTCTGTTCATCGTGATGTTCGCCGCCAGCGGCATTGGCAACGGCTCTACCTTCCGCAGCATCGGCGTGATCTTCGACCAGCAACAAAAAGGCCCGGTGCTTGGCTGGACCTCCGCCGTCGCCGCCTATGGCGCCTTCATCGCTCCCAGGGTAATGGGGCAGGAAATCCAGGCAGGCACTCCCGAGGTGGCCATGTATGGGTTCGCCGTGTTCTACGCAGTGTGCCTGGTGGTGAACTGGTGGTTCTATCTACGCAAGGGAGCCTACATCAAGAACCCATAAGGGATAGCGGGAATACTCAGAGTTTTAGCCGACGCTCTCTAAAAAGTCGGCTTTCGAAACATTGTCTATCGACTGTCAAGAGGAAAGGCCATGGCCACAACCCCATCAAGACCAGAGCAAAATCGGGCGCTTGGCATATCCACATTTGCCTTCACCCTGTGTTTCGCTGTCTGGACCATCTTTTCCATCATCGGCATCAAAATCAGCCAGGATTTCAACCTGTCGGATACCCAACTGGGTCTGTTGATGGCCACGCCGATCCTCACCGGTTCCATCAGCCGGCTGTTCCTGGGAATCTGGACGGACCGATACGGTGGCCGTTGGGTGTTCGGTGTTCTGATGCTGACCACCTCCCTATGCGTTTACCTGCTGACCTTTGCCAACAGTTATCCGATGTTGCTGATTGGAGCCCTGGGAGTGGGCCTGGCGGGTGGCTCTTTCATCGTGGGCGTGACCTACACCGCAGCCTGGTTCGAGCGGGATCGTCAGGGAACGGCACTGGGTATTTTTGGAGCGGGTAACGTTGGTGCCGCGGTCACAAACTTTGGTGCGCCTTTCCTGCTGGTGGCTCTCGGCTGGCAAGGCACAGCCCAGGTTTATGCCACGGTGCTCGCTATCATGGGCGTATTGTTCATCATCCTGGCCAAGGAAGATCCGCTCGCCGCGGAGCGCGCCCAAAGCCAGTCCCGGTCCTTTCTGGAGCAGATGAAGCCCCTGAAAGAGCTTCGGGTGTGGCGCTTCGCGCTCTACTATTTCTTCGTATTCGGCGCCTTTGTCGCCCTGGCTCTCTGGCTGCCTCACTACCTGATCGGGGTGTACGGCCTGAATGTGAAAACTGCCGGCATGATCGCCGCGCTATATACTATCCCTGCGTCGCTATTCCGCATTCTTGGCGGTTGGATGTCGGACCGCTTCGGTGCCCGTCGCGTCATGTACTGGACATTTATTGCGTCTGTGGTGTGTACGTTCCTGCTCAGCTATCCACCGACCGAATACGTGGTAAAGGGTATAAACGGCGACATTCGCTTCTTCCTGGAGATCAGCCTGGTTCCGTTTGTAGCACTCATATTCATACTTGGCTTTTTCATGTCACTGGGCAAGGCCGCCGTCTACAAGCATATTCCGGTGTACTACCCCGGGCATGTCGGCGCAGTTGGTGGCGTTGTCGGGATGATTGGCGGTCTTGGCGGTTTCCTTCTGCCTCTGACCTTCGGCATCCTCAATGACATCACCGGGGTCTGGCAAAGCAGCTTCATGCTGATGTTCGTGATTGTGGCTGCCGCCCTGGGCTGGATGCACTACGCGATCCGCTCCGCCGAGCGTGTGGAATGGGCTGCCCATGAGACCAAAACCGATCTGCCGGAGTTGGCCTCGCCGCAGCTGTTCTATCCGCTGAACCGACCGGTCAGACATGATTCCCTGACCACAAACGGCCACGCGCCACTGAAGTAACAGCATCACTTGCGCTATCTTCGCCCCCGCTTGCCGGGGGCTTTTTTCTATATAATGGAAATTTTCAAGCGTCCGGAGCGAAACATGGCAAAGTGGCTGGTAAAAACCGAACCGTCTGAATGCAGCATTGATGACTTTGCGAAGGCAGAGAACCAGACAATTCCCTGGGATGGTGTACGCAATTACCAGGCACGGAATTTTCTGGCGGAGATGGCAGAGGGAGACGAGGTTTTCATCTACCATTCCAGCTGCAAACACATCGGTATCGCCGGTATCGTCAGGGTGGTTCGCAGTGCCTATCCGGATCCAACCCAGTTTGATCCCGACTCCCCCTACTACGATGAAAAAAGCACAAGGGAAAAGCCCCGCTGGCGGGCAGTGGATATGACTTATCTGCGGAAGCTGGACCGGTTGCTCCCACTCGATGAGATCAAGTCCATGCCCGGACTGGAGGGGTTGCCACTGATCAGGCGCGGTAACCGACTGTCAGTGATGCCCGTGACCGATGAGCAGTGGCAGATCATTCTCTCCACCGCCTGATTGAATAATGCGCTACCCAACCGGGCCTTTGGCCTTTAGAATTCGGGCTCCGCGAACTATCTGGAGCCGCTGACGTCCATGTCGTCCGAATTGAGTCCAACCAACGGTTTTGAACAACTGCGCCGAATTGAAACCAGCAAGGTTTTTCAGGGCGCGGTCATTGCCATCATTATTCTGTCTGCACTGACCATTGGCGCCAAAACCTATGATATGCCACCTCTGGTCGAGCAGATCCTGGGGGTTCTCGATAATGCCATCACGCTGTTCTTCCTGATCGAGATTCTCTTCCGTTTCAGTGTCTGTGCTGACAAGAAACGGTTCCTCCTTGATGGCTGGAATCTGTTCGATACGCTGGTGGTCATTGGCAGCCTGATTCCCCTGGATAATTCCGAGGCCGTGCTGTTGGGCCGCCTATTGCGGGTCTTCCGGGTACTGCGCCTGGTTTCCGTGGTGCCGGAACTCCGGTTCCTGATCAACTCGCTGCTCAAGGCCATCCCACGCATGGGCTACATTGCCCTGCTGATGTTTATCATCTTTTATATCTACGCCGCCATGGGGTCGATGTTCTTTGCCAAGGTGGATGAAAATCTCTGGGGGGATGTGGCTATCGCCATGCTCACACTGTTCCGGGTCGCCACGTTTGAGGACTGGACGGATGTTATGTACGCGACTATGGCACAGTACCCTCTGAGCTGGATTTACTACCTGACCTTTATCTTCCTGACCGCGTTTGTATTCCTGAACATGATGATCGGGGCCATTCTGGAAGTGATGAGCGAGGAACAAAACGCCAAGCAGGCCCAGCAAGCCCATGACGAGCGGGACGAAATTGCCCGCCAGTTGCGGGCGGTACAGGAGCAGCTGAAAGAGCTGACTGAGCAGATGAGCGAGAGGCCCGGAAGCCGGTAGCCCCCGATTACTTTGCTGACAAAGAGTTCCTCAGAAAGGCTTGGTCATGGCCAGATGGAAAATGGCCATGACCTGAACCAGCGCCAAGACCGATGCCACCAATCGGACCGTCAGGCTTGCGGTCTGCTTCATTGCAAACACCCCCGCCACGATGTAACCAACCAGCAGAAAAATCTTGGCCGTCAGCCAGCCGTGGACAAACGGCATCCAGGGCGTGACAAACAACAGACTGATAGCGGCCACCAGCAGTACCGTATCGTTGGCGTGAGGAATCCAGCGTAATGGCGTCCGTCGCCAGTCGGGTTTACCCACCGCATCCAGCAACAGCCGCAAGGCGAACAGAGTAACGGTGAGGTACGCCGTGGTCATGTGAATCTGTTTCAGGATCAGGTAGGCGCTCATAGTTCATTCCGTTGTCAATCAAAGTGATAGCTGCATTGTACGCAAAGATACCGCCAACTGGGTATAGCTTTCCCCAATAACATTCATGCAAAATGATTCTTATAAATGCACCACCAGTGGAGCCATACCCATGCAGGCCACCTCAATGCCCGCCCGAATTAACAGGATCAGCCAACTCTTCAGCTACCCTTTTCGCATCTTTTTCCTCTCGATGGCGGTGCTGGCGCTGTTTGCCATTCCCGTCTGGGTACTGCAAGTCACTGGCGCCATTCAACTTCCGCTGGCGATACCCGGGCTGTTCTGGCACCAGCACGAAATGCTGTTTGGCTTCCTTGCTGCTGCCATCGCCGGCTTCCTGCTTACTGCAGTCTGCGTATGGACACAAACCGAACGCACCCATGGCACTCGCCTGGCCGCACTCTGGGGCGTCTGGCTGGCGGGCCGCTTGTTACTGGCCTTCGGCGCTGACCTCCCCGACTGGCTGGTACAGGGCGTCAACCTGGCGTTTCTGCCGTTGGTTATGGTGGATGCCGGCTGGCGCATATGGCAGGCCAGACAGAAACGGCAACTGATGATACTGGTGGTTCTGGGCTTGTTATGGCTCATGCAAATCGGTTTCGTAAGCCGGCTGGATCCGACCTTCAGTCACGGTGCGCTGATTGTTGCCATGGCTCTGATCAGCATTATCGGTGGCCGCATCACCCCCGCCTTCTCTGCCGGATGGCTCCGCCAGCGGGGGTTGGATACCTCAGTGGTCAAGACCGTGCCTGCACTGGACCTGGCGACATTTCTCAATATGGTCCTGTTGCTGGTTTCTCTGGTCACGGGCTGGCAGACCGCCACAGCCATTCTCGCCACAACAGCCGCCACCTTGATACTGGTTCGCCTGGCAGGATGGAAAGGCTGGCTGGTCCGCAAAGAGCCGCTGCTCTGGATTCTGCACCTGTCCATACTCTGGGTTCCCGTTGCTCTTGTCCTGCTAGCCGGCTCCATACTTGCCGGCTGGCCGGCCGCGGCCTGGACCCACGCCGCCGGCACAGGCGCCGTGGGCGGCCTGATTCTGGGCGTAATCGCGCGGGTCTCCCTGGGGCATACCGGGCGGCCGCTGGTGTTGCCGAAAGGTATGGTGATCGCGTTCGTTGCCATTCATCTGGCTGCTGTGGTGCGCGTGCTGACGGCTTTCAGTGTCATCCCATGGCACCCGGGCATTGGCAGTAGTACAGTCCTGTGGTTTGCTGCCTATGGCATTTTTCTGATCCAGTACACCGGGATACTCACCAGCCCCAGGCCAGATGGTCGCCCCGGCTGATAGTTTCATCAGTATAGAACCCCAGAAATAACAGGCCCCCGCAGAGGCCCGTTTATTAGGTTAAAGCCAAGGCTGTCGCTATTCAGGCAGCCAGCTTTTGCTTCAACAGTTCTGCGAATACCTCTCTGGCCTCCCGGAAACGGGACGCCGGGAAATGAATGCTGATGCCTTCCAGCGCTGCCATCAACATTTCCAGGTGGGCATCCCAGCCAGCACAGGAAATGGCCAGGAGGTGGTCGTTGGGCAGCGACAGTGTGAGGCTTAACAGCGTACCTGCCTGACACTCCCTCAGTTCCCAGGTCAGCGGCCTTTCCGGATCCTCCCCGGCACTCCAGGAATAGGAAAGCAGCCGGTTCGGTTCGAACGCCTTGATACGACAATCAATTGGGGTGCCGCTGTTGCCAAAGTCCAACTTGATTCGCCCGCCCTCTTTCTGCTCGAGGACACCGGGGGCCAGCCACCGACTAAGGCAGACCGAATCCGTCAACATTTTCCAGACGGATTCAGGCGAGTGACCAAGTTCGCGATGCAACCTCACACAGATCCGGCTTCCATCGCGCCGGATGTCGCCATGGATATCAGGACACTCACCGGACATAGGTATTACCTCCCACATAAGCCGCTTTGTTCAGCGTTTATCCACACTATCAGCAGCCGTCTTATCGGTCTTTGACGACAATCAACGCCCCCCGACTCAGCAGGTTCTTTTAGCGGCAATCATCCACTAAAGGTCAATAGCGACTCGCGAAATAACAGCTAAAGTATCAGTAAACCATTCTGTAACAGAGATAACGGCACTATGTACCCGGATCATTTTGATAAAGAAGAGCTGATCAAATGCGGCCACGGCAAACTCTTCCCTGGCTCCATGCGGCTGCCCATTAATGAAATGCTGATGTTCGACCGCGTCACGCATATCGCAGACGATGATGGCCTGTATGGCAAGGGTAGCCTGGTAGCCGAACTCGACATCAACCCGGACCTCTGGTTCTTTAAGGTGCACTTTGTCGACGATCCCGTTATGCCCGGATGCCTGGGCCTGGACGCCATGTGGCAGTTGGTCGGGTTCTTCCTCGCCTGGGGTGGAGGTGAAGGCAAGGGACGTGCTCTCGGTGCTGGTGAAGTGAAATTTACCGGTCAGGTGCTACCCAGTGCCAAAAAGGTAACCTACCGCCTGGATCTCAAACGCGTGATCAGGCGCAAACTGACCATGGCGATTGCCGATGGCCGAATGGAAGTGGACGGCCGTGAAATCTACACTGCCAAGGACCTCCGGGTTGGCATGTTCACCTCGACCGATGATTTTTAGGAGTTAACAAAATGCGTCGCGTTGTAATTACTGGTATGGGCATTGTTTCCAGCCTTGGTACCAATCAGAAAGAAGTGACCCAATCCCTGAAGGAATCCCGTCCCGGCATCGGGTTTAGCGAGGAAGCCAGGGACAACGGCCTGCGCAGTCATGTCTGCGGCCAGATCAATCTGAACCTTCCGGAACTGATTGACCGCAAGCTCTGGCGCTTCATGTGCCCGGCCTCCGGCTATACCTATCTGGCAATGCGTGAGGCCATTGAACAGTCTGGTCTGACCGACAAGCAAATCAGGGCCGACTCCACGGGTATCATTTTTGGCCAGGGCGGTGCCTCTACCGTCGAACTGCTGGATGCCATCGATACCCATCGTGACCGTGGCCTCCGCCGCGTTGGCCCCTATCGGGTGCCGCGCACAATGGGCAGCGCCATCAATGCCTCCATCGCGACTGGCTTTGGCATCCGCGGTATCAACTATGGCATCACCTCCGCCTGTGCCACCAGCGCGCATGCCATTGGCCACGCAGCGGATCTGATTGCCCTGGGCCGTCAGGACGTCATGTTTGCCGGCGGCGGTGAGGATATCCACTGGACCCTGAGCATGCTGTTTGATGCCATGGGAGCACTGTCCACCAAATACAACGACACCCCGGAACTGGCTTCCCGCACCTACGATAAGGACCGGGACGGCTTTGTCATCTCCGGTGGTGGCGGAGTTCTGGCCCTGGAAGCCCTTGAGCACGCGGAAGCGCGCGGCGCCAACATCCTGGCTGAAATTGTCGGCTTCGGTGCCACCTCTGATGGCGCCGACATGGTCGCCCCCAGCGGCGAAGGTGCGGTGCGCTGCATGCAGCACGCCATGAAGAACGTGGAAGGCGAAATCAGCTACGTAAATACCCATGGCACCAGCACACCTGCCGGTGACGTGACCGAGCTGAAAGCGTTGAGGGAAACCTTCGGCGACAAGATTCCGCCGCTGAGTTCCACCAAGCCCCTGTGCGGACACGCCCTGGGTGCTGCTGGCGTGCATGAAGCCATTTACAGCCTGATCATGCAACGGGAAGGCTTTATTGCCCCGTCCGCCAACATCCAGAATCTGGACGAAGGCGCGGAAGGCTATCCTATCGTGCGGGAACGCATGGATAACCAGAATCTCGACCTGGTCATGAGCAACAGCTTCGGCTTTGGTGGCACCAACGGCACACTGGTGTTCAAGAAAGTCTGATTGAGCGGTATTCAGCCGGGGAAGTGCCCATCCAGCGCTTGAATGCCCGGCTGAATGCACTGAGCTCAGAGAAACCGAGCTGCTCGGCAATTTCCACCAGCGGCTTGGTTTTATCCTGCATGTAGGATAATGCTTGCTTGCGGCGAACATCCTCCAGCAAGCGCGCGAAGGTCAACCCCTCCCTCTTCAGTTTCTTGTGCAGAGTATAGCGGCTCATATGCAGCTGCGATGCCACGGCCTCAACCCCCACCTTACCGCGAGTCAGTTGCACACTGATCAGCGAGCTCACTCTTGAACTGAGGGGCGCCCGTGCGACCTCTTTCCTCAGAGGCTCTGATGACATTCGTTGTTCCTCCTCACTTGGGCTCTGGCCCGATATGCCAATGCAAATAGCGTACACATGTTAGCCGAAAACAATCAATAAGACCTTTGAGCAGGATCAAGGAATGGAATTCCGGTTAAGGCAAAATGCCCAGCCAAATTCCCCTCCCGGAGCCCCGATGAATACCCCGGAACTACTCGCCCCTGCGGGCACTCCCGAACACCTGGAAACCGCATTCGCCTATGGCGCCGACGCTGTATACGCCGGTCAGCCGCGCTATTCTCTGAGAGTACGCAATAACAGTTTCAGGGACATTGCGGCTCTGGCTACAGGAATTGAAAGGGCTCACCAACTGGGCAAACAGTTTTACCTGGTGTCCAACATCGCACCACACAACGACAAGGTACGAAGCTACCTGCGAGACCTCGAACCGGTCATCGCACATAAACCGGACGCCCTGATCATGTCCGATCCGGGCCTGATCATGCAGGTGCGGGAAAAATGGCCAGAACAGCCGATTCACCTATCCGTACAGGCCAATGCCGTCAACTGGGCCACGGTGGAGTTCTGGCGGCGCCAGGGCATCAGCCGCGTGATCCTGTCACGGGAACTGGCCCTCAACGAGATCCGTGAAATCCGCGAGAGAGTGCCGCAAATGGAACTGGAGGTATTCGTCCACGGCGCACTGTGCATGGCCTATTCCGGCCGCTGCCTGCTGTCGGGTTACATGAACCACCGCGACGCCAACCAGGGCGCCTGCACGAACGCCTGCCGCTGGGACTACAAGGAAGTGCAACACACCCATGACCACACCGGCGACCTGATTGCCACCTCCGCCACCAACGGCGCTCAGGAAGTAGAGCCAAAAGAAATCCTGCTGGAAGAACCCAACCGCCCCGGCAGTTTCATCCCCGCTTACGAGGATGAGCACGGCACCTACATCATGAACTCCAAAGACCTGCGCGCTGTCCAGCACGTAGCGGAACTGGCAAAGATGGGGGTGCACTCCCTGAAAATCGAAGGCCGCACCAAAAGCACCTACTACGTCGCCCGCACCACCCAGGTCTACCGCCGTGCCATCGACGAAGCCGTGAATGGCAAGCCGTTCGACATGAGCCTGATGAACGAACTCGAAGCCCTCTCCAACCGCGGCTACACCGAAGGCTTCCTGCGCCGCCACCTGCCGCGGGAATACCAGACCTATGAACAGGGCTCCTCGTTCCTCGGCACCCAACAGGTTGTCGGAACCATCGCCGACACCGACGACCGATGGCTGACCATCGACGTCAAAAACAAATTCGCCCCGGGCGATCAACTGGAACTGGTTACACCTGCGGGCAACATTCGTTTCTCTGCCGATGCGATGGAAAACCGGAATGGCGAGGCTATGAGCCACGCCCCAGGCAGCGGTCATTTCGTTCGAATTCCCAGACCTGAGGCACTGCCGGCATCGCTTGATCACAGCTACCTCACCCGAATCCTGCCCACCGGAGAATAGCAATTAGTCTGAGGCGTCGGGCGGGGCTGCCTCCCAAAACCCTGTCTTGCCAGGGATGGCAAGACGGAGCCCCCATGGATGGGTTCACGGCGTGTTTTGGGAGGCAGACCCGCCCGACGCCCTCCCCCGACCAGTTCAGTCCTGAAAACGACCAGACTATTACCCCGATTGCCACACCCTTAGTGCCCCATGGGCCGATTAAGGTATAATCACCCTGCGTTCAATTTAATACCTGACTATTTTACTCTGGTATTGTATAATCGCTCGCCAGAAGAGGTGGATCCGCCCCTTTTACCCTGCCCCAGAGCGGCAGGCGGGCGAGGAAAATCCGGCATCCAACAACCGATTGCAGGGCGTACTCACAGGATGAGCGACCACTGCAACACCCAAACTGATGACATCCGCCTGTCAGATCCGACAACGTGACTGGCGGCGACACCAAGGGCCACAAGCCCACGATGAGAGAATACGGAGCGACGATCATGGCGACCACCGACCAAGAGGTGAACGAGCTGATCAAACGGGAATACGAACACGGTTTCGTAACAGACATCGAATCCGATACGTTCGAGCCCGGACTGAATGAAGACGTTATCGCCCGCCTTTCCGGGATCAAGAAAGAACCGGAATGGATGCTGGAGTGGCGTCTGAAATCCTATCGTCGCTGGCTGGAAATGGACGAGCCCAACTGGGCTCACGTGGGCTACCCGAAGATCGACTATAACTCGATCTCCTACTATTCCGCGCCCAAGCGCAAGGAAGACATGCCCCAGAGCCTGGACGAAGTGGATCCGGAACTGCTGAAAACCTACGAGAAACTGGGCATTCCGCTGCACGAGCGCGAAAAGCTTGCCGGGGTCGCCGTTGATGCCGTGTTCGACTCGGTATCCGTGGCCACCACCTTCAAGGAGCCACTGGCCAAGGCCGGGGTGATTTTCTGCTCGATTTCCGAAGCCATCCGCGATTATCCGGAGCTGGTTCAGAAATACCTGGGTTCTGTTGTGCCCCACGGTGACAACTTCTTCGCCGGCCTGAACTCCGCCGTATTTTCCGACGGCACCTTCGTCTATGTACCCAAGGGCGTACGTTGCCCCATGGAACTGTCCACCTATTTCCGCATCAATGCGGCCAACACCGGGCAGTTCGAGCGTACCCTGATCATCGCCGACGAAGGCAGCTACGTCAGCTACCTGGAAGGCTGTACCGCTCCCATGCGCGACGAAAACCAGCTGCACGCGGCGGTGGTGGAACTGGTTGCCCTGGACGATGCCCAGATCAAGTACTCCACCGTTCAGAACTGGTATCCCGGCGATGAAAACGGCAAGGGCGGCATCTTCAACTTCGTCACCAAGCGCGGCGCCTGCATTGGCAAGAACTCCAAGATCTCCTGGACCCAGGTCGAAACCGGCTCCGCCGTGACCTGGAAATACCCGAGCTGCGTACTGCGTGGTGACAACAGCGTCGGTGAGTTCTATTCGGTGGCACTGACCCACAACCACCAGCAGGCCGACACCGGTACCAAGATGGTGCATCTGGGCAAAAACACCTCCAGCACCATCATCTCCAAGGGTATTTCCGCCGGTAAAAGCTCCAACGCCTACCGCGGCCTGGTGAAATTCGGCCCCGGCGCAGAAGGCGCCCGCAACTACACCCAGTGTGACTCGCTGCTGATCGGCGACCGCTGCGGTGCCCACACGTTCCCGTACATCGAGAGCAAGAACAAGTCCGCCATTGTTGAACACGAGGCCACCACTTCCAAGGTCAGTGACGAGCAGATGTTCCTCTGCCGCCAGCGTGGCATCGACCCGGAGCAGGCGGTTTCCATGATCGTGAACGGCTTCTGCAAGGAAGTGTTCAAAGAGCTCCCGATGGAATTTGCGGTCGAAGCCGGCAAGCTGCTGGAAGTGAGCCTCGAAGGCTCCGTTGGTTAACAGCGGCCCGCACACCGGCAGATAATCGAATTCATACAGTTTAGAGAAGAGAGAACCCGACAAATGCTCAGTATCAAGAACCTGCACGCCTCCGTTGAGGGCAAGGAAATCCTCAAGGGCATCAACCTGGAAATCAAGGCCGGGGAAGTTCACGCCATCATGGGCCCCAACGGCTCTGGTAAGAGTACCCTGTCCCAGGTGCTGGCAGGTAACGAGGCATTTGAGATCACCAAAGGTGAAATCACCCTGAACGGCGAAAACCTGCTGGACCTGGAAACCGAGGAGCGCGCCCGCGAAGGCATTTTCCTGGCATTCCAGTACCCGGTGGAGATTCCCGGCGTCAGCAATCTGCAGTTCCTGCGTACCGCAGTGAACGCCATGCGTCATCACAAGGGTGAGCCCGAGATGAATGCGGCGGAGTTCATGAAGCTGGCAAAGGAAGTATCCAAGCAGGTCGATTTGGACCCGGCTTTCCTCAAGCGTGGCGTAAACGAAGGCTTCTCCGGCGGCGAGAAAAAGCGTAACGAGATCCTGCAGGCCCTGCTGTTGCAGCCGAAGCTGGCAATTCTGGACGAAACCGATTCCGGTCTCGATATCGACGCCCTTCAGGTTGTTTCCAACGGTGTCAACGCCCTGCGCGCCGAAGACCGGGCCATCCTGATGGTGACCCACTACCAGCGCCTGCTGAACCACATTGTGCCGGATCATGTGCACGTGTTGGCCGGCGGCAAGATTGTCAAGTCCGGTGGTCGTGAACTGGCCCTGGAACTGGAAGAACGCGGTTACGGCTGGCTCGGCATCAAAGATGACGAAGAAGCGGCAGCCAACTCAGTCAATTGAGGGAGAGCGGAATGAAACCAGCACCAACACTTTCCGCCGCGTTCCTTCATCCGGCCGGGCAGTCACTGCCTGAGCCGCTGCTGGCGCTGCGCAAACAACGGGGCACGGCCCTGGTGGACATGCCACTGCCGACCCGCAAAACGGAAAACTGGAAGTACTCCAGCAAGTACCTGAAGCTGACCGACGACATGGCCATTTCACTGCCGGCTGAACACAAAGCCGGCAGCAGCCTGGCGGTGCCTGGTTACAAGGTGTCGTTCCTGAACGGCGTGATGATGCCGGAAGCCAGTGACTACCCGGACCTGGACGGCATCACCATTGAACGCTTTGGCGACCTGGATGACGACGAGGCCGCCAGTCTGGCGGAACGCATGGACAGCACCCTCGACAACAAAGCCGTGCAGATGGCCCGGCTCAACTCCGCCCGTTTCGAGGACGGCCTGCTGATCCGCCTGAAGCCGGATGCCGTGCTGGACCAGCCGTTGTTCATCGTCCATGAAGTCAATGCCGATGCCAGTGGTTCCGCGTATCCGCGCATTTTCGTGGATGCCGGCCGCCACAGCCAGATCACTCTGGTGGAGGAATACATCTCCAGCGGCAGTGAATCCGTCATGGTCAATACGGTCACGGAATTCACCCTGGGAGACGGCGCCAACGTCACCAGCATCCGCCTCAATATGGAAGGCGATAATGTCCAGCACATCGGCGCAACCGGCGTACGCCAGCAACGCAGCTCACGCTTTGAAAGCCACTGTGTCGGCTTTGGTGGCCCGTTGCGCCGGCACGACCTGCAGGTTCGCCTGGAAGGCGAAGGCGCCGAGTGCAAGCTCAATGGCGTGGTCGTAACCCAGGGCAAACAGCATTATGACAACCACACCACCATCGAGCACGTGGCAGCCCACTGCAACAGCGAAGAAACTTACCGCAACATTGCAGCGGATCAGTCCCACGCCGTGTTCAATGGCCGCATTCATATCCATCAGGACGCCCAGAAGTCCAATGCGGACATGAACAACAAGAACCTGCTGCTGTCTAACGGTGCAGAGATAGATACCAAGCCTGAACTTGAGATCTACGCGGACGACGTCAAGTGTGCTCATGGCGCAACGATCGGCCAGTTGGATGAAGTATCGTTGTTCTACCTGGTATCCCGCGGTATAGGCCGGCGGGAAGCCAACGTTCTGCTCACCATGGCGTTTATTAACGAACTGGTCGGGCAGATTCCGGTGGAGCAGGTACGGGATACCGCCCACACCCGACTGAACCAGTTCTTTGATCAGACATTCGAGGGGGCGTGACCGGTTATGACAGATCTGTCCGTGGCCAACACAGCCAAGAAAACAGCGTTTGACGTTGACGCCATTCGCCAGGATTTTCCGATCCTGTCGCAGCAGGTGAACGGCAAGCCGCTGGTATACCTGGACAATGGCGCTTCCGCCCAGAAGCCGGTGGCCGTGCTGGATGCCATGGACCGTTATTACCGCGAGATGCACTCCAACGTACACCGGGGTGCCCACACCCTCGGTGACCGGGCGACTACCGCATTTGAAGGCGCACGGGAAACCGTCCGCGGCTTTCTCAATGCCGAAAGCACCCGGGAAATCATCTGGACCCGCGGCACCACCGAAGCCATTAACGTGGTCGCCAACGGCCTGGCCCCTCGCCTGAAAGCCGGCGATGAGATTCTGGTCAGCCGGATGGAGCACCACGCCAATATCGTGCCCTGGCAGATGGTTGCCGAGAGGACCGGCGCAAAAGTCGTGCCGGTCCAGATCACACCGGAAGGCGAACTGGATCTCGATTCGTTCAACAGCCTGCTGAATGAACGCACCCGTATTTTTGCCATAACCCATGTATCCAACGCGCTTGGCACCGTCAACCCGGTGGCCGCGCTGGTAAAACAGGCCAAGGCCCGCGGCATCATTACCCTGGTGGATGGTGCTCAGGCCGTGCCCCATTATCAGCCGGATGTTCAGGCGCTGGGCTGCGACTTTTACGCGTTCTCGGCCCACAAGCTGTTCGGACCGACCGGCATCGGCGTACTTTATGGCAAGGCCGAGCTACTGGAAGAGATGCCGCCTTATCAGGGCGGCGGCGAGATGATTGAGCGGGTGACCTTTGAGCGCACCACCTGGAACATCCTGCCCTACAAGTTCGAGGCCGGCACCCCGGCGGTGGCCGAAGCCGTCGGCCTGGGCGCCGCCATTGACTATGTAAACCGCCTGGATCGCCGTGCGCTGGAGATTGCAGAAAAGGCCCTGCTGGATCGCGCCAATCAACTGGTGGAAACCGTACCCGGCATGGAAATCATCGGCACCGCGAAGCACAAGGCCCCGGTCATGTCCTTTAAAATCGCCGGTCTACACCCCAGTGATATAGGAACGCTGCTGGATCAGCAGGGCATTGCCATCCGTACCGGTCACCACTGCGCGATGCCGCTGATGGATTTCTACGGAGTTCCCGGTACAGCCCGGGCTTCCTTTGCGTTTTACAATACGTTGGATGAGGTGGAACAATTGTTCACAGCCCTGCAGAAAATCCAGCGCCTGTTTGCCTGATGGAGGTGGAATTATGACAGCCGAAGTCTTCACCCCGACCGTTGCCGTCACCATGACGCCAAGCGCGGTCAAGCACGTACGCAAGCAACTGGACAAGAAGCCGGAAGCCAGGGGTATCCGGCTCGCCATCAAGAAGAGTGGCTGCTCCGGTTTCAAGTACGAGACACATTGGGTGGAAGAAGCCGCCTCCGATGACAAGGTGTTTCACATTGATGGCGTGGACGTGTACGTGAAAGAGGAACACCTGCCCTTGGTGAACGGCATCGAGATTGATTTCGTGACCGAAGGCGTGAACTCCATGTTCCAGTTCCGCAATCCGAACGCGACCGCCGAGTGCGGATGTGGCGAGAGTTTTACGGTGGCATGAATTATTGCCCCCTCTCCCCGGCCCTCTCCCGCGAGGGGAGAGGGAGAAAAACAACCGTAGGTCGGATTTACCGGTGAACGGCACAATGAGCGCAGCGTAATCCGACACCAAAGACAGAAAACAGCGAGGCCAGAACAGGCATGCAAGAACGGGAAGTTGTCCTGACCAAACGCGAGGTGGAAGCCCGCCTTGTTCCTGCCGGAACCGAAATCATGATTCCGTCGGATACCTTTGTGACCATCACACAGTCACTGGGTGGCACCTTTACCGTTGCGGTCAACGGCAATCTTGCCCGCATTGAGGGTCACGACGCCGACGCCCTTGGCAAGCAGCCTCTGGAAAGCAGCTTTGACACCCCGGAAGACGGCACCGTTAACGAGAATCAGGTGTGGGAAGCCATGCGCAACTGCTACGACCCGGAAATTCCGGTCAACGTGGTGGACCTCGGTTTGATCTACGAATGCAAAATCGAGAATGGCGTTCTCGATGGCAACCCCGACGGCAACCACGTCTACATCAAAATGACCCTGACCGCCGCGGGGTGCGGTATGGGCCCGGTGATCACCGATGATGTCCAGCGCAAGGTCGAGCATGTCCCCAATGTCGACAAGGTGACGGTTGACCTGACCTTTGATCCGCCGTGGAACAACGACATGCTCACCGACGAAGCCAAGCTGGAACTGGGGATGTTGTAAATGACTGCCTGCGAACAAACCTTTCTTAACAATCCGCTCGGAAAAGACACCACTCTGGAAGACGTGCTGGACGGCTTCGAGTTTCTGGACGACTGGGAAGAGCGTTACGCCTTTATCATTGACCTTGGCAAGCAGCTGCCGTCATTCCCGGATGAAGCCCGTACCGAGGAAAATTACGTGCACGGCTGTCAGAGCCAGGTGTGGCTGATTCATCACTACGATGAAGACAGTGGCAAACTGTATCTGCTGATCGACTCGGATGCCATGATCGTGCGCGGACTGGCCGCCATCATCCTGGTGGCCCTCAATGGCAAGAGCCCAAGGGATCTGCTGGCCACCGACATTGATGAACTGTTCGAGCAGCTGGACCTGTTCCGTCACATCTCCCCGACCCGGGGCAATGGTCTTCGGGCCATGGTTGGCAAGATCCGCGATACCGCCGCCAGGGTTGCCACCGCCTGATTACCAGACGATGGCAACGTCATCCCGCTGAATATTGATCTCACCGCCGGACAACGGCATCGTGCCGTTGCTGAAATCCGGGTGAACATTGTTCAGGATCAGCCGAGTCTGGCTGTCGGACAGCTCCGGCGTTCCCCCGAGTGAATCGAAGAAGCTCTCACTCCGATACAGGTTCAGTTCATCGCCCGGACGCAGGCCGGCCGTAGCGCCGGATGCCAGCGTCACCTTGCTGCCATCGACACGAGTAATGCGAGTGATAAACGGCTGACAGGCGAGGGCTTCCTGGACCGCCGCGCCCATGTCGGCCATCAGCTCACCCACCGCCTGACCATACTGTGTTTCCTGGAATCCAGCCGAATCAAAACCGGCGGACGCACCGGGACCGGCATCCCACTGGGCCTCCGTGGCAAACCGTTGCTGATAGATCGGCGCACCGCTGAAGCCATCAAACACCATCATGTCCGCCACAAAACGTCGATTCTGATTCGCCAAGCCCGCCCCCCGCTGCATCCTGTCCAGCACGGACGTCCCCCAGGCCGAGGGATCCGACACACCGAGATCGCGAATTACGCCCGTCACCACGAACTGAACGTCCAGCTCACGAGCTACCTGGACAACATTGGTCAACCGGTTATCAAACTGCTGCCGGGTGGGCGCATTCAGCAGATCCCGGAACAGCCGGGACGTAGTGGCTCGGTATACCTGGAGGCGACCGGATTCCCGCAAGGAGGTCTGCAACTGTTGCGGCAAGATTTCGCCGGCATCGCCGATGCGGCCAACCCGCGCCTGGTCCGGATACAGAATCGGGAAACCGGTGACGGCCACTCGCTTTTTCAGACCTGACGCCTCGCCGGCGCTGCAATGACTGCTTTCAGACATATCCGCCCTGACCGTAACCCGCAGCAAGTCACCCTGGCGGTACTCATCCACGATACGGGCATCCCGGGCGCGGGCCGAAGACGCCACCTGTAGCCGGGATTCAGTGACGACGCCGTTCTCCATCGTGTCCCGGCTGCTGATTTGTGCTTCATACTGCAGCGCGACGTCCCGCAGTGCGGCTTTGCGGGCCTTGTCACGGGCGGCATCCACGTTACCACCATGAATGGTGGCGTGCCCCACCCCCTCCAGCACAACAGCCTGTGCCGTAGGTACGGCCAGCAGGGTCAATACAAGCAGTATACGGACGGTGTTCATAATGCTTTGGTCACTCAGTCGAGATAGTACAGGGAGTCAACGCTGCGGCTTTGCACATCCCCAACACTGTCGTTACCCCGTGGCATGGGAACCGGACACAGGTCCTGAACCTGCGAATCAGACACTTCCGCAACACAGGAACGGAACCGTGGCTCCAGCTTCAGCTCCATCACGGTCTCAATAACGCCATCACTGTGCTCATTGACCGCCACCATTTTGGCGCCTCGAATATAACTGTCCACGTAAGTACGGAACATGTCATTGTTCAGCACAAAATCGCTCACGGTGGAGCTGCCATAGATGACAGTACCGTAAACTCGCTCCGCCAGATTGCGATAGGCATCCAGCTGAGACGCACGTCGCGCCAGCAATCGCTTCCGGGTGTTTAAACGGTCCCTGGATGCATCCTCATAGGTTCCGAAACCACTCACCCGTACCGTAATCGGCTCCAGGCTGCGGTCGTCACTGCTACTCGGGTACTCCCCAAACGGCGCGCACCCGGCCATCACAGCAACCAACACAGATACGAAAATCCAGCGCAGGGTCATGTCCAATCTCCGAAAAATCTCATGTGCGAAACCCCTATGAAAAAATCGCGCCATGTTTTGCAGGCCATTGATTAACGGAAAAATTGCCGTGATGGCCTTTTACCTTCAAGCCGCAAGCGGCAAAAAGATACCGCCATTTACATCATCAAAACAAACCGTTACCCGTTCACCCATGCGAAATAGCTGGAACCACCGTAACCTGACTTCCGTGTAACGTCTGACCCTATGAAAACTCCAAAAACACAACAGGAAAACACATGACCGAAAACCGTTTGACCAAGTTGGCCATTGCTATCGGACTTTCATTCGCTACGACCGCAACCATGGCAAGCCCCCAACAGCCCATGTCTTCCCGCTCTTTTGCCATGGGTGGTACCGGCGTGGCAGTGGCACATCCAGCATCAGCAGGATTATCCAACCCGGCGATGCTGGCTGCCGATCAGCACAACGGGGCCGATGACTTTGGTTTGATTCTTCCATCCGTCAATGCCCGCTTCGCAGACGAAGAAGAAACCGTAGACCAGATCGACGATATCCAGGCCAACATTGACCGCTTCCAGGAGATGGACCGCACCTCCGACCCCGATGAAGCCCGTCGTATTGCTGGCGATCTACGCCGTCAACTCAACGAGTTCGACGAAGACACAGTTCGCGCTGACGTCGGACTGGCTATCGCTGCGTCGGTCCCCACCGACGAGTCCTCAGTCGGCTTTTTCTCCACTGGCAATTTGCGGGCAACGGTTCGTGGCGAATTCGATGAACAGGATGATGCTTTCCTTCAGCAGTTGGAAACCGCGGACGAGGCGACACTGGCCACGGCTGACCTGGATCGGGATCTGCTATCCCGCGGCAGAATTCTTGCCTCGGCAGTGTTCGAGGTTGGCGTCTCACTCGCCCGCTCCGTGGAACTTGCAGATGGCAACAAATTCCAGATCGGTTTTTCACCGAAGTACGTTCAGCTGCGCACATTCCAGTACACGGAAACGGTTTCCGGCTTTGAGGACGACGACTTCGACAGCGATGATTTCGAGACCACCAAAAGCGGACTGAACTTCGACCTTGGAGCGGCCTATGCCTTTGGTGACAATAATGAGTGGACCGCCGGCGCCATTATAAAGAACGCCATCCCGATGGATCTGGAGTCGGCCGCCAGTCGCCCGGAACTGGGTGAAGAAAAGAGAAAGCTCAAACTCCATCCCATGGTCACCGCCGGCATTGCCCACAAAGGCGACTTCCATGTGCTGACCGCCGAGCTGGATCTGACCGAAAAGGAAGCCTTTGGCTATGAGGATGACACCCAGTGGCTGGCCGTTGGCGCGGAATTCGATGCATTCAACTACGCCCAGTTACGGGCCGGCGTCCGCCAGAACCTCGCCAGCAACGAAAATAACGACGGCATTGAGGAAAGAACCCAGCTCACCGCCGGTATCGGCCTGTCGCCATTTGGCGCTCGTCTGGATATCGGCGCGTTGTTCAGCGACGCGGACACAGGTGTAGCCATCGAACTGGGTGCAGCCTTCTAACTAAGCCAGGAGTACGGTTTGCCTCGGCCGCCGCTACCGCCGATAATCCACGGATCATTTTCCGGTATTGGAGAACTTCGGGATCCATGGAGATCTATCTGGTTGGCGGCGCGGTGAGGGATGAACTGCTCGGCCTGGAAGTCAAGGACCGCGACTGGGTCGTCGTTGGCGCCACCCCTGAGGAGATGCTAAAACAGGGTTTCAAACAGGTTGGCGCCGACTTCCCAGTGTTCCTGCACCCCGCTACCCGCGAGGAATACGCCCTTGCGCGTACCGAACGAAAGGATGGCCGGGGCTACCATGGCTTTACTGTCTATAGCGCGCCGGACGTTACTCTGGAAGACGATCTCAGGCGCCGCGATCTGACCATCAATGCCATGGCCAGGTCCACGTCCGGAGAACTGATAGACCCATTCAATGGCAAGGCCGATATCGAAGCGCTGCGATTGCGTCACGTTTCAGAAGCCTTTGCGGAAGACCCTCTGAGAATACTCCGTACCGCCCGTTTCGCAGCTCGTCTGGCTCCGATGGGATTTCATGTGGCAGACAGCACCATGAAACTCATGCAGCAGATGACGGGGTCCGGCGAGGTCGATCACCTGGTACCGGAGCGGGTCTGGCAGGAAATCCAGCGAGCCCTTCACGAAAACGATCCCGTTACTTTCTTTAACGTGCTTCAGGCATGTCACGCCCTAGCGGTTCTTATCCCGGAACTGTCCGACGCCTCCGTGCTGACACCAGCCCTGGCATCCCTTAACTGTGCTTCCGCCCGTGACACTGATACCGCAACCCGCTTTGCTGCGCTGCTGTCTCACCTGCCCGAGGACCAGACCAGTCAACGGGCGCGGGCACTCAAGGCCCCGAACGATTGCCAGGAAATGGCACGCCTTGCCAGCCGGCTGGCACCGGAGCTTCGCGAACAGGCAGACGCAGGGATGACCGAACAAGGCATCCTGGCCCTGCTTGATGAAGCCGATACCTGGCGGCGACCAGAAAGATTCCAGCGGCTACTGACGGCTCTCAGATGCTCCCTGCCCCTTCGGTACGGGGCAGCCGTGAATCTGCTGCAGGAGTCTGCCGGCGTTGCGGCCGCCGTCGATGCAAGAGAGCTGATGACGCAAGGGCATAAGGGCAAGGGTCTGGGGGAGGCTATCCGGCGGGAACGGTTACACCGCATCGCCGAGCTGATACCAAAACACCCGCACTGAAAATGCCAGTACACCAACCGCTGCTTTGGTGCGTCACGGCTTTCCGCTACAATGCGGACAAGTATTATCCTACCCGCGCGGGCGAACAGCTTTGCCTTGCGCCTTTCAGAACCGGAGAAAATCCATGCGTGATGTTGTCATCGTAGCCGCCAAACGTACCGCCGTCGGCAGCTTCGGCGGAGGCCTTTCCAGCCTGCGTGCCGACCAACTGGGGTCCGCCGTGATCAAGGCACTGCTGGAGGAAACCGGCGTCCCGGCTGACCAGATCAACGAAGTGGTCCTGGGGCAGGTTCTGACCGCCGGCTGCGGCCAGAACCCGGCCCGCCAGGCTGCAATCAATGCCGGCATCCCGGCTTCCGTACCGGCCATGACCATCAACAAGGTCTGCGGCTCCGGCCTCAAGGCCGTTCACATGGCGGTCCAGGCCATCCGCACCGGTGACGCCGAGCTGATGATCGCCGGCGGCCAGGAAAGCATGAGCCAGGCGCCCCACGTACTGCCCAACAGCCGCAACGGTCAACGCATGGGTGACTGGAACATGGTCGATACCATGATCAAGGATGGCCTGTGGGATGCGTTCAATGATTACCACATGGGCGTCACCGCCGAGAACATCGTCGGGAAATACGGCATCAGCCGGGAAGAGCAGGATGAGTTTGCTGCGGCATCCCAGCAGAAAGCGGTTGCCGCCCGCAATGCCGGCTATTTTGACAGTCAGATTGTTCCGGTCAGCATTCCTCAGCGCAAGGGCGATCCGCTGGTCGTCGACCAGGACGAGAATCCCCGTGATGGCGTCACTGCCGAAGGTCTGGGCAAGTTGCGCCCGGCCTTCCAGAAGGATGGTACGGTCACCGCCGGCAACGCCTCATCCCTGAACGATGGTGCCGCAGCCGTTATCGTATGTAGCGCCGACAAGGCAAAGGAACTGGGCCTGACGCCGCTGGCCACCATCAAGGCACACGCCAACGCCGGCGTGGATCCCACCATCATGGGCACCGGCCCGATTCCCGCCAGCCAGCGCTGCCTGAAACTGGCCGGCTGGAGCGTCGATGATCTGGATCTGGTGGAAGCCAACGAAGCCTTCGCCGCCCAGGCGATCTCCGTTAACCGCGACCTCGGCTGGGATACCAGCAAGGTCAACGTAAACGGCGGCGCCATTGCCATCGGCCACCCGATTGGTGCCTCCGGCTGTCGCATTCTGGTCACACTGCTGCACGAGATGCAGCGCCGCGACGCAAAGAAGGGGCTGGCCACCCTGTGCATTGGGGGCGGCATGGGTGTTGCCCTGGCGGTCGAGCGCTGATTGCATGCTGCATGTGGTGCTGTACGAGCCGGAGATACCCCCCAACACCGGAAATATTATCCGGCTCTGCGCCAATACCGGCTGCCAGCTTCACCTGATTGAGCCCTTGGGGTTTAACCTTGAGGACAAACAGATGCGGCGGGCAGGGCTGGATTACAGCGAGTACGCCACTGTGAAAGTGCATAAGAACTATCACGCCTTTCTCGATAGCGAGCTGCCGGAGAGGCTGTTCGGGCTCACCACCAAGGGCAGCCGGCACTACCACGAAGCCCGCTTCCAGGATGGCGATTACCTGATGTTCGGTCCGGAAACCCGCGGGCTACCAGAGGACATCCGGAACGGACTGCCACCGGAGCATCGCCTGCGGGTTCCGATGCGGCCACAAAGCCGCAGTCTGAACCTGTCCAACACAGCCGCCCTGGTGGTTTACGAAGCCTGGCGACAACTGGGCTTTGAAGGCGCGGTCTGACCCCGGGCCTCCCCTTCAGCCAGACATAAAAAAACCGGCAGATGCCGGTTTTTTTATGGACGCAGATATCTGAAGTCGAACCTCAGTGGGTCTGCTCTTCCTTCGATGCGCCTTCACCCTCTTCCTGCTTGCGCTTGAGCGCCTGGGCGTAGATCGCATCAAAATTGACCGGAGCCAACATCAGGGCCGGGAAGCTGCCCTTGTTCACGATGCCGTCGATTGACTCACGGGCGTACGGGAACAGGATCGTCGGGCAGTAGGCGCCCAACATCTGGCCCAACTGCGGGCCTTCAATACCCTGGACCATGAATACACCCGCCTGCTGAATTTCTACAATGTAGGCCACTTTCTCGCCTACCTTCGCGGTCACGGTCAACGACAGCACAACCTCGTACTGATTGTCGCTTACCTTGTTGTGAGAGGTATTCAGATCCAGGTTCACCTGCGGCTTCCACTGATCCTGAAAAACCAGGGGGGAATTCGGTGATTCGAAAGACAGGTCCTTCACATAGATACGCTGAAGCGCGAACTGGGGTTGGTTCTGGTTATCGCTGCCTGCTGCGCCTTGCTGATTCTCAGCCATGTTCAATCCTTTTCGTTTCTCTGATGGTGACCACCAGGGCCCCCATTTTTATATTAAGTATTTACTTCTTGACCAGTGGAAGGTTACTGCTTTTCCAGTCGGCAATGCCACCATTGAGACGAACCACGTTCTCATACCCTTCCGCTTTCAGTTGTTTCACCGCCATGGCGGAATGCTGGCCCATTTTATCCGCCACGATGATTTGCTTGTCCTTGAACTTCTTCAACTCGCTGGCGCGACTCTTGATCGCGTTGAGTGGGATGTTCACGGAGCCGGCAATACGGCCTTCACCAAACTCTTTGCGGTCGCGGATATCCACCACCACGGCTTCATCACGGTTGATCAGGCTCACCGCACCCTGGGCTGAGATTTTCTGCCCGCCACGACGGGACTCCAGCACAAGAATCGCCAGCAGGAACGCGACGAAAAGCGATACCAGAATGTAGTGGTTGACGGCAAATTCAATAAACCTGTCCATGAAAACACCCAGTTAATTAGTTTGGCGGGATTATACACACCCTGAACCAGTGACAGAAGGCAGACCTCCGTGGCCTAGCGGAATGAAAACGGTTAGAATCTGCACTCCCGTTTACAAACTTCCAAACCATACCGGATTAAGTGATGACCGCAACGCGTAAGCCGACTGCACTGATTATTCTGGACGGCTGGGGCCACCGTGACCCTGCCGAAGACAATGCCATCAGCAACGCCAACACCCCGTTCTGGGACAAGCTCTGGCAGCAACAGCCCAAAACCCTGATCAACACCTCCGGTATGTTTGTGGGACTGCCACAGGGCCAGATGGGCAACTCCGAAGTCGGCCACATGAATCTGGGCGCCGGCCGCGTGGTTTACCAGAGCCTGACCCGCATCGACAAAGATCTGGAAGACGGCACCTTCGCCAGCAACCCGACACTGTGCGCGGCAATCGACAAGGCCGTGAGCAGCGGTCGTGCTGTGCACCTGATGGGCCTGCTGTCGCCCGGCGGCGTACACAGTCACGAAGACCACATTCTGGCCGCCGCCGAACTGGCCGCGGCCCGGGGCGCAAAAGAAGTCTATATTCACGCCTTCCTTGATGGCCGTGACATGCCGCCGCGCAGCGCCAAGCCATCCCTGGAGAAAGCCGCTGCCAAAATGAAAAGCCTGGGCGTAGGTCGTGTGGCCTCCATTGTAGGCCGTTATTACGCCATGGACCGGGATAACCGCTGGGACCGCGTGGAAGCCGCCTACAACCTGATGACCACCGGCGACGCTGAATTTACCGCCACAGATCCAGTGTCTGCCCTGGAACTGGCATACGAGCGCGGCGAGAACGACGAGTTCGTCAAACCGACCCGAATCCATGAAGCGGGCGAACCAGAGGGTACCATCAACGACGGTGACGCCGTACTGTTCATGAACTTCCGCGCTGATCGTGCGCGGGAAATGACCCGCACTTTCGTGGAGAAGGACTTCGACGGCTTCGAACGCCGCAAGCACCCGGAACTGGCGGACTTCGTTATGCTTACCGAGTACGCTGCCGATATCAAAACGGCCTGCGCGTATCCGCCCGAGCAGCTGGTTAACGGCTTGGGAGAGTATGTATCCAAACTGGGCAAAACCCAATTGCGCATTTCGGAGACCGAGAAGTATGCCCATGTCACCTTCTTCTTCAATGGCGGCCTTGAAACACCGTTTGAAGGCGAAGACCGGATCCTGGTGCCCTCTCCAAAAGTAGCGACCTATGACCTGCAGCCGGAAATGAGTGCACCGGAAGTCACCGACAAGCTGGTGGAAGCTATCAAGAGCGGCAAATACGACCTGGTGGTGTGCAACTATGCCAACGGGGACATGGTCGGCCACACTGGCAAACTCGACGCAGCCATCAAGGCCGCAGAGTGTCTCGACCAATGCGTGAAGCGTGTTGTGGAAGCGCTCGACGAAGTGGGTGGCGAGGCACTGATTACGGCGGACCACGGCAATTGCGAGCAAATGACCGACCCCAACTCCGGGCAGGTCCACACCGCCCATACCATTGGCCCCGTACCACTGATTTACACCGGTCCGCGCCAGGTTACCCTGAAGGACGACGGCAGCCTGAGCGATGTAGCGCCGTCCCTGCTGACCCTCATGGGTCTGGAGCCGCCAGCGGAAATGACCGGGCACAGCCTGGTAAACATCGGTTGAGAGATCGCTTGTTTTCCCCACGGTTACTGGCAGCGGCATTGATACTCAATGCGCTGCCAGCACTGGCTAACCAGGACGTCACGCCCGGCCAGATTGAAGAGCTGAAGGAACAGATTGCCGACATTGACCAATGGCTGGCAAATGCCGAAGAGGACCGTTCGTCGCTTGAAAGGCAACTGACCGGCATTGAGCAGGATATCAGCCGCCTGACCCGTGAACGCAGAGAGCTACGCCAACAGGCGGAAGCGCAGCAACGGCGCCTGGCAAATCTGCAGCAGGAAGAAAAAGAGCTGAACCGCACCCTGAACAGCCAGCGCGAAAGCCTGAAAAAGCAGATTCGTGCCGCCTGGATGGAAGGCGATGCGCCTGCGGTGAAAGTCCTGCTCAACGAGATTGATCCCGACAGGATCGCCCGCACCATGACCTATTATGAATATCTCAGCCGGGACACCGTTCAGCGTCTTGAGGTGTTCAACGCCAATCTGCGCCAGTTGAGAGAAACCCAACAACAGGCAGAGGCCACCCGCGTCAAACTGGGCAAGCTGGAAGCCGATGTGGCGGAACGCCAGAAAAAGCTCACCCGCAATAAGGCCCAGCGCAAACAAACACTCGCCGCTCTGGACAAGGAAATCCGCGAAAGGAAGGATGAGCGCAAGGAGCTGGCAGCTGACCGGGAGCGCCTGGAGAAACTGCTGCGCGAAGTGGAAGAGGCCATAGCCAACATCCCGGCACCCAATGAGTCTGCCCCCTTCAAGTCACTGAAAAACAGACTCCCCTGGCCCGCCAAAGGCAAGGTTTTCAGTGGATTTGGTGCGCCCTATGCCGACGGCAAACTCCGCCGCAACGGGCTGCTGATGAACACCTCCGAAGACGCAGACATCAAAGCCATACACTATGGCAGGGTGGTCTTTGCCAACTGGTTACGGGGCTTCGGCCTGATGACGATTGTCGACCACGGCGATGGCTACATGACACTCTACGGCCATAGCAGCAGCCTCTACACCAGCCCCGGCGACTGGGTTGAACCTGGCGAGGCCATTGCCGCTGCAGGACGCACCGGTGGCACCGAGGATCCGGCACTGTATTTTGAAATTCGCCGCAACGGTAAGCCGGTGAATCCCCGTAGCTGGCTGGCAAAATAGACACACTTCCGGTTATCGGGCGCGAGGGCTGACAAACCCGACCAGTGACGCCATACTGTCCCGGTATACAGGGGACTGCTCAACCATCGGAATAAACACAGGATAAGTGAATGAGACGGGCCAGAAGTACACAAAACACCAAAACCATCCGCGCATTGACTCTGATTACCTGCTTTATTGCTTTTCCCGGCCTGATTCACGCCCAGGAAACCGATGACCGCACCGGCGAACTTCTGGAAGGCGTCCAGAGTGGTGAACAGGTCCAGATCCAGCTCCCCGACCCGGAAAAACAGCTCCCCCTCGACGACCTCCGCAAGTTCACTGAAGTCTTCAGCCGCATCAAGGACGCCTATGTGGAAGAAGTAGAAGACCGGGAACTGCTGGAAAGCGCAATCAAGGGCATGCTGTCCGAGCTGGACCCCCACTCCACCTACCTTGCTCCCAAGGATTACGAACAGCTTGAGGAGAGCACATCCGGTGAGTTCGGTGGCCTCGGCATCGAAGTGGGTATGGAGGACGGTTTCGTCAAGGTGATTGCCCCCATTGACGACACTCCGGCACAGAAGGCGGGCGTACAGGCCGGCGATTTGATCATCAAGCTCGGCGACCAGCCGGTCAAGGGCATGTCCCTGGAAGAAGCGGTCAAGCTGATGCGCGGCAAACCCGGCACTGTTCTGACCCTGACCATCATGCGCGAAGGTGAAAGCGCCCCGATCGAAATCGATGTTGAGCGTGACATCATCAAGGTAACCAGCATCAAATCCCGCATGATCGATAACGGGTATGGCTATCTCCGCATTACCCAGTTTCAGGCCGATACCGGAAGCCAGTTTGTCGACGCCCTGAACAAGCTGGAAGAAGAATACGGCAACGACCTTGATGGCCTGGTGATTGACCTTCGCAACAACCCGGGCGGCGTCCTGCAGGCGGCGGTTGAGGCGGCAGACGCCCTGCTCGACGGGGGCCTGATTGTCTATACCGAAGGCCGCATACAGAGTTCCCGCCTGCGCTTCAACGCCAAGGCCGGGGACATCATGGAAGGCACCCCCATTGTCGTACTGATCAACGGGGGCTCGGCATCTGCTTCGGAAATCCTCGCCGGTGCGCTCCAGGACCATCAACGCGCGGTGGTCATGGGCACCCAGTCCTTCGGCAAGGGCAGTGTTCAGACCGTCATCCCCCTGGACGAAACCCATGCTATCAAGATGACAACCGCCCGCTACTACACCCCGAATGGTCGATCTATCCAGGCCAAAGGCATCAAGCCGGACATTGAAGTCAAACCCGCTGAACTTCAGGAGATTGATGGCCGCCCCTTCTTCACCGAAGCAGACCTGAGCGGACACCTGGAAGGCCAGACTGAGGGAGAGGAAGCCCCCAAAACTGAGCAACAGGAAACGTCCGCAGCGGAGCAGGATTACCAGCTACGCTCAGCACTTAACCTGCTCAAGGGCCTGAAAATTCTGGACAAGCGTGGGTCCCGCGCTGATAAAACGGAATAAAGCCCTTGAGACTGCTGATATCAGTGCTGGTCGCAACGCTGCTGGCGTCCGTAGTCCGGGCCGAAGAGCCCGGACCGGCCCGCAAGGGAGGGATGCCACCGACCATTGCCATCATCATCGATGACATGGGCCATAATCTGTACGAAGGCAAGCGCCTGGCCAACCTGGAGCAACCGGTCACCCTGGCCTTCCTGCCCTATCGTCGGCACACGGTAGCCCTGGCAAAGCTGGCCCATCATAAGCACAAGGAAGTCATGCTCCACGCACCGATGGCGAATACCCGGAATTTCGGGCTGGGCCCCGGTGGGTTAACGTCGGATATGGACAGGCAAAGCCTGAAAACCACACTGCGCCGGGCCTTACAGTCGATCCCTCACGTAAAAGGCGTGAACAATCACATGGGCAGCCTGCTGACCCAACAATTGCAGCCCATGGACTGGGTGATGTCCGAGCTGGACCTTTACCCGGTGTACTTTGTCGACAGCCGCACCATTGCCTCGTCGATTGCCGGCCAGGTGGCTGACGCCTATCGCATACCAACCCTCACCCGGGATGTCTTTCTGGACCACGAGCAGACTGAGGAATTTGTCGACCAACAGTTCAGGCTGCTGATAAAACGGGCGCGCGAGAATGGCAGCGCCATCGGCATTGGCCACCCACACAAGGTGACCGTAGACTACCTTGAGAAAAACCTGCCAAAGCTGGATGAGCAAGGCATCGCCATTGCAACGGTGAGCGGCCTGTGGGCCATCCGGAATAATAATCGACCGATGTTTGCGGAAGGTGAGAAGCGGGCCATCCGACCGGCCTACGCGAGAGGTGAATAGAGGGACCCGATGATGCCCGGGGCGTCGGATTAGGCGCAGCCGTAATCCGACAAAGCTCTGCCGCCTACTCCCTGACCTCAATCCCCTGAGCCTTCATAAACGCCTTGGCCTCAGGAATGGTGTGCTGCCCAAAGTGAAAAATCGAAGCCGCCAGCACCGCATCCGCGCCACCGTCGGTTACCCCATCCGCCAGATGCTGTAACTCACCAACCCCACCGGAAGCAATCACTGGCACTGATACTGCGTCACTAACCGCGCGGGTCAGGCCCAGATCAAAGCCAATCTTGGTACCATCCCGATCCATACTGGTCAGCAGCAGTTCGCCGGCGCCCAACTCCGTCATCTTGCGCGCCCATTCCACCGCATCCAGACCGGTCGGTTTGCGGCCGCCGTGGGTAAAGATTTCCCAACGCGGCGCTTCACCCTCCGCTGAAACCCGCTTGGCATCAATCGCCACCACAATGCACTGGCTGCCAAAGCGCTCGGCGGCTTCCCGCACGAACTCCGGATTAAATACTGCAGCGGTGTTGATGGAGACCTTGTCTGCCCCCGCATTCAGCAGTTTGCGGATATCTTCGACGGTACGCACGCCGCCACCCACGGTCAGCGGGATGAAGACTTCCGCCGCCATACGTTCCACGGTTTCATAGGTGGTGTCACGGCTTTCATGGCTGGCGGTAATGTCCAGGAAGGTAATCTCATCCGCACCCTGCTCGTTGTATTTGCGGGCCACCTCCACGGGATCACCCGCGTCGCGGATATCGACAAAGTTCACGCCTTTCACCACGCGGCCCTTGTCTACGTCCAGGCAGGGAATGATGCGTTTGGCCAGTCCCATAGTGTGTGTCCTTATGCCTTGAGGCTGTCGCAGTAGGCCTGGGCCTCCGCCACGTCCAGGGTGCCCTCGTATATGGCACGACCGGTGATGGCGCCAAGAATGCCCTTGTCGGCCATGGTCGCCAGACGTTTCAGGTCGTCCATGTTGGTGACGCCGCCGGAGGCGATGACCGGGATGCCACCGGCTTCCGCCAGTGCCGCCGTCGCTTCGACATTGACGCCCTGCATCATGCCGTCACGGCTGATGTCGGTGTAGACAATGGAGTCGACGCCATCGTTGGCGAAGCGCTTCGCCAGATCGGTAGCCATGACTTCCGAGACTTCCGCCCAGCCATCGGTAGCGACCCGACCATCTTTGGCGTCCAACCCGACAATGATGTGGCCTGGAAATTCCTTGCACATTTCAGTGACGAAGTCCGGCTCCTTCACCGCTTTGGTGCCAATGATTACCCATTGTACTCCCGCTTTCAGGTACGCCTCGATGGTTTCCGCAGAGCGGATACCGCCACCAATCTGGATCGGCAGATCCGGGTACTTGCGGGCGATGGCCTGGACGATTTCACCGTTGACCGGCTCACCGGCGAAGGCGCCGTTCAGATCGACCAGGTGCAGACGGCGAGCGCCGGCCTCCACCCAGCGGGTGGCCATATCGACGGGATCGTCACCGAACACGGTGGAGTCGTCCATGCGGCCCTGGCGCAGGCGAACGCATTTGCCGTCTTTCAGATCAATGGCGGGGATAATCAGCATTTTCCAGTCCAGTCAGTAAAGTTCTTCAGTAACTGCAGCCCAGCCCGGGCACTTTTCTCGGGGTGGAACTGCGCTGCAAAGATGTTGTCTTTCGCCACCGCAGCGGCGAGGTCGACGCCATAATGACTGCGGCCGGCGATGTCGGCGTTGCCTTCGGCTTCGACGTAGTAACTGTGCACAAAGTAGAAGCGGTCGCCATCGGGAATATTGTGCCAGAGCGGGTGTTCGATGGTCCGGTAGACCTCGTTCCAGCCCATGTGTGGCACTTTCAGGCGTTCGCCGTTTTCCGTCAAATTGTCACCGAAGTAACGCACTTGGGACGGGAACAGATCGATACAGTCAACCCCACCGTTTTCCTCGCTGCGGGACATCAGCGCCTGCATGCCGACGCAGATGCCCAGGAACGGGCGGTCCTGCGACACTTCGCGCACCAGAGTGTCTACCCCTAAACGGCGAATTTCGGCCATGCAATCGCGGATGGCGCCGACGCCGGGCAGGATTACCCGGTCAGCCTCACGGATCCGATCGGCATTGTCGGTGACCAGTACGGTGGCGTCGGGGGCTACATGCTCTACCGCTTTTTTGGCAGAGTGAAGGTTGCCCATGCCGTAGTCGATAATGGCAACGGTTTTCATGGTAATGCGGTGTCCTTCGGTGACCGGTTACAGTGAGCCCTTGGTGGACGGAGTAATACCCGCCATGCGCTCGTCCATCTCGATAGCCATGCGCAGTGCGCGGCCGAAGGCCTTGAATACCGTCTCGATCTGGTGGTGGGTATTCTTGCCTTTCAGGTTATCGATGTGGAGGCTCACCATCGAGTGGTTCACGAAACCATGGAAGAACTCCTCGAACAGGTCCACGTCAAAGCCACCCACGGCAGCGCGGGTGTAGGGAACATCCATCATCAGGCCGGGACGGCCAGACAGGTCGATCACAACCCGTGACAGCGCTTCATCCAACGGTACATAGGCGTGGCCGTATCGACGGATACCTTTCTTGTCGCCAACGGCCTGCTTGAAGGCCTGGCCCAGGGTGATACCGATGTCCTCCACCGTGTGGTGGTCATCGATGTGCAGGTCACCCTTGGAGACAATGTTCAGATCCACCAGACCATGGCGGGCGATCTGATCCATCATGTGCTCAAGGAAGGGCACACCGGTATCAAAGGTGGATTGCCCGGTGCCATCGAGGTTGATCTCGACGGTGATCTGCGTTTCGAGGGTATTTCTCTCTACCCGAGCCTTACGTTCGGCCATGGGGACTCCAGGTTATGAATAGGCAAATTGCCGGAAACTGATTATTTGCGGATTATACCTTTTCTGCATCCCCGAGTCCCACCATGACCTTCAATGGCATTGATAGTCTGATATCAGAAGGCTTTCTTCAGGTTGCTCATATAGGTATCGACCAGGCTGTTGAACTCATGCTTGATGACCGGACTGATGGCCAGCTTCAGCATGCCGGGCAGTGGCACGGTGAGTTCGGCACTGGTCTGGAATTTGACGGCGGTGGCGCTATCCCCCTTGGAGGTAATCGTCCAGGAGCCACGGACCACACCGTTGCCCTCACCTTTTACCGGCTCCCAGGTAATCCTGCCGCCGCTCTTGTCTGCGGAATATTTACACGCATAGACGGACTGAATGGCGTGCTTGTCGACACCGACTTTCTCCATCTCCCAGCGATAGGCGTTATCGCCAAGGTCCACCAGTTTGTCCACTTTCGGGAAGTGACTGGCAGAACGGGGCACATCAGCCAGAAGGTCGAACACATCATCGTAACTGCCCGGTATATCCAGTTCCCGGTTCAGCTCGATCGATACAGTGATAGCCACAGCCAGCTCCTTTTTGTCTTTGTAGAGTTGTTAAACTTGTTACACGCTATTGTCAGAAAACAGTTCGCTATTTTGGCCTATCACTAACGTATTGTCATACATCCGCGCTTTTATTTTGTTACCCCTGCGTTATCCTTAAGCTGTTCGCCCTGCGCTGCCCGAACGCATAAACATGGAAGGAAGCCTGAATTATGAAAGCTGTTCGCTACATCGTCTTCGCCATCATCGGCCTGATCATCCTCGCCATTGCCGCTGTTGCAGTCGCCGTAATGGTGATCGACCCCAACGACTACAAACCCCAGATCGAGAAAGCTGCTGAAGACAACACCAACCTCGACCTCATCCTGGAGGGTGATATCGGCTGGTCTTTCATTCCCCTTGGCCTGGAACTCAATGGTGTGGAAGCCACCCTAGAAGGCGAGCGTTTCGTCCGGCTGGAACAGCTGGTTGCCCAACTGGACTTCTGGTCGCTCATTGCCATGTCACCCCGGGTGAACACCTTCCTGCTGGATGGCCTGGATGCACGCCTGAGCGTGGACAAGGATGGTAACGGCAACTGGACGCGCATCATGCCGGAAGGGGAAGCGGACAAAAGCCAGGAACCGGCTGAAGAACAGCAAAGCGAGCAGGCCCAGGCAGAGGATACCGAGACTGGAGGCGGCGAGCCGTTGAACTTCAACGTTGAGAACGTGGAAATCAGCAACGCCCAGGTTCACTACAACGATGCGGCCACTGGCCAGTCCGTGACCCTGGAAGATTTCACGCTCAATGCCAGTGACATTACACTGGGCAGCAGCTTTCCGCTGGACATCAGTTTCCGCGTTGAAACCAACCAGCCCCAACTGGAAGTGGATGGCCGTCTGAGCGCCCTTCTCGCTGCGAACGAAGCTCTCAACGAGTTCGGCATCTCGGACCTTGAGGCCGTTTTCGACATGAACGGCGACCCGTTCGGTGGCAAAGCAGTGACGGCCAAACTGACCGGCGCCATCGAAGCCAACCTTGAGAACGAGACAGCCAGCATCAACGGCTTTACCGCTAGCCTAGCGGACCTGACACTTAATACCGACCTGACGGTGAATGGCTTTGGCGACCAGCCCCAACTGGACGGTACCCTCAGCATTGATGAGTTTTCCCTCAAGAGCCTGCTGGCCGCGCTCGGTCAGCCAGCCATCGAAACCGAGGATCCAGAGGTATTCGAAGCAGTCGGCTTCTCCACCAACATCGGTGGCCCTGCCGGCACGGTTGAGCTGAGTGATCTGTCCATCACCCTGGATGACACCACATTCACTGGCGGTGGCAGCTATACCCTGAGCAACAGCGCCGTTGCACTGAACCTGCAAGGGGATGCCATCAACGCAGACCGCTACCTGCCACCCACTCCGGAAGAGGGCGCCAACGCAGCCGCCAGCGATGGCGATGCTTCCGAGGAAACGGCAAGCACCGCCCAGACATCAGCCGAGGAAAGCGACCTGTTGCCGCTTGAAACCCTGCGCACCCTGCTCCTGGATATCGACCTCGGCCTGGGCGAGCTGATCATCAGCAACCTGACCATCAACGAGATCAAGTCATCCATCACCGCCCAAAACGGCGTACTGAAAGTGGATGAGTTCAGCGGCAAACTGTACGACGGCAGCTTCGGCGCCAATGTCACCCTGGATGCCCGCACGGACAACCCGAAATGGATAATCGGTTCCAAGGTCAACAATGTTCAGACCCTGCCGTTGCTGACGGACCTGGCGGAAGTCGACATGCTGTCCGGTGGCGCCAACCTGTCCGTTGACGTGAAGACTACCGGTAATCGAATATCAGCGCTGCGTGAAAACGCCAACGGCGAAATAGGCTTCAACCTGGCCGAAGGCGAATTCCGCAAGATGAACCTGACGCGCATGGCCTGCCAGGGTATCGCCCTGGCAAATCAGGAAAGCCTGAGCACCAGCGACTGGGGAACCACCACTCCCTTCAACGACATGAAGGGCACACTGAAGATCAGCGGCAACACCCTCAACAACACCGACCTGGTCGCTGCCCTGGCCGGCATGCGACTGGAAGGCGACGGCACCGTTGACCTGAAGCAGACCAACCTGGACTACGAACTGGGCCTGCGTATTGTAGGCGAGATTCACCGCGACGAAGCCTGCCGCGTCACGGAATACGTCAAAAACGCCGTCGTTCCGGTTGAGTGCCGCGGCAACTTCTCTGAAGACCCTGCCGGTCTGTGCTCCTTCGACGGTTCCCGCTTCCGCGACACCCTGAAGGACATCGCCGCCAACGCCGCACGGGCCAAGGTCAAGGAAGAAACCGATCGCGCCAAAGAAAAAGCCAGGGAAAAAGTTCAGGAAAAAATCGACGAGCAACTGGGCGAAGAAGGCAACAAGATCAAGGACGCAGTGAAGGGGCTGTTCAACTGATGAGTGACAGCTTCGCCCGGAATCTGCTCGAATGGTACGACGAACACGGCAGGCATGACCTGCCGTGGCACCACAACCGCACTCCCTATCGGGTGTGGGTGTCGGAGATCATGCTGCAGCAGACCCAGGTCGCCACCGTGATCCCCTATTTTCAAGCCTTCATGCAGCGCTTTCCGGACGTGCAGGCCCTGGCGAAGGCACCGGAGGATGACGTGCTCAGCCACTGGTCCGGCCTTGGCTATTACGCCCGCGCCCGTAACCTGCAGAAAGCCGCCAGAACCGTGGTGAACGACTTTGGCGGCGAGTTCCCCGCAGACCAGGAAAAACTGGAATCCCTCACCGGCATCGGACGCTCCACGGCGGCGGCCATCCTCGCCCAGGCCTTCGGCCAGCGGGCGACCATCCTTGATGGCAACGTCAAACGCGTGCTCGCCCGCTACCACGCCGTACCGGGCTGGCCCGGACAGACCCGGGTACTCAATACCCTGTGGGAACACGCCGAACAACACACCCCGGACACCCGGGTACGGGACTACACCCAGGCCATCATGGACCTCGGCGCCATGGTCTGTACCCGTTCGCGCCCCGCATGCGAATCATGCCCGCTGCAAAGCAGCTGCCTTGCCTACGAGAATAGCGAAGTCAGCCTCTACCCGGGCTCCAAACCCAAAAAGGCCAAACCGGAAAAAACCACCTGGATGGTCATCCTCGAAGACAACGAGGGCCGTATCATGCTGGAGAGGCGCCCTCCAAGCGGCATCTGGGGCGGACTGTGGAGTCTGCCTGAACTCGACCCGGCTTTCAGCCCCGATGAACTTCCAGAGGCCTGTGAACAGGCCTTTGGCTTTGACTGCAGTGACGCCGAACTGATTGGCGGCTTCCGCCACACGTTCAGCCACTACCACCTGCATATCCAGCCTGCGAGGCTTTCGGTAACCACCACCAGCGCCATCGCCGATAACGACAACCAGCGCTGGCTCTACCGGGACCAGGCCCTCACCCTGGGCCTGCCTGCGCCGATACGCACACTGCTGACCAACCCGGAACAGACTGCCCTGCTCTGAGCTCACACACTGACCCGCCGGGCCCCCGATCTGTTATCATCGACGCCAGTTATTCATACGGCCAATTCCAACAGGAGCAGACATGAGCCGCACCGTTTTCTGTCGCAAGTACCAGGAAGAACTGGAAGGACTCGATTTCCCACCCATGCCCGGCAAGAAAGGCCAGGAGATCTGGGAAACTGTCTCGAAGAAAGCCTGGGAAGAATGGCAGAACCAACAAACCATGCTGATCAACGAAAAACACCTGAGCCTGATGGACCCGAACACCCGCAAATACCTGCAGGCCCAGATGGAGCGCTTCTTCAACAACGAGCCCTTCGACAAGGCCGAAGGCTACGTACCGCCTGAAAAGTAACCCTTATTGATCAAAGGCTGAGCAATCCGCAAAAGAACCGGAAATTTTTCCCCCTCAGCCTTGACTCAAAACAGCGAAACCGGTTTAATAGCGCCCCGTTGCACAGCAGTAGCGCAACACGCCCGGATAGCTCAGTCGGTAGAGCAGGGGATTGAAAATCCCCGTGTCGGTGGTTCGATTCCGCCTCCGGGCACCAAGATTTCTAAGCCCTTGACGCTCAATGAGTTTCAGGGGTTTTTTGGTTATGGCCCTATCCACCTTTCCCCAAATTGGTACAGAAAGGTGGTACAGATGCCGATAATGACACAGCCCTGGAAACATCCCCGATCAGGGATTTACTACTTCCGCAGAGAAGTACCTCACGACATAAGACACATCATCGGTCGTAGGGAGTGGAAACGCTCACTCAAGACTCGCGACCTTGCTCTAGCTCGCCCTCGATTTGCCGCTGAACTCGCCCACTGCGAGGAAATGTTTACTGCCGCTCGCGCCCAGCTTGCGGGGCACACCAAAGTCCTTGCGTCAGATGCTCCCAAGCTCGCAGATCGCTGGGCAAAGCATGTAATGGAGGCATGGGAAAACGACGAACGTCTGCTGGATGACTTCATCGCTCACACCTCTACCGCCAGTACCTCCAGTAGTCTGGCTCTTTCAGGTGGCGAAACGGCTCCAGTAAGTGACTTCATTGATGGGGACGATTTCAGCGCAAGAGCAAGAGCTGTCATCGGCTTTATCAAAGAGACCCTGGAACACGAGCGACTGCCGCTCCCAGATGGTACAGACTTGGCATACAGCGCCCTGATCAACTCCTTCTTTGCCCGATGGAGTGATCTTTGCCGGATAGCTCATCGCCGCTCGACTGGTGACTGGAGAGCAGACCTCCCCCTGCCCAATGCTCAGAAACCGCTTACCTCTGAGAAAGAACAAGCCAAGGCTAAAGCCGCTGGGCCAAAGCTATCCTCGGTGCTGGACGCATGGGCCGAAGACAAGCGCCTCACAGATGGCGAGAATCGGAGCACTGCGAAAACCATAGCTGAATTTGCCACTGTCATTACTCGCTTTATTGAGCTGCATGGTGATTTGCCTGTCAGTGCGATCACTCGGGGGATGATCCAGGAATTCCGCAACTCGCTTGGCAAGATGCCGACTCGCGGCAAGGGCATGAAGGGATTGACGGCTCCTGAGCTTATCGCCAAAGCGGAGGCAGAAAACCTCCCGACGGCCAGCCTCGGCACTGTGAAAAAACAGCTCAGGGCTCTGTCTACAGTTCTGAACTTCGCCTATCGCCGCCTCGGAGCCATTCACGAAGACCCAGTGTCGGCCTCCGGCATTATCCGCCAACTGACCAAGGCCGCTCAGAGAGCCCCCCTTCGACAAGACGAAGAGAAAGCCTATACATGGTCTGAACTCATGCAGATATTCACCAGCCCTGTCTTCAAAGGCAAATGGAGCCCCACCAGAGCAGATTATGGAGAGGCATTTTTCTGGCTTCCCCTACTCTACATCTACACCGGAGCGCGAAGAGAGGAAATGGCCCAACTGCTGGTTGCTGATGTACTTCAAGAAGAAGAGACCGGCATCTGGTATCTCTATGTGAGAAATGAGGAAGATCAGAGGCTGAAGACCGGCAGTAGTCGCCGGAAAGTCCCGCTGCACAATGACCTGATTCAACTCGGCTTCATTGACTATGCGTCCAGCCTTCCACAACAGGGGCGGCTCTTCCCCAAGCTAACCGTTCATCCCAATCAAGGATACGGGCACAACTTTGGGAAACTCTGGAGCAAATATCTGAAAGAGGTGGTGCGGTTAAACTCCAAGGCCAGCCCGAATCACGGATTTCGCCATGCATTCAAAACACTTTGCCGCCAAGCAGCCATCGATGAGTACGTTCACGATTGGATAACCGGCCACGCAGCAGCCAACGTGGGTGCCACCTACGGAACCAACCCGCTCTCCCGGATGAAGCACGAACTTGATAAGTTCCCAAGCATTGCGAAAAGTGCGGGACTGATTCCGTAATCGTTAGAGTCACCTGACACTATCAGCGATAAGGGCTACCGTTTCTCGACCCTTGGGAGTCAGGCTGACCACTTTTCGCCTACGCTCCCGAGGGTCTTCTCTCGCTTCCGCCAAATCCAAGCCAGGCTTTCCCAACCGATGCGTCTTGGATAGCAATGCAAGATTCCTAGAACATGAGGATTGAGAGAGCCCTGTCTTCTTGATCAGCTCGGCGATTGTGATACCGGGGTTTGCGGCCACAAGCAGAAGGATATGCAGCGTTTGCATCGGCATGTCAGTGGAGATGTTCCTGATTTCCTCAACGGCAGACAGCAACCGATGAATGGCAATACGATCCAATGAAGGTACTCCGGAATTCATTCCTGCCCCTCCCTCCCCGGCTTCCCGAGTTTCTCGCAGTAGAAGCCTGTTGAGTTCCAAGCGACTTCAACCACTGAAGGAACCTTCAGGTGAACATCACCTAGAAAGACACTCAGGCTAAAGTCCCTGATGTTTATACTGGCTCCCCAGCGTCCAATCTCGAATTTCATGGCATACCCTCCCCAGTCATGCGTTACGACCCTATTGATATACCATCACTAGATAACTTTTAAAACATCTTATTTATCAACAGCTTAATATCCATTCGCGCATATGATGACAGCGTTCATCAATTGCACGAGCGAAGGGGTTCGGCGCTATCTGCCAGCGGGTGCTCTTGCTGTAGTAAGATGCATAGCTAATATGAAGCACAGAATCACCAATAAGCATTAGGAGCAGTACACCTTGGTTAACGGAGACGTGGGGAAGCGCCTATGGGCAGCAGCTGACCAGTTATGGGCCAACACTGGCCTCAAGCCCGCCGAGTTCTCGACCCCCGTGCTGGGGCTCATCTTCCTGAAGTACGCCGACAAGAAGTACTCAGCCGCCGAGGAGAAGCTCGGGCCGGTGGGCTCCGGTGGCCGCCGCAAGGTGAGCAAGGATGACTACCTGGCCGAGGGGGTGATCTTCCTCCCTGAGACCGCCCGCTTCTCGCACCTGCTGTCGCTCACCGAGGGCGACAACATCGGCAAGGCCATCAACGATGCCATGAAGGCCATCGAGGACGAGAACCCCGACCTCAAGGGTGCCCTGCCGCGAACCTACACGCGCCTGGAAAACTGGGTGCTGCAGGAACTGCTCAAGCAGCTCGCTCCGGTTGATCTGTCAGGGGATGCCTTCGGCAAGGTCTACGAGTACTTCCTCGGCAACTTTGCACTGAAGGAAGGCCAGAAAGGCGGTGTCTTCTACACTCCCGAGTCCATCGTCAAGCTGATCGTCGAGATCATCGAGCCCTACCACGGGCGCATCTTCGACCCGGCTTGTGGCTCAGGCGGTATGTTCGTCCACTCGGCGGACTTCGTGGAGCGTCACCACAAGACGGCCATGGACGAAATCTCGATCTTTGGCACCGAGAAAGATCAGACCACCGTCAACCTCAACAAGATGAACCTGGCGGTGCATGGCCTCTCCGGTGATGTGCGGGTCTCCAACACCTACTACGAGGATCCTCACGGGGCGGTCTACAAGAACGGTGACGGCTTCTTCGACTTCGTGATGGCCAATCCCCCGTTCAACGTCTCGGGAGTGGACAAGGAGCGTCTTGAGGGCGACCCCCGGTTCCCCTTCGGGATGCCCAAGACCGATAACGCCAACTACCTCTGGATCCAGCTCTTCTACGCCTCGCTGAAGCCGACCGGACGAGCTGGCTTCGTTATGGCCAACTCAGCGGGAGATGCCCGTGGCAGCGAGCAGGTAATCCGCCAGAAGCTGGTCGAGTCCGGTGCCGTGGACGTGATCGTCTCGGTGGGGCCGAACTTCTTTTACACCGTCACGCTACCCTGCACCCTATGGTTCTTCGACCGAGCCAAGAGTGAGACCGAGCGCGGCGACAAGGTGCTGTTCATCGATGCTCGCCACCTCTATCGCCAGATCGACCGGGCACACCGGGACTGGCTACCAGAGCAGGTCGAGTTCCTGGCCAATATCGTCCGCCTCTACCGTGGCGAAGAGATCGAGCTGGATCAGGGCAGTGAGCCGCTGCTGGCTGAGAAGGGGCTGAGCGAGGGATACACTGATGTGCCTGGACTCTGCAAGGTGGCAACTCGGGAAGAGATCGAGGCGCAGGGCTGGTCGCTGAACCCTGGGCGCTATGTCGGGGCGGCAGCGAGAGAAGCTGAGGATGTGGACTTCACGGAGCGGCTGGAAGAGTTGGCTGAGGAGTTGGAAGTGTTGAACGCTGAGGCGAGAGAGCTTGAGACGGAGGTGTCAAATAATGTTGCCTCGCTACTGATGGAAGGTACCAAATGAGACCTTCTCATCCTCTTACAAGACAGCCCATACCAGCAGGTTGGAAAGTACTCACGGTTGATGAGTTGAAGGCTGACGAAAAAAGTTCGTGCGTTGCTGGTCCGTTTGGCTCATCCATCTCTTCCAAATATTTCGTGGATGAAGGCGTTCCGGTTATTCGCGGGAGCAATTTGACAGCCGGTGTTAAACGCTTCGTCTCAGATACTTTTGTTTATGTTTCAGAGGAGCGGGCAAAGAAATACACAGCGCAGCACGTTGTAGAGGATGATCTTATCTTCACTTGCTGGGGAGTATTGGTCACATTGGAATCATTCCGAAAGATGGACCATTTGAAGAATACATAATTTCCAACAAGCAACTGAAGCTCAGGGTTAACAAAGAGATAGTGAGGCCTTTGTATGCTTACCTCTACTTCGCAAGCAGCCTCGGCGTTGATTATGTGAAAAGCTATGCAAAAGGAGCAGCAGTTCCAGGGATCAGTTTAGGGATACTCAAAGGGCTGGAAGTTGCCGTTCCGCCCCTGCCTATCCAAGACCGGATAGTCAGCCTGATCTCCACCTACGATGACCTCATCGAGAACAATACGCGCCGGATCGAGATCCTTGAGGAAATGGCCCGGCGGTTGTACGAGGAGTGGTTCGTCCACTTCCGATTCCCTGGGCATGAGGAGGTGAGCTTCAAGGAGAGTGAGCTTGGGGAGATTCCTGAGGGGTGGGAAGTCAAAGGTCTTTACGATATTGCCGAAGTCACTTACGGGCATCCTTTCAAGGCCAAGCAGTTTAATGATCAAGGCGAAGGACTGGGTGCGGTCAGGATTCGTGACATTCGCGATGGGCAGGTAAAGACCTACACAACTGAAGAAGGCAAGCCCAAGCATATCATCGAGAATGGCGACATCCTTGTAGGGATGGACGGCCAGTTCCATATGGGTAAGTGGGCTGGAGGCACGGCATGGCTTGTTCAGCGAGTTGCCAGATTCAGACCCACTCAGCCAATGTCTCGATACCTACTTTTCTTGACCATCGAGAGGCCGATCAAGCACTTGGAAGAAACCATCGTTGGGACAACAGTAGCTCACCTGAGTGCCAAAGATCTCAAAGCCATGAAGGTTGTAGTGCCCGACGAAGCCACGTTGAAGATGATGGCTGACGCGCTTGAGCCTATGTATGAGTTGGAAATGAGGCTTAAACGGAAGAACGTCAATCTTCGAACCCAACGTGATCTGCTCCTGCCGAAGCTAGTCTCAGGTGAGATCGACGTATCCAATATCTCCATGCCTAACGACAAGGAGGTCGAAGCCGCATGACGCCCCCGCCATCCCCCGCTTATGCCTACTCTGAAGATGCCCTGGTCGAGCAGCCCGCTATCGAACTGTTCGCTGACCTGGGCTGGGACACTGCCAATCTCTATGGAGAGTGGTCGGGTACGGTATCGAGCGAGGGACGGCAGACACAGCAGGATGTGGTGCTGGTGCCCCGGCTGCGCGTGGCCTTGGAGAAGCTCAACCCCAAGCTGCCCGCCGATGCCCTGGAGAAGGCCATCGAGGAGCTGACCCGCGACCGCTCCAAGCTGCTCCCGGTGAACGCCAACCTGGAGGTTTACCGGCTGCTCAAGGATGGCGTGAAGGTTGAGGTGTCCGAAGACGATGGTGGCACCGCTATCGAAACGGTGCGGGTGATCGACTGGAGCCAGCCTGAGGAGAACGACTTCCTGCTGACCTCGCAGTTCTGGGTAAGGGGGGAGTTGCATACACGACGTACTGATCTTGTCGGTTTCGTGAACGGGCTGCCGCTGCTGTTCGTGGAGCTGAAGGCCAGCCACAAGACCCTCAAGGCCGCCTATGACGGCAACCTGAGCGACTACCGCTCGGTGATCCCTCAGCTGTTCACTTACAACGCCGTGGTGATGCTCTCTAACGGCTCCGAGACTCTTGTGGGCAGCACCTTTTCCCCCTGGGAGCATCTATTCGAGTGGAAGCGGATCAACGACGAGGGTGAGAAAGGGGTGGTATCCCTGGAGACCGCCATCCGTGGTATCGCCGAGCGGACGCGGCTGCTGGACATCGTAGAGAACTTCACGGTGTTCGAGGAGGCCCAGGGCGGCACCATCAAGAAGATTGCCAAGAACCATCAGTACCTCGGGGTGAATAAGGCCATCGCCGAGCTACAGCGAATCAAGAACCGCCCTACCGGTGAGGCCGGTCGGCTGGGTGTCTTCTGGCACACCCAGGGCTCGGGCAAGTCGCTCTCTATGGTGTTCTTCACCCAGAAGATCCACCGCACCATTACCGGCAACTGGACGTTCGTGATCGTCACCGACCGCAACGAGCTGGACGAGCAGATCTACAAGACGTTCGCTGCTACGGGTGCAGTCAACGAAGTGGAGGCTCACGCCGAGAGCGGTGCTCACCTCAAGCAGCTGCTCAGCGAGGATCACCGCTACGTCTTCACGCTGATCCAGAAGTTCGGAACTAAGCAAGGTGAGACATATCCCAAGCTCTCCGACCGCCAGGACATCATCGTCATCACCGACGAGGCTCACCGCTCACAGTACGACACCCTGGCGATGAACATGCGTACGGCGCTCCCCCATGCCGCCTTCCTGGGCTTCACCGGGACGCCTTTAATGGCTGGTGAAGAGAAGACCAAGGAGGTGTTTGGTGACTACATCTCGGTCTACGACTTCGGCCAGTCCATCGCCGATGGCGCCACGGTGCCGCTCTACTACGAGAACCGTATACCCGAACTGCAGCTGATCAACGAGAACCTAAACGAGGATCTGACCCGACTGCTGGAAGATGCAGAGCTGGACGAGGATCAGGAGAAGAAGGTCGAGCGAGTGTTCGCCCGTGAATACCACCTGATCACCCGCGATGACCGCTTGGAAGCCATCGCCGAGGATCTGGTACGGCACTTCGTTGGCAGGGGGCACCAGGGCAAGGCGATGATGGTCTGCATCGACAAGGCCACCGCCGTAAAGATGTACGACAAGGTTCAGGCTCACTGGAATGACTACCTGGCTCGTCTACAGGCTGATCTGGCATCTGCCCCGAAGGAGCAGCAGGAGGCTCTCAAGCACAAGATCGAGGTACTGGAGACGACCGATATGGCGGTGGTGGTCTCCCAGGGCCAGAACGAGGTGAAGGAGCTGGCGGACAAGGGTCTCGACATCCTGCCTCACCGTAAGCGCATGGTGGAGGAAGACCTCGATGAGCAGTTCAAGGATCCTGACGGGCCGCTGCGATTGGTGTTCGTCTGTGCCATGTGGATCACCGGCTTCGATGTGCCATCCTGCTCCACCATTTACCTCGATAAGCCGATGAAGAACCACACCCTGATGCAGACTATTGCCAGGGCCAACCGGAAGTACCCCGGCAAAGAAGCGGGTCTGATCGTGGACTATGCGGGCGTCTTCAGGAAGCTGCAGGAGGCGCTGGCCATCTATGGTGGCGCTCCACAAAGCAAGGAAGATCATCCTCCATATGGCGGCAAGGGTGGCTCAGGCACTGATGCCCCCATTCAACAAAAGGCAGAACTGGTAGAGCACCTCAAACACTTACTGGCGCGAGGGATCACCTTCCTCTCCCAGAAACAGGTCAATGCTGAAGCGATAAAGGAAGCGGGAGGCTTCGAAAAGGTAGCCCTTCTGGACGACGCAGTAGAGAAGCTACTGGAGAGCGAGGAGACCAAAAAGGCTTTTCTGAACCTCGCCAGGACTGCGTCCAGGGTCTATCGAGCGGTTCTCCCTGACCCTTCTGCCAACGAACTTGCGCCTGATGCTGTGTTGCTTTCGGTGCTGGCCCAGAAGATCAAAGCGCTTGAGCCCGAGGTCGACATCTCTCAGGTAATGAAGGACGTGGACGACCTGCTGGATCAGTCAGTGGCTCCGGTGCCCTATGTCATCGAGGAGACAGATGAGAAGAAACTCTTTGACCTCAGCCAGATCGACTTCGAGAAGCTCAAAGAGCGGTTCACCAAAGGGAAGAAGCGTACCGAGATAGAGAAGCTGAGAGCGCTTTTGAGCCAAAAGCTAGAGAGTATGGTGGCAAAAAACCCCAGCCGTACCGACTTCATGGAAAAACTCAAGAAACTCATCGAGAAGTACAACTCCGGCAGTGTGAACATTGAGACACTCTTCCAGCAACTACTGGAATTTACCGAGGAGCTTCAGGAAGAAGACCACCGGGCGATCCGGGAAGGACTGACAGAAGAGGAACTGGCATTATTCGACATCATCACCAAGCCAGCGCCCGAGATGACAGACAAGGAGGTGGCACAGGTGAAGGCCATGTGTCGGGAGCTACTGGAGACTCTTAAGGAGGAGAAGCTAGTGCTGGACTGGCGGAAGAAGGCCCAGGCCAAGGGCGATGTCCGCCGGACATTGGAGATCGTGTTCGACCGGGGGCTACCGGATAGTTTCGAGGAAGACATCTACAACGAGAAGTGTGACGCCGCTTTTCACCACCTGATGACCAGCTATTACGGTGGCGGACAAAGCGTGTACTCAAGCGCACACACCTGAAACTGGACAGGAACTGGTATGCGATGGATGAACTGCTGATTCACGCTGAGTCACTCCAGAATATGATGATAGCCAGGGCGACAACTCCCGCCCCAGTATCCGAACTGGATTTTGCCAAGGCCAGAACAGCCCTGATGCAGTCCTCCCGGATAGAAGGCCTTCTCCCAAAGATGGTTCTCACTTGCCGAGACCCCGCTCAATTTTGGTCTTACATCAAGAGTAGATTCGGCACATACGAGGAAAGACGGCAGCATATCTGGAGTGAGTTTCGCCCACTATTGGACAGGCTTGAAGCTGGCGGCTCTCCCTCTGATGACGCAGTTACCGAAAGCCTGGAGCGGTTTGATTCTCAGAATATACACGCTGCATGGTCAAAAGCAGTAGATAGGAGATATTCAGATCCCGAAGGGGCTATCACCATGGCTCGAACCCTTCTTGAGAGCGTCTGCAAACATGTGATCGAGCAGTCCGAAGGTATCGAGTATGGGAAAGCTGATGATCTGCCGGTCTTGTACAGAAAAGCATCCCGCGCCCTTAACCTTGCGCCAGATCAGCATGTTGAGGAAGTCTTCCGGAAAATCCTCGGCGGGTGTACCAGTGTTGTGCTCGGGTTGGGCGAGTTGAGGAATCGAGTGGGTGATGCGCACGGTCAAGGCCCAAGGCCTGTCAAGCCGCTACCTCGCCATGCTGAACTCGCGGTGAACTTGTCGGGCACCATGTCTGCCTTCTTGATAGCAACACTGGAAGCGCGAAAGGAAAAACGGTGAATGCTGTTTTGGGCAAACCTTCCAATGCGACGAAAACAATAATACACCCACCAAGTACCCAACACAGAATCAACTTCCACCTCGAATGTCTCTAGGTTATGCGCTGCATTTGGCTTGGCGGCAAGCCCTCTTCACTGATGCTGTCGAGATTCCAAAATACTCCGCTGTGGCCTTGATGCTGGCGCTGTTCTCCTGACGCCACTGGACCACGGCGGCATCATCGATCACCTTCTCACGCCCCAGGTTCTTCCCCTCAGCCCTGGCCCGTTCGATCCCGGCCATCTGCCGTGCCTTGATGTTGGAGCGCTCCAGCTCCGCCATGGCTGCCAGCATGGTCAACATGGCCTTGCCCATGGGAGTGGACAGGTCGAAGCCCTCACGGATGGACACCACTGCGACACCCTTGGCCTTCAGCTTCTCGACTGTCTCCAGAACGTCGATGGTATCCCGGCCCAGACGGTCGATGGCGTAGACCACCACGGTATCTCCCTCCCTGACGTAGCCCAGGAGCTGCCCGAAGCCCTTCCTGTCCTTGGCCTTGATCGCTCCCGAGGTCGCCTCGTCGTTGAACCACTTGTTCACCTTGTAGCGGTTCTCGATGGTGTGGCGCTGGGCGTTGATGGTCTGTTCGTCGGTGCTGACGCGGGTGTAGGCGATGATCGCGGACATGCTTGGATCTCCCATTGGGTGGCTCGCTATCTATGGCTCAGAATATAGGGAGTGGATCATAGCGTGTCAACAGCAATGATCCATCTTGCGAGGATGCTCTCCAACATGGCTCACAGGGTGTACCTTTTGATCCACATTTAAACCGCCGCTCTGCATGGGGGCTAGACCCTCCCCAGTAAGTTGCCCACACCAGTAGCGGTCTTTGGGCATCCCCCACCCGGTCCTATTTTTCGTAGTCCTATGTCGGGGGCCAGGGGGGGAAGCACCGTAAGCGAGCGCGTTAAATACCCCCTCGCATTTCTGCAGCAAAAAAAGTGGTTAAGCCTAAGTCATTCACCGAAAAGAAAGGAACGAGGCCCGAGAAGACTTATCGTTGCCCTTTAGCTCCCTGCATATATGCCTGGAGCTTCTCGTTGGCAGTAGCCCCTCTCCGCCCTGCCATCTGTGCGTATCGCTGATACTTACGTATCCGGACTTCCGGAAGTATCTGCTTTCGCTTGAGGACTGGCCCAACCGCGATATCCTCGGGGTCTCCGAACACAATAGGTCTCCTATGCAGCGGTGATCACGCTCATGCCATGACGTGTTAACGCTTCGACAAGCGAGCGAGGCAAGTCGTAGTCGAGAGCAACCTCATCTACAGCGAGTTGATACCGACGTTCGTGCTCCTGGGGGTTGTTGAGTGCCAACCAGTGAAGGTGCTCAGTCCTCCGGTCGAACTCTCTCAATGCCGGTAATGCCTTCTCTCGGATGTTCTCAGCAAGAGCATCCAGCAGCTCCGCTCTGATCTGTTGCTGCCCTTCGAGGTAGATCCCTCGTTTACGAATCGAAGGCAGCACTTCAGAGACAACCCACTCCTCAAACCTCTCGGCTGACGGGAGCTTGGAACTGAAGATGAGTCTGTATACGTCTCGTTCAGCAATGACCGCCATTTCCTGAATCCCGCCCAATGTAGGGATACCCCGTTTCAGGGGACCCTTACAGTGTCGGCCTATCGCGTTTTCCGGTTTGGCATACCCAAGAACCTGGGCTACGTCTCTACCGACAAACCAAGGTTCACCGTCTATCAGGAGTGAGCGAACTCTTTCACCTTCGAAGACAAAGGAAAGCGTTGGAGTGCTTTTCATGCTGCTGCCTCCCGGTTACCGGCACAGCCCCCGAGGTTGAACTCGTAGTCGCCCTGATTACGGTATTGCCGGGTGGTCTGGCCATGTGCAGCAGCTACAGCCAGTCGATCTGCTAGCTCATTCTGGGGATGGCCGCAATGTCCTTTGACCCATCGAAGGTCTACGCTGTGCTTGTTCAGCAGCAAATCTAGCTCCTGCCAGAGGTCGGCATTCTCTACCGGCTTCTTGTCAGATTTCCGCCAGCCATTGCGTTTCCAGTTGTGCCTCCAGTCCTGGCACCCGTTACGAGCATAGGCGCTGTCAGTGTAGATGGTGACCGTGGCATGATCTGCTCGGATAGCCTTGAGCCCCTCCAGAATCGCCGTAAGCTCCATCCGGTTGTTGGTGGTTGGGCATTCATGGCCGCTGAGTCTGAGTTGCTTACCGTTACCCTCCAATACCGCACTCCAGCCACCGGGGGCGAAGTCGGAGCCATTGCTCAGGCAAGAACCGTCAGTGTAGATAGTGATGATCGATGTCATGATTGCGTCCTCATCGTCGAAAGCGACTGGCTCCCTTCAGGCAGACAGACCAGTGGACGGACGCTACCGCCTACCTGACCAATCGCCTTCGAGGATGTCACTGGGTTAAACAGGAAGATTCACTCGTGGTCGGCTCTGGGAGTGGCCGACGGTGAGCTTGTGGGAACAGACAAGGGAATGCTGACAACGGTGATTCACCATCATCGGTGTCCGTGTCAGGAGTCAGTCATGGGTGAAGCATCAAGTCGTCTTGTGGTGTCAGCTACTGGGGTAACCACAAGATGACTTGATGTTGGTCTCTGGAGAAAGACCAGAATAGGAAATATCTGATGGTGATAATGAAATAGTGATCATCTTATGGAGCAACCATAAGACCCACTGAAAGTGGGGCTTCGCCCCATCCGCTCCCACCACCTTTAGCTTGTCAGGTGTAGCCGACTTCAACGCAGTGCCCCATCAATTCATCTGCGCCGGTCTTGTCCGGTTCATGTCTGCCCCAACTGCCACCACGTCCAACGAGAACGGTGGTGCGTTCATACAGCTCATGCCGGAGACTCAAAGGGAACGGAGCCTCGTGGATGACCGCTGGTGCGGCTACCGGTGAGGTCTTGAATAAATCTGCACGTTGAACGCGCTTCCTTCTCCAATACTGTCACCTAATTGAACGTCGCCGATCTTGTAGAGATCTTGCTAAATCTGGAAATTCGAAGGAATTCTATTGAGAGCCTGACTTTAAACGACAAATCGGCACTTCGGGCCTCATGCCTCTCGGATCTCAAACTGATAGCCAGGCTCAGACTGCCTATTCTGAAAGCGAGTGTAAGCCTCATCATCGTAGAGGGTCGATGTAACGATCTTCGAAACCGGGATCACCACTTCAAAGTCACCGGGATACAAATGGCCAAGCGCCCCACCGTCCTCGCCTTCACCATCCTCGCTATCGTCCTCGGAGATCTCGACTAAAACCTCTGAGTAGTTGGTGCTGAAAGTTACCTGCCCGGTTTCCGGTGACCGGAATCCAGAGAATACGGGCAAGAGTCTCAGCTCCTTTTCGTCCGCCAAGGGATCGATCGTCCTGATCACATACCCGACATACACTTTCCCGTTTTCAAGAGTCACCAACATCGGCAAAGAACGTTCGATAGCCCGCAGGACCAATCGTTCGAAGTCCGCATTCTTGATTGCCAGCTTGTAGGGCCAATGTGTTCCAGTCAGTAGATTCAAGAGATGCCCGCCGACTATTCCATACAGGATGGTCACCAGCAAAAGTGCAGCAACTTGTAGACCAAAACCCCCAACAGATGGGCTCAAGCCAAGAAGGGCCGATGCCTGGGCCAGGTACTCAACAAACCCCACCTCCCATGCGGTGAGCAGCATAAGGGTAAGGCCAGCCATAACGAGAATCGCTACTCCGTAAAGAGCGGCAGAGAAGTAAAGGGTGTAACCGTTTGACCGAGCGATGCGGTAACGGGAGAGGTGCCAGCTATTTGCCCACGAATAACCGGCAATTAGCGGGATGATTATGAGACTGAGCTGGGTCACTGTTTGACAGCGACTTTTTCAGCCCTCTTGAGAAAGGAGTTGACCCGTTCATCGCTCAGATAGTCTGAAGCCTTACGGTAAGCAACTCCATTGCCTGAGACGGAGTAGTGCTTATGGGCATCACTCCGTTCACTTCTAGCTTGCTCGCCATACCCCATGGCAAGTAATTTTTTGATCCACATAGCCAGAGCCCTCCGTCGACTGAATTCTAGCCATAGCCATAAAAATATACAAACAGCGGGAGAAAGAAGATCAACCATTGGGTCAGAGCGTGTACAGAAAACTGGTACAGATGACGACTATTGAAATACGGCAAACCCTTGAATATCATTGCCTTAAAGGATTGGATAGGGTCTCGGTGGTTCGATTCCGCCTCCGGGCACCATTAAGAATTCTGACGAAGCCCGCCTTGTGCGGGCTTTGTTGTTTCTGGAATCCTCCTACTTCTGACCTGTCGGCTTATACGCCCGATACCCCTGCCCGTCAGCACCCTTCTTGACCGTAAAATACTCGGACCTCGCGACCAACAAATCAGAAAACTTCTTGGCGCCGTAGGTCCTGGGGTCGAAATCCGGGCGGGTGCGCTTGAGGAAGGAACCGGCTGCGGAGAAGCTCGCCCATCCCTGATCGTCCTGGGTTTGCTCCCAGGCTCGCTTGAGCAGTGCCACTTCCTCAGGGAGCTTTTCGGATTTCTTTTTTGGAGCTTCTTTTTCCGTTTTCGCCGGTTCATCCGGCGCCACTTCCTCCGGATATTCAAGGTTCTCGGTGAAAAGAAAATCATCACAGGCACTGCGGAACGAAACCGGAGTCTTCTTCTCGCCGAATCCGAAGACATAGATCTCGGATTCCCTCAGCCGGGAAGCCAGTTTGGTGAAGTCGCTGTCGCTGGAGACAAGGGCGAAAGCATCGAATTTGGAGGAGTAAAGCAGGTCCATGGCATCAATGATCATGGATGCATCGGTCGCATTCTTGCCCTTCGTGTAGGCGAACTGCTGGATGGGCTGGATGGCCAGTTCATTGAGCACGGTCTTCCAGTTCTTGAGACTGTCCACCGACCAATCACCATAAGCCCGCTTTACAACCACATGCCCATGAGAGGACAACTCCTCGATGATCAACGGCAATTTCGACAACTGAGCATTGTCTGCATCAATCAGTACGGCAATTTTTTTATGCTGTTCAAGATCTTTCAACGGCACCCTTCCTTTGTTGCTGTATTCCAGACATTGAGCATACACGTTTTGAGTGAAAAGAGACTTATCAGACAGTTCGCCAAGCCGCCCGCAGCGTCATTAGGAATGATGACATCCACTACAGGTCCAAACCATAGTCCCTAAACAACAAAGCCCCAGCCAAATGGCCGGGGCTTTATCTGTCTTACGGCCACACCGGCCGTTTAAAAATCATACTTGGCAAGCAGGGAAACCGTGCGCGGCTCGCCAAAGGCAACCTGGCCAAACTGACCGACGTTGGTGAAGTACTTCTCGTCGGTCACGTTGTCCACGTTCAGCTGCACTCTGAAGTCATCGGTGACCTGATACTTCGCCATCAGGTGAACCAGTGTCAGAGAGTCCTGCTCCACTTCTTCCGGGTTGCCGGTAATCGGGTTAGTCGTATCGGCGTAGACCGAGCTTTCCCAGTTCACACCGCCGCCGATGGTCAACTGACGAAGCGCACCCGGTAGCCGGTAGCTGGTGAAGGCTTTCAGGAGCTTCCGCGGCTGAACGGTGTTCACGTCCTCACCGTCGGCATCTTCAGCTTCGTAGTAAGTGGCACCGACTTGCACGTCCCAGTCCTCACGGATGGCGCCGACCAGTTCCAGCTCCACGCCCTTCGAAGTGGCGCCTTCGGCTTCCCGGTAGGCCTGATCCGCCGATCCCTCAACAGTGTTGGTACCATCCGCCTGGGCGAGGTTGTCCTGCTCAATCCGGAATACCGCCGCTGAAGCGATCAGACGATCATTCATAAAGCCGGCCTTCACACCGAGCTCATAGCTTGCACCCTCAATTGGATCAAGACTATCGCCGGAGGCGTCGAGCTCATCCTGAGGCTTGAAGATGTCCGTATAGGAGGCGTAGGCGGTGTAAGTTTCGTTAATGTCGTACAGCAGACCAAGATACGGGGAGACAATGTCATGCTCAATGGTCTGTTCGTCATTGAACTCGGCTTCGGCACGTTCGACTTCAAGATCGGTGATCCGGGCACCGATAATGGTTTTCAGCTTGTCGGTGACATTCAGACGGGTGGAACCGTATAGTGCCAGTTGCGTATCAGTACGATCTTCATAGAGGAACTCCGGCCCCCATACGTGTTCCGGGTAATTGCGACCATCCCATTCGTTGAAGTTACCAATCGGCGCAACGCTGGTTGCATTGTGCGAGTGGGCAACAAACTCACGCTCGGCACGGGATACACCAAAGGTGGCGTCATGGTTGCGACCGAACAAACCATACTGGCCGGAGGCAAACAGGTCCACCATATGGTACTTGGAGTCGGTGTTGAAGTTACCGCCAGTCCAGGCGAATAGGCCCTCACCCGTATCCTTGTTGGGATTGCCATACACATACAGCAACCTCGAGTCACTATCAGACTCTCCGTAGGTGGCGCGGGCGTTAATCTGCCAGTTATTGTTGAGGTAATGACTCAACTCAACAAACGCAGTTTTGTGGGAGTTGTCCCAGTACGCCCAGTCGGCCGCCGTTGTCTTGGAGCGGCTCCAGTCAGCACGGGTACCATCATCATACCAAATGGGAAGACCGCCCCAGGTAGGTGCGTTGTTCTCGATGCGCTGGTAGCTCGCGCCCAGGGTAAGCAACGTGTCGACAGAAAGATCCGCTTCGGTGGTCAGATAAACCAGACTGTTCTCACTGTCACCGATTTCCCGGAAAGAGTCCTGTTGCTCATGGCTCACTACGGCTCGACCGCGGATGGTCTTGCCTTCGTTGAGCGCTGATGCGACATCCAGGCTGGCCTGAACACCGTCACGACTGCCTCCGCCAACGGTCGCGGAACCTTCGAACTCCTCGGAGTCCGCGCGCTTTCTGACCAGATTAATCGCGGCGGAGGGATCACCGATACCGGTCATCAGGCCGGTTGGGCCCTTGATGATTTCTACCTGCTCATACTGACTGGTGCTCGCAGTATTCTCGCCGGTTCCCCAGCCTGGCCTGAAGGGAGTTGGAACGCCGTCAATCAGGAAGTTGGTGATCTCGAAACCACGCGCAAAATAAAACTGGCGCGCGCTGTCATATTCCTTAACCGAGATGCCGGTAGCCTGGGCCAGCACATCATCAACGGTGGTGAGGTTCTGATCTTCAATACGCTTTTCGGTGATCACGGTGACGGACTGGGGCGTTTCCTTCACGGAAAGCGGCAGCCCCGAGGAAGCGCGGGTTTTCTTACCGGTGTATTCTTCGGCGGGATCCGATTCGGAGTTATTCTCGCCTTTCGCTGTCACCTCTATCGCACTCAGCTGAACAACTTCTTCGCTGTTCTCGCCAGTCGTTGTCGAAGCATCCTCGGCGTGGGCAACAGAAAAGGTTGCCAGTGCGATACTGGCAATGGAGGCCTGGATGGCGAGGCCTAATGGCTTAAGTCTGAACGCAACGCCGCCGTTGGCTAAAGCGGATTGATTCATGGGGGGCTCCTTTCAATAGTTGAAAACGGATAAGGATTTTTGGGGTCCGTAGTTAGCAAGGAGCGCATTATATATAGCAATTAACACAATGCAAATGATAATGGTTTGTATTTATATGATGATTTTATGCCCAGCGGCGATGACCGCACCCATCAAGTAAGGCACGATGTGACTGCCCTTCCCCCTCCCATCCAGCCCCGGGAATTGCCATAATGCTGCCTTTTCAACAGGGGGAGTTCCCATGACGACAGCCTTGAAGGCATTCTTAGCAGTCACCGCGCTATTCATTCTGACCGCCTGTAGCCCGGAGGTCGGCAGCGAAGCCTGGTGTGCGGATATGAAAGACAAACCGAAGGGAGACTGGACGACGAACGAAGCCGGCGATTTCGCCAAGCACTGCATTTTCCGTTAAGGCATCGTCTTGCCCGCAACAGGTGTTACTCCCCGTTGCGGGCATGCACGGCTTTCAACGAGACAGCGCCAGTTCCCGCCGAACTGCCCTCGGCGCCCCGGCCGCAAGAACTGCAGCTCCGGCCACACAGACAGCCATGGTCAAGACGATAGGCAGCAGTGAACCACCGCTGAGCGTGGCTGATATCGCGCTGATGGTGCCGGCGATGGTGAATTGCGCCGCGCCCAGCAGGGCGGCTGCGGTGCCGCCCAGGTGCGGAAAAAACTCCAGAGCATTCGCCATGTTGTTGGGCACGATGGCTCCCATGAAGGACACGGCCACGATGATGCAGGCAGCGACAGCCCAGTAGGGCGCGCCGGCCCAGGCACAAAGTACCAGTGCAATAATGGCAACGGTCTGGAGGAGAACGGATATGCGGAGGATGTCGACGCCTTCAAAACGATTCAGTAGCCGGCGGTTCAACAGGTTAACGCAGGCCATCGCGGCGATGTTGGCGGCGAACAGGCCGGAGAACATGGCCTTGGACAGGCCAAACCACTCCTGATAAATAAAAGAAGCGTGGGTAATGAACACCAGCATGGCACTGAAGCATAGCGCCTGGAGACCGATGAACCTCATGGTCACCGGGTGTTTGAGCACCAGCAAATAGTTGGTCACCAGGGTATGAACAGGAGTAGCCTCCCTCTCCGGATTCGGCAGTCGCCGGAACAGGGCAAAGTGCAGGATGATGGCCAGCAACATCGCGTACATCGTCAACATCAGGAAAATCGCCGGCCAGTCACTGATCACCAGCAGCAAAGAACCGATGGAAGGCGCAAGGGCCGGAGCGATAAACATGATGAGCCCGATCAATCCGAACAAGCGGGCCGCCTCGGAGCCCCGGCTCTGGTCACGGACAATAGCCGGCACCGAGACCGCGCAGAACGCGCCGCCGATGCCCTGTACCACCCGCCAGAACAACATCTGGTTTATCGAATCGGCGTGGGCAACCATAAAGGCAGCCCCGGCAAAGATCGACAGCCCACCCAGCAGTACCTGCTGGCGGCCATAGCGGTCCGACAACGGTCCGCCGACAAGCTGCGCCAACCCCAGCGCGGCAACGTAGGCGCTAAGGGTTAACCCGATCTGTCCGTGGGAGACGCCCAAACCATCCGAGATATCCGGAAAGGCCGGCAGGTAGGCGTCCAGTGCCAACGGTCCCAGTGCGACCGTCATTCCCAATAATATCGCCAGCTGTATCTGGGGCATAAAAAAGTGAGAGCTTTGCAGGCGGGAGAATCAAGGATTTTCGTAAAACCACCATTCAGGCAGCCTTGCGGAAATCCTCGATTCTCACCGCCTTGTCACGCTTACGCTTGTACTTGCTTTTATCTTCCACCACCCGCATCTGGTATTTGGGTGTTTTCAGTTCGCGCTTGATGGCGCTTTCCTTGGTGGGCTTTGCCCGCTTTTTCGCCATGGTGATTTCTCCTGTTGACGTTATCATGGGTTCGGGGTGCCAGTTTAGCACCTTCGGTTCACACTTCGGCAAAGGGACTATAAGGGATGTCACTCACACTCTGGCTGACTTTTCTGGTGGCGGCGGTCTTGATCAGCATCTCGCCGGGCGCGGGCGCAGTGAATACCATGAGTAATGGACTCCGCTATGGCGTGAAGCAATCAATGCCCGCCATACTCGGGTTGCAGCTGGGTTATGGTGCCCAGATCCTACTGGTTGGCGCAGGCTTGGGAGCCCTGGTCGCCACCTCCGTGTGGGCATTGGCGGTTATCAAGTGGCTGGGAGTGGCCTACCTGGTCTGGCTAGGCATCCAGAAATGGCGCGAGCCGGTGGTCGAGAGCCTGGTAGACGAACAGCACACGGTGAGCGGACAAAAACGTTTCTGGCAATCGGCTCTGGTCAACCTGACCAACCCCAAGGCCACGGTTTTCCTGGTCGCTCTGTTCCCGCAGTTCCTGATTGCCGGACAACCCCATGGCCCACAACTGATTACTATGGGGACCACCCTCATTCTGGTGGATTGCCTGGTCATGCTGGGCTACGCCCTGCTGGCCAGCCAACTGTTTCGCTTTATGACCACACCACACCGCCAGCGGCAGATGAACCGAGTGTTCGGCGGCCTGTTTGTGACCGCAGCGGTGGCGTTGGCAAGCTTCAAGCGCAGCTGATTTACCAACCATCATGTAGGTAGATCTGTGTAATTGCGCTGGCCGGGTGTCTGGCGTGAAATACCCCCATCCTTCGTTCAGGAGTTCACCATAGTGCTCATTGCCTTGCTTGCCATTTTTGCCGGTCTTGCCCTGCTGGTCTGGAGCGCGGACCGGTTTGTTGAAGGTTCGGCGATCACCGCCGGATATTTTGGTATGCCACCGCTGCTGATCGGGATGGTGGTGGTTGGTTTTGGCACATCCGCGCCGGAGATGGTGGTTTCGGCCCTGGCTGCGTCCCAGGGTAATCCCGGGCTGGCGTTGGGCAACGCCTACGGCTCCAATATCACCAATATCGCACTGATTCTCGGCATCACCGCGGTGATCTCTCCGATTGCCGTGCATTCCCAGGTCATGCGAAAGGAACTGCCCATCCTGATCCTGGTGACGCTTCTGGCGGCCTGGCAGCTTCTGGACGGTTCCCTCAGCCGGCTGGATGCCGTTGGCTTGCTCCTGACTTTTGCCGCACTACTTTCCTGGAGCATCTGGTCAGGAATGAAGAAACCGGATGACCCGCTCGCGGATGAAGTGAGCGCGGAGCTGAAAGCGCATGCCATGCCCATTCGCAAGGCGGTGTTCTGGCTGGTAGCCGGGCTGGTCCTGCTGATCATCAGCTCCCGCATTCTGGTATGGGGTGCGGTGGATCTGGCCACGGCTTTTGGCGTAAGCGATCTGATCATCGGCCTGACCATTGTGGCCGTGGGCACCTCATTACCGGAACTGGCATCGTCGGTCATCGCTGCCCGCAAGGGTGAGCACGATCTGGCACTGGGCAACATCCTGGGATCCAACCTCTTCAACACCCTCGCGGTGGTCGGTATTGCCGGCATGATCTCACCCATGCAGGTAGCCGACGAAGTGCTGGTCCGCGATCTTCCGGTGATGGCCGGACTTACCTTTGCGCTGTTTGTGCTTGGCTATGGCTTCCGTGGTCCGGGCCGGATCAACAGGGTGGAAGGCACCCTGCTAATGGCTTGCTTTATCGGTTATACCGCCTATCTGGTGACCACGACATTCGGGCAGTAACCTGCCCGAATTCGACGATGGCCAAGCCCTAGCGCAACAGGCATTCGCGGCTCAGGGCCTGGCTGAATTTTCTGCGCTGACGCCGCAGACGGTTTCCCCGATCATTACTGTAACCGGCCCGGAGTTGCTGCTGAATTCTGTCCAGTCGCTTCCGGTACCCTTCACACGTCTTCTGCTGGCGCGCATCCGCTTTCTTGCTGGCACCGCCAGAACGCCGGCCCGAGTCTGACCGTTCCAGACTGCGGCTGACCTGTCGATTGATGGTCGTTACCCGGCGGCCCTGCCCGATGTTCTCAGACATAGGCATCACCGAGGGCTCTCGGAGCGTAACGGTATCGTGGTTACGGGCCGGTGGCTGTCGATCGGAAAAGTGCACCACGCCGTCAGTGTCAGTCCAGGTGTAAACACCTGCTGACACCGATGACGCGAATAGTGAAGCAATAAGAAAAGCGGCCACATTCCCTAGCATATGATTCCACTCCCTGTGGTTTCAAAATTGAGCCAGGGACTATAGCAGATGTTATTGGTCCAGTAATTCGATCCAGTGCTGAACCGGCACAGCGGCTTTGGTTTCCAGGTGCATCTGGCAACCAATATTGGCGGTGACGATTCGGTCAGGGTTATCACCGGTCAGTGCCTTGAGTTTGTTATCCAGCAGCTTCTGGCTGAGTTCCGGCTGGAGTACCGAGTATGTGCCCGCTGACCCGCAACACAGGTGCTTGTCTTTGGTGGCTGCGAGGTTCACGCCAGCCCTGGTCAGCACCTGCTCCACCACTCCGTTCTGTTTCATGGCATGTTGCAGGGTACAAGGGCAATGGAACGCCACCTTGCCCGGATTCTGCTGCACTTTGAGCTTGTCCAGATCCTGTTTGAGCAGGAATGCGCCCAGGTCGATGGTCAGTTCACTGACCTTTTTGGCCTTGGCCGCGTATACCGGATCGTCTTTCAGCAGATGGCCGTAGTCCTGCACCATGGCGCCACAGCCAGAGGCAGTCATGATGATGGCTTCAGCGCCGGCTTCAATGGCGGGCCACCAGGCATCGATGTTCTGGCGCATCCGCTCCAGGCCTTTCTCGTGTTCGGAAAGATGGTAGTTCACCGCGCCACAGCAGCCGGCTTCCGGCGCTTCCACCATGGTGATGCCGAGGCGATCGAGCACCCGGGCGGCGGCTGCGTTGGTGTTGGGCGTGGCGGAGGGCTGCACACAACCGGCCAGCGCCAACACAATACGGCTATGACTCGCCACGGGCCACGGGCTGGCTTCTTTTCTGGGCGGTACTTTGGTACGCAGTTTTTCCGGCAACGCCGGGCGGAACAGTTGGCCAAGACGAAGCAGAAGGCCGAAGAGCTTGCGGTTGGGTAGGACGCGCGCCAGTGCCCAGCGCACCCACTTGTCTTTCGGCGGGCGCGGCAATTCTTCTTCCAGCAGGCCGCGGCTGATGTCGACCAGGCGGCCGTACTGGACACCGGAGGGGCAGGTGGTTTCGCAACTGCGGCAGGTCAGGCAGCGGTCCAGGTGTTCGCGGGTCTTTTCGGTGACTTCCTGGCCTTCCAGGAACATTTTCATGAGGTAGATGCGGCCGCGGGGGCCATCGCGCTCGTCATTGAGTTCCTGGTAGGTGGGACAGGTTGCCGTGCAGAATCCGCAGTGGACGCAGGCCCGCAGGATGGATTCGGCCTCCTGCCCTTCTTTGGTGTTGGCAAATTGTTGGACTAAATTGGTTTGCATGGTTTACCTATTCACAACCAGCTGTATAGCCGGCCCGGGTTAAAAATGCCGTCGGGATCGAACGAGTTTTTCACACGGCGCTGTATGCTTTTCAGGGCATCCGGCTGGTGGTGCATCACTTCACCCTCACGGTCGCCGCCACGGAACAGGCTGACCTGTCCGCCGGCGTCTTTCGCCAGTGCTTCCATCTGTTTCATCTCGGCATCGCCCCGATACCAGCGCTGGGAGCCAGCCCAGTCAATCAACCAGGGGCCATCGAGTGTCGGGTTCGCGGCGGTGGAGCCGACGGAGAAGCGCCATAGCGGGTCGTCGCCGGTGAAAAAGTCGTGCTGCATGTCCTGGATCTGGCGCCAGAACTGGTCGCCGTTTTCCATCACCTCGCCGGACCATTTCCGGGCGGTGGCCTCCACGGCCGAGCGGGCGCCGGACAGTCGCAGATAGACCTTGCCGTCGAGCCAGCAGGCGGCGGTGATGGGCTTGGGTTCGGCCGCACGGCTGTTCATGTAGCGGATGACCTCGTCCACTGCCATCTCCTGAACCAGGGTCAGGGTGGCGGCGGGTTTGGGCATGACTTTCATGCTGATTTCGGTGAGCACCCCCAGGGTGCCCATGGCGCCGGCCTGGAGTCGGGAGACGTCGTAGCCAGCAACGTTTTTCATCACTTGCCCGCCAAAACGCAGATGTTCGCCTTTGCCGTTGATCAGTCGCACACCCAGCACCTGGTCACGCACGGAGCCGGCCCAAGGACGGCCGGGGCCGGAGAGGTTGCAGGCCAGGGTTCCGCCAATGGTGGAGGCTTCCCCGAAGTGCGGGGGCTCGAAGTGCAGGGCCTGCCCTTCTTCCGCCAGCGTGGCTTCGATTTCGGTCAGCGTGGTGCCGGCACGCACGGTGAGTACCAGTTCCACCGGGTGGTAGTCGACGATTCCGGTGTGTTCACCCACGTTCAGGGTGCTGGCATCCGGATCGGCGGCGCGGCCCATGAAGGCCTTGGTTCCGCCGCCGACAACGTTAAGTTTGCGCCCACTGTCGCGGGCCTGGAGCACTTGCTCCCGGAGTGTCTGGAGATGATCAGCCATGGGCGGCTTCCGTATGGTCGTGCTTGTGTAGTTTGTACTCGAGTGAGCGGTATTCCTGGCAGAAACGCAGAGCCGGGACGCCCTTGCCGGGATTCAGGATGCCCATCGGATCGAACGCGGCTTTGATGTCGTGGAACTGCTGCAACTCTTCATCGTTGAACTGCACCGCCATCTGGCGGACTTTCTCCACCCCCACACCATGTTCTCCGGTAATGCAGCCCCCGACTTCCACGCATAGGGAAAGGATGCTGCTGCCGAAGGCTTCGGTGCGTTCGAACTCGCCGGGTACGTTGGCATCGAACAGGATCAGTGGGTGCAGGTTGCCATCGCCGGCATGAAATACGTTGGCCACCCGCAGGCCGAATTCTTCCGACATTTTCTCCATCTCGGTCAGCACATGGGCGATTTCACGGCGGGGAATGGTGCCATCCATGCAATAGTAGTCCGGCGATATGCGGCCCACCGCCGGGAACGCCGATTTACGTCCTTTCCATAGCAACGCGCGCTCCTCTTCACTCTGGGAGGTGCGAACCGAGGTGGCCCCCAGCTTGCGGAAGACCTCTTCCGCTTCAGCAATGTGCTCGTGGACTTCCTCCTCAGTACCGTCCACTTCGCACAGCAGCAAGGCTTTGGCATCCCTTGGGTAACCGGCCTGGGCAAAATCATCGGCGGCGATAATGGCGTGGCCATCCATCATTTCCAGGCCACCGGGAATGATGCCGTGAGCGATGATGCCGCCCACCGCGTCACCGCCTTTCTGCACGCTGTCAAAGCCGGCCATGACCACCTGGGCCACTTCCGGCTTGGGCAATAGTTTGACTTTTACTTCGGTGACCACGCCAAGCAAGCCTTCGGAGCCGGTCATCAGAGCCAACAAGTCCATGCCACAGACATCCAGACCGTCACTGCCAACGGTGACCAGGTCTCCTTCGGCCGTCACCATTTCCACGCTCAGAATGTTGTGTACGGTCAGCCCATACTTCAGGCAGTGAACGCCGCCGGAGTTTTCCGCGACATTGCCGCCAATGGTGCAGGCAATCTGTGACGATGGATCCGGCCCATAATAAAGCCCATACTGGGCCGCTTCCTCACTGATGGCGAGGTTGCGCACGCCCGGTTGCAGCCTGGCGGTACGCGCCAAAGGATCAATATCGATGATGCGATTGAACTTGGCCAGCGACAGCACCACGCCCTCTTTGTTCGGCATTGCACCGGCACTGAGCCCCGTGCCCGCACCACGGGCCACCACCGGTACTGCGTTTTCGTTACAGATACGCATTACCCGCTGTACCTGTTCGACGGTTTCCGGCAGCACCACCAGCAAAGGCATCTCGCAATACATGGACATGCCGTCGCATTCATAGGGCTTCATGGTTTCGTCATCAGTGATGACGTATTCCGGGTCGATAAACGTCCGGAACTGCTCCGCCAGTTCGGCTTTGCTGACTTTCGGATTGATGGTCATATCAGTCTCTGGGTATGTGTCGCTTTAGCTGTGACAGCCATTAACCGCGTTTGGTTTCAAAGTGGTCAATTCCAGCCTGGGCACAGTCCATGTCCTGCTGTGGGGTACCGGAACTCAGGCCGATACCGCCCACCACTTCGCCGTCAACCATCACCGGTAGTCCGCCACCGACGGAACTGAGACGGCCGCCCACTTCGGTATGAATGCCGAACGCGAGGCTGCCAGGCACGTTAACCTTGTTGTACTCGTGGGTGGCTTTCTTTGCGGCAGCGGCGGTAAACGCTTTGTCCTGCGCGATGGTCACGCTGGTTATCTTGCCGCCGTCCATTCGTTCGAAAGCAATCAGGTTGCCGGACTCGTCCACGACAGCAATACACATAGGCACGCCAAGTTCATGAGCTTTTTGCGCCGCCCCCTCAATCAGGAGTCTCGCATCCACCAGGTCCAATCGATTGATCGTTAACATACTTGGTCGCTCCCATATCAGTCAGGTGAAGTCGCTCGGGTGTTTTGATGCCCTAACGCCCGGTCTGTTTCCATAGTCCGGATCACACACAGGTTAGTCCAGATTATTGAACACTGGTCTGACCAGTTTTTGGGGACTATGCTGTCAGGTAAAATAACTCTAGTTCATTTCTATGTAGCAGCTACTGTATTGATTGGAACAAGGCAGGTTATGGCTCAATCGGAAGACATCTCTTTTCGGCTGGAACAGCTGATTCTCGATGGGGGGCTGGCACCCGGTCAGAAAATCCCATCAGAACGGCAGTTGGCATTTCGGCTCGGGGTATCCCGGGCCCTTGTCCGTGAAGCACTACATGAGCTGCAGGGCCGCGGGGTGATCAAAACCTATCACGGCAAGGGATCGTTCGTGGCCAGCATGTTGCCAGGCAGCCCCGAAGCGGATGACAGCAACCCTCTGATGCACCTGTATTCCGATCACTCCCGCACGCTTTACGATTTGCTCGAGGTACGTGAACAGTTGGAAGGCCAGGCGGCCTACCTGGCGGCGCAAAGAGCCACCAACATGGACCGGATACGGATTACCCGCGCGTTCGAACGCCTGGGAGAGACCGATCCACTCAGCAACGCCGAACCCGACCATGGTTTCCATCAGGCGATTGTGGAAGCCTCCCATAACCCGGTCCTGGTTCACATTCTGAATGGGCTAAAGAAAATGATGCTGCTGACTGTCCAGGCTTCAGTGGCCAACCTGAACCCTCGTGAGGAAATGCGGCAATCCATTATGAAACAACATCGTCGCCTGTATCGGGCCATTATTTCCGGCCGGGCCACCGCAGCGCAAAAAGCAGCAACATCCCACGTCAGGTTTGTCATTACATCCCTGAAACACCTTGAAGAGGAAGGGGCATCGGTCACTCGCCCGACCGATGCAAAAAGCTTGCATTGCTCAAACAGTGCGACACAATGATTTGACGGTATCTGTTGTGATTCTCGGCAAAACCCTTCGTAAAGGGTATTGATTTCCGATGTCACAGTCCGTAAAACATGCGCCTTTGAATGACAGCCTCAGGAGTCGCCCATGGCGGAACAAGCGCCTTTGATCTGCAGGGATATTCACAAGACCTTTGACCAGCTTGAAGTGCTCAAGGGTATCTCATTGGAAACCCGTAAAGGTGATGTGGTCTCCCTGATCGGCAGTTCCGGCTCCGGGAAGAGTACCTTCCTGCGCTGTATCAACATGCTTGAAATCCCGACCTCCGGCGACATTATCGTGCACGGCGATCCAATCCGGTTCACCAAAAACCGCAAGGGTGAGCGCATTCCCGCCGATAACAAGCAGGTTGAATTGATCCGCGCCAAGCTGTCCATGGTCTTCCAGAGCTTCAATCTCTGGTCCCATATGACCGTACTGGAAAACATCATCGAAGCACCCGTCAACGTTCTCAAGGTTCCCAAAAAGGAAGCCATCGAGCGCGCCGAGGCGTACCTGAACAAGGTCGGAATCTACGAGCGAAAGGATTACTACCCGGCCCAGATGTCGGGCGGTCAGCAACAACGGGCGGCGATTGCACGCGCGCTGGCCATGGAACCCGAGGTCATGCTGTTTGACGAGCCGACATCAGCGCTGGATCCTGAGCTGGTCGGCGAAGTACTGAAGGTGATGCAAAGCCTGGCCGAGGAAGGCCGAACCATGATCGTGGTCACCCACGAAATGGCATTTGCAAGGGATGTGTCAACTCAGGTCCTGTTCTTGCATCAGGGCGTGATTGAGGAACAGGGTACACCCGATAAAGTGTTTGGCAACCCGGACTCGGAACGCATGAAACAGTTCCTGGCTCCCAAGTTCTGACGCTCGGTGCTATCTTGAACCGGTGAAGAAATAAAAAGTTGGAACCAAAAGCTTCCATCAAAAATAAAGCCCACAAGGCAAACCACTGGAGAAGTGACACATGAAAAAACTGATCGTTGCAGCAATCTGCGCCCTGGCCATGATTACCGGCGTGGCCCAGGCTCAGGAACGTAACCTCCGCATTGCATTCGATGTGCCCTACGAGCCGTTCGAATACAAGGACGAAAATGGCGAGCTGACTGGCTTCGAAGTCGAACTGGCAGAAGCCATGTGTGAAGAAATGAACGCCAACTGCGAATTCGTTATCCAGGCATGGGACGGCATGATTCCGGGTCTGCTGGCCCGCAAATTCGACCTGATCATGTCTTCCATGTCCATCACTCCGGAGCGTGCCGAGCGCGTTCTGTTCTCCGAGCCATACTACAACACGCCGGGTGGCTGGTTCGGTCCTGAAGACTTTAATACCGACGTCACCGACATGGACGCCATGAAAGGCAAAACCGTAGGCGTTCAGCGTGGCACGACCATGGACACCTACGTTACCGAAAACATGGGCGGCGTTGTCACCATCAAGCGCTACACCACAGCGGATGATATGGTTCTGGATCTGGAAGGTCAGCGTCTGGACGTTGTGTTCGTGGACTACCCGGTGGGTGAGCAGACCGTTCTGAGCAAGGAAGGCTTCAAGGAAGTGGCTGAGCCGGTCAAACTGGGTGAAGGCGTGGGTGTTGCCATGCGCAAGCGTGACAAGGACTTGGCCGAAGAAGTGAACGCAGCCCTGGCCACCCTGAAAGAAGATGGTACCTATGACACCATCATGAAGAAGTACTTCGCTTACGACATCAAAATGTAAAATGCTTCGGGGCGGCCACAACGGCCGCCCTCTGCTTACCGGACGTTCCCATGCTCGATTTGAAAGGCTATGGCCCGGCCCTGTTGGAAGGGGCGGTCGTCACCATTGAACTGGCCTTCCTCTCACTGGCTCTCGCCGTTGCCCTCGGTCTGATCGGTGCCTCTGCCAAACTATCAAATAGCCGGGCGGCCAAAGGGATCGCCACCGCCTACACCACACTGATCCGGGGAGTTCCGGACCTGGTGATGATGTTACTGTTTTACTATGGCGGGCAGGTCGTCGTGAACATGATCTCGGATTATGTCTGGGACGCTTACGAAATCGATTTTTTCTTTCAGTTCGATCCGTTCATCTCCGGGGTAATCACGATCGGGCTGATTTTCGGTGCTTATATGACGGAAACCTTCCGCGGGGCATTCCTGGCGGTGGAATCCGGGCAGATTGAAGCCGCCCGCGCCTATGGCTTCACGCGCTGGCACACCTTCCGCAGGATCATGTTTCCGCAGATGCTGCGCCATGCCCTGCCGGGGATCGGCAACAACTGGCAGGTACTGCTGAAGACCACGGCCCTGGTGTCCATTATCGGGTTGACAGATATGGTCCGCGTGGCCGAGGAAGCCGCCAAGGCGGAGCGGATGCCGTTCCACTTTTTCATTCCGGTGGCCTTTGTGTACCTGACCCTGACAGCCGGCTCGGAATTGTTTATCAAGTGGCTCAACAAACGGGCCAACGTCGGCGTGGTTCAGGAGGGTTAAGTGATGCCAGACTTTATTGCCCAGTGGCTGAACCAGAACGAAATCTTTACCGCCATGACCATCATGGAATACTGGGAGGGGCTGGTTACGACGGTTCACCTGGTGTTTCTGTCCCTGGTAATCGGTTTGGTGGTTGCCATCCCGCTGGCGATTCTACGCACGGTCAGGAATCCGTTTGTCTCGGGCCCGGTATGGCTTTACACCTACCTGTTCCGTGGCACGCCGCTGCTGATACAGCTTTATATTATTTACTACGGACTGGCGCAGATTGAGGGTATCCAGGAAACTTTCTGGTGGGAGATTTTCCGCGAGCCCTTTTACCCTGCTCTGTTGGCGTTCACGCTGAATACGGCAGCTTATACTACGGAAATTATCCGCGGCGCCATTGTGTCGACGCCCCATGGTGAGATTGAGGCGGCGAAGGCCTATGGCATGAACTGGTTCCTGCGCATGCGGCGTATTGTGTTGCCGAGTGCGGCGCGGCGGGCGGTGCAGGCGTACTCGAATGAGGTGATTTTCATGCTTCACGCGAGTGCCATTGCCAGTGTGGTGACCATTGTGGATCTGACCGGTGCTGCCCGGAACATCTACTCGCGGTTTTATGCGCCGTTCGATGCTTTCCTGTTTGTGGCGCTGCTGTACATGCTGCTGACCTTTGCGCTGGTGTTTGCGTTCCGCAAGCTGGAGAATCATTTGCTGAAGCATCAGCGGCCTGTCGGTTCCTGACAACTTCCACCTTGGGTGTCCGGGCGAGCCGCCTCGAGTATTGGTGCATGGTCAGCCGGCGGGACCGCCTCCCGGGAACCGCTACGAGCACATCCATGTGCGCTTCTTTCAGGCCGTCCATGGCCTTCAAGATTCCCGGGAGGCAGCCCCGCTGGCTGACCTCAGACTCTTTACGGGGATTCGATGAAAACCAGTGATTATCTCTTTGATGCTCATCCCGGCTGGTTGGACCATACGCTCGCCAACTATGCAAATTCACTTCCCGAAGTTAAAACCCAACTTCCCGATGGCACTCACGCCATTCGTCGGGCCGTTGGGGTTCTCGAACTGCGCCCTCCTGCCGATCGCCCTAATCCCAATCAAGAAGCACTGATCGTTTCCGCCGGGGTCCACGGCAACGAAACTGCTCCCATTGAGGTGTTGAACGGTCTGGTGACGGAGTTGTTGGACGGGCGATGGCCGCTAGCCTGTCCGGTGCTGCTGATTCTGGGCAATCCGCCAGCCATGGTGGCCGGTGAGCGGTTTGTTGATGTAAATATGAATCGACTGTTCCATGGCGCGCATGGGAAAGAAGCTTACCAGGGGCTGCCGGAGGCTGCCCGGGCTCAGTTTCTGGAGGAAACCTGCCGGCAGTTTGCGACGTTGTATCCGTACGATCTGTGTCACTACGATCTGCATACGGCGATTCGGCCGTCCCGACGGGAGAAGTTTGCGTTGTATCCGTTTGTGGCCGGACGGGAAGTGCCCCAGGCGCAGTGTGAATTTTTGCTGGAGGCGGGGGTTGAGACGTTGCTGCTGCAGCACCGTGAGGGCACGACGTTTTCGTCGTTTTCGTCTTCTGTGCTGAAGGCGGAGAGTTTTACGGTGGAGCTGGGGAAGGTCCGGCCTTTTGGTCAGAACGATCTGTCCCGGTTCACCGGTATCGGCGATGCGCTGCGTCGTCGTATGCGCGGGCTGTCACCGGTTAAGCCAAAACCGCCTTGTGACCATCTGGCAGTATTCGAGGTGGTGCATGAGATCATCAATACCGGCAACAGTTTCCGTTTCCACGTTCCCGATGATGTCGCCAATTTCACCGAGTACGCTCCAGGCACGTTGATCTGGGAAGATGCGGAGACGGAGTATCGGGTGGGTCCTTCGCCGGAATCGATTGTGTTTCCCAACCGGGATGTGCCGGTGGGGCAACGGGTCGGGCTGCTGATCAGGCCCCGGCAAACGCTCGGGGCCTGATCCCGCCGACAGCTGTTTATGCCGGCGCGTTCTCGGGTTCGGCGACCTTGCAGTGGATGACCTTACTGCAGACCGAGGGGATGACCAGCAAGGTCAGTACGGTGGAGGCCAGCAGGCCGGAGATAATGGCCCAGGCCATGGGTGGCCACAGCGTGGAGCTGGAGAATGCCAACGGCAACAGGCCGGCCACGGTGGTCGCTGTCGTCAGCAGGATCGGCCGCGTGCGCTGTTCCACTGCCGTGCGTACTGCCTCTCGAATGCCCTCACCTTTTTCCAGCTGTCGATCCATCACGTCCAGCAGCACGATGGCGTTGTTCACCACAATCCCCACCAGGGCAATCACCCCAAGCAGTGACTGGAACCCGAACGGTGAGCCGGACAGCACCAGACCGGGGAAGATGCCCACCGTCGCCAGTGGAACTGTGAGCAGTATGATGCCCACACGGCGGAAGGAGTTGAACTGGATCAACAGGAAGAACAACAGCAATATGCCGATGGGAGCGGTGGTCAGCAGGGCATTGTTGGCATCATCGGAGCCTTCCGCGTCCCCGCCCATACCCAGGCGCGTTCCCGCGGGCAGCGGGTTTTCTGCCAGTGCTGCCTCCAGTCCCTGCAAGGCCTGACTGAAACTGTAACCGGTCAGCAAATTAGCGGTGACGGTATTCATCCGCACGCCATTGCGAAGGTAGCGCGCCGCCGGTTCCCAGGAGGTTTTCACCGATGTCACTGCGGACAGGGGTACGGCATCGCCCTGGTCGTTGTATATATTGATCGACAACAGGCGCGACAGCGACAGGCTGGTGCCTTCCCGGGAGCGCAACACCAGGGGAATGGGGTCTTCTTCCTGACGGTACTGTTCCGCGACTACGCCAAAACTCTGACCGTACAGTCCCTGGGCCACATCGGAGCGGTTGATGCCGTAGCGAGCTGCGCTGGCGTCGTCCACGTTGATAGAGATACTGGGCACACCAATATCCAGGTCATGGCGCACGTCTACCGTGCCTCTCACCTGTCGCAGCGCGGAAAACACTTGTTCCACCGCTTCCGCCCGAGTGTCGTCGTCCGCGTGGTAGACCCTGATTTCCACCGGTGCCGCCCTTGGTGGTCCCTGCCCGAGGATGCCGACCGACAGATTCAGCTCCGGCAGATGGTTATTGGCGTATTCACGGATCCAGGGAATCAGTTCCGTGGTGTCAGCCAGCGTCGGTGTTGACACCACAATGCGACCCCGGTTGGGTGCCTGGGGCGAACGCTGCAGGTTGTAATAGAAACTCGGTCCGGTGAAGCCGGTGAAGCGGTGAATCTGTATGGCCTCCGGTCGCTTGCGGATGGCCCGTTCGAGATCGGCGGCCACGGCTGAGGTACGCTCCTGATCGGTGCCTTCCGGCATATAGAGCTCCACGATGACCTGTGGCCGGTCAGCATTGGGGAAGAACTGCTGTTTCATGAAGGGGGTCAACGCCAGGCTGACAAGCACCAGGACCAGGCCCGCCAGCATCAGCTTTCCGGGGATGCGATACACCAATCCACCCAGGAATCGGGCCAATCCTACCAGGCGATCCTGCCCCGTCGCCCTGCGGGGCTTGAGAAAGCGTGCAGCCAGCAGGGGCACGGCGGAGATGGCCAACAGATAGCTGACGGACAACGTCAGCATGATCATCACCGGCACACCCCGGGTAAAATCTGCGGTCCCACCCTTGGACAATAACAATGGCGCAAAAGCCGCCAGGGTGGTCCCGGTGGAGGCACCGAGGGGGCCGGCCAGTTCCCGGACCGATTGCTTGAGGGCATCCAGCCGGCGCATGCCGCTATCCAGGTGCCCCTGGATGCTCTCGACGATCACGATGGCGTTATCGATCAGGATACCGAGGGAGATCACCATACCAATCACGGCGATCTGGTGCAGTACGCCACCGCCGAGGTCATAAAGGCCGATACTGATCAACGCGACCATCGGCAGGATGGAGGCCACCAGAATCCCCATGCGAATGCCCATGCCGGTGAACACCACCGCAACAATAATGAGCACAGACAACACCAGGCTCCAGGCCAGGTTATCCAGGCGCTGCTCCACCTTGTCCGGCTGGAAGAACATTTCACGTATCTGGTAGGGAGCAAAGTCTCCCCGAATGGTATCCAGCCGCTCCCTTACCCGTTCACCAAAGCGGATGGCGTCGGTGGAATCTTCCTCCATGATGACGGAAACCAGCACCACCCGCTCACCGTCAAACCAGGTCTCGGGCTGACGCGGCTCTTCCGGGCCTCGCCACACCTCGGCTGCTGCGGCCAGCGGTACCTGAGAACCATCCGGTAGCTCAATAGGGGTCGCCCGTATAGCATCGATATCCGCAAACTCGCTGTTGGGCAATACCGACATCCGTCGGCCATCCACCACTACAAAGCCGCCGGGGATGGTCTGATTACGACGGGCCAGAGTATCCATGACCCGGGCCGGAGAAATGCCAAGGCGGAACATGGCCGCGTCATCCAGGGCCAGGGTAATCTGCTCGTCGGCATCCCCTTCCAGTTCAATTCTGGAAACGCCGGGTATGTCGGACAGATTCTGCTTCAGGCGTTCCGCCACTTTACTTAACTCGGTCACTGAGGTGGCGCCGCCCACCGCCAGCACGATGGCGGGAATATCGATCAGCCGATCATCCAGAGCCATTTGCCCAACATCAGCGGGGAATTCGAGCCGCGCCCGATCCATGGCCTGACGCACCCGGTCCCAGGCAGAATCGGTGTCGTATATGGTGTCATTGAGACGAACCCGGACAATGGCCACACCGGTTCGCGCGGTGGATTGGGTGAAATCGACCTCCTCCACCTGGCGCAACTCATCCGTCAGGGGATTCAGCACCAGACGTTCTACGGCATCCGCACTGGCACCCGGGTAATTCACGGTCACCATACCGGCGCGATAGGGGAATGACGGATCTTCCTGCCTTGGCATGGTGCTGTAGGCGGCGATTCCCAACAGGCAAAGCATGGTCACCACCATGCCCAGCAAACGCTGGTAGTTCAGCAGGCGGGGAGGCATCAGTGCACCTCCACAGCGTCACCATCGGTTACCCGTGTCATGCCCGCGTAAATGACCTGATCGCCCGCTTCAAGGCCGTCGGCGTCCACCACTACACGTTCACCAATCACCCGCTGGACACTGACAGGTACACGGCGAGCCACGCCATCCGACACCCGAAACACGCTGGCACCACTGGGAGATTTCATGACCGACAGCAATGGAACCGTGGTCGCCACCACCTCAGTCGGCGTAATACCAACCTCAACCGGCTCCCCCGGCTCCAGGGTATCAGCGGGCAGGCTCACCAACACCGGATGCAGCTCGCCCCGCACGCCTCCTGCCTGTGCAATTTCAACAACGGAACCGGTTTCCGGCGCCCGGTTCCGGTCCTGCACGGACCAGACCGGCAGCAGTTGCCCCAGACTGACATGGCCCAACATATAGGCCGGCACCCGGACTTCCACTTCCCGACCGTTGGGAGAAGACAACCGTATCACCGGCTGCCCCGCAGCCACGAACTCATCCCGTTCAACCAGTACGGCCTCCACGCGGCCGTTAAACGGGGCCCTCAGCACACTCTCTTCCAGCAATCGCGATGCCTCCGCCAGTGAGGCGCGAGCCGTGGCGACACTGGCCCGCAGGCCATCACGACGGGCAGCGATCTGCTCCAGAGTCTGCTCGGAAACCACGCCCCGTTCGTGCAATCGGCTGGAACGCTCCCACTCCCGCTTTGCCTGATCGTACTGGGTATTCAACTCGTCGAGTCGTGCGCGGGCCGAATCACGGGCCGGTTCCAGGGCCGGGTTATACACCCGGGCCAGCAAATCGCCCTTGGCAACTTCCTGCCCCAGCTCAACATCACGTTCACGCAGGGTTCCGCTCACCTGGAAGGTCAGGGTCGCTCTCTGGGTGGCACGGATAATCCCGGAGAACCTCAAGGGAATACCTTCGGTCTGGCCACCCGCCACTTCCGCAGTCCGAACAGAGACTGTGTGAACGACGCTCTCGGGAGACGCTTCCTGGGATTTGCAGCCCGCCATGATCAGCACGGCGGCCGCGATCAGAAAAGGTTTAATGATGATTCGATTCGGATTCATGACCAGCCCTTCCTTCCGTGTTCGTGATGTTTGTCTGCCCCGAAATCCCTGGAAGCAATCGTTGTTAACAGACATAATGTCATTCTTTGACAAATTGTCAATAATCGGTTTTTATCTATCATAAGGTAAGATGACTGAGTAGTTCCCCACCGACCGGACACGAGAATGAGCGAGAAGTTGAAAACACGCAGGGAGCGGGAAAAGCAGGCCCGTTACGACGCTATCCTGGACGCCGCTGAACTGGTTTTCTCGGAGAAGGGTTACGACCGCACGTCCATGGATGATATAGCCCGCACCGCCAGCCTGAGCCGGGCTCTGCTGTACGTGTACTTCAAGGACAAGGCGGCCATCCAGCGAGGCATCATGCTGCGTGCAGGCCAAAGCCTGTGCCGCCGTTTTGAGCAGGCGCGAGACAGTGCCACCACGGGGCTGGCGCAGATCACTGCCATGGGGGAGGCCTACTACCACTTTTACCTGGAAGAACCGGACTACTTTTCAGCCATGACCAAGGCGTCCACCGCCATGACGGAAGCGGACGAACAACAGGCCATGGATATGCTGTGCTCGAAATCCGAGCTGATGGAGCTGATGGAGGGGGCCATTCGTCTGGGCCTCGAGGATGGTACGATGAACCGCGATCGTATCCATGATCCAGTGGAGACAGCTCTTTACCTGCGTGGAGCGTTACACGGCGTCATCTTGCTGTGTCAAAGCGAAATGGCCGAGAGTGGCCAGGTGGAGAAATTCTCCGCGGAGTCCCTGATCCGTCACACCATGGAGATGCTGACGTCTTCTATTGCTTCTTAAAGAATATTGTCGGATTAGCCGCAGGCGTAATCCGACAAAACAACTCAAATCTGAAAATCGTAGATGGAGCCCAGACCCAGAATACCGGTCAACTCGTCCAGAGCCTTGCGGACTTCATCCAGCAGCATCGGATCCGCCAGATCCTCCGTCGACAACTCCTCACGGTAATGGGCTTCAACCCAGGTCGTCAGGCGCTCGTACAGGGCATCATTCAGCAGCACGCCATGATGCATGGCCTTGAGCTCATCATCGTTCAGTGCCACACGCAGGCGCAGGCACGCCGGGCCACCGCCATTGCGCATGGACTGTTTGACGTCAAACACTTCCACTGATGTGATCGGGCTGTCGCCTTTCACCAGGTCATCCAGATAACGGCTGACCGAAGGAACCTCACGGCATTCTCCGGGCACCGCCAGCAACATACCATCGGCGATGTTCAGCAACTGACTGTTGAACAGGTACGATTGCACCGCATCCTCGATGGGCACCTCGGCATTGCTGACACGCACGGCCTGCAATTCGGCGCCGGTCAACCGGCTGCGGATATCGGCCAATACCTTCTCTTCCTCAAGAAAAGCCATTTCGTGGTAGAACAGAGTATTGGCATTGCCCACGGCAATTACATCGTTATGGAACACACCGGCATCAATGGCCGCAGGATTTTGCTGGGCAAAAACCACGTGGCTGTCACTCAAACCGTGCAGGCGGGCGATGGCCTGTGAAGCCTCCAGGCTTTGTCGTGCGGGATACTTTACCGGAGCCGGTGCCAGTTCATTGAAGGCTACCTGACCATAGACAAACAACTCCACCCCCGGCTCACCGTAACGGCTGCACAGGCGGGTATGGTTGGCCGCCCCTTCATCACCAAAATGACTGACCGAAGGCAGTGCCGGATGATGGGCAAACCAGGCATCATCCGCAAAAATGGACTTCAGCACCCTGCCAGTTACCACATGCTCAATGGAGCGGTGAAACTTGGCACTGAGGTTAGCCGGTGTGAAGTGCACGCGATGATCCGAGGTATCCGCACTGGGTGACACCGTAGCCGCATTGGCGGTCCACATCGCTGAGGCCGAAGAGGCCGCGGCCAGAATCGACGGGCTTTCTTTGGCAACGGCCGCCAGCACAGCCTTGTCCGATCCGGTGAACCCCAGCGCCTTCAGCGTCGGAATGTGAGGCCGCTCGTGGGGAGGCAAAATGCCCTGAACGTAGCCCCGATCCGCCAGCCGCTTCATCTTGGCCAGGCCCTGAAGCGCCGCTTCTTTGGGGTTGGACACCGCATTCACATTGGACTTGGACGCCACATTGCCCCATGACAGACCGGCGTAATTGTGAGTGGGGCCAACCAGGCCATCGAAATTGGCTTCTACCGCGTGCTTGGGCATGTGTCCGTCCATCAGTCGTCGATCAATCAAAACTCAAACCGGGCGCCAGGCTGTCCGGCATCTCACTTTTCTTCGCTTCCAGCGAGGCCATCGGCCACGCGCAGTAATCCGCTGCGTAGTAGGCGCTGGGGCGATGGTTGCCACTGGCCCCCACACCTCCAAACGGCGCCGCGCTGCTGGCACCGGTCAGCGGACGGTTCCAATTGACGATACCGGCGCGCACTTCATCTGCCAGCCGCTCGTAGAGCTTGCGATCATCGGTGAGAATGCCGGCGGACAAGCCGTAACGGGTATTGTTTGCCAGCTCCAGTGCCTCGTCAAAACTCTTGTAACGATAGACCGTCAACAACGGCCCGAAAAACTCCTCGTCGCTCAGATCCAGGCCAGTCGCATCAAGAATACCGGGAGATAACAAGCCGGTATCGGGCTTCAACTGCCTCATTTCCAACAGCGAGCGCGCGCCTTTCTCAATCATGCTGCCCTGCACCGACAGCAGCTTCTCTGCCGCTTCTGCAGAGATCACGGACCCCATAAATGGCTGAGGCTCGGCGTCGAATTCACCCACCTGGATGCGAGCAGCGACTTCCGTAAGACGCTCGATAAAACGGTCCCCTTTGGTGCCCTTGGGAACCAGCAAGCGACGGGCACAGGTACAGCGCTGCCCCGCCGACAGAAAAGCAGACTGCAAAGCATGATGGACAGCGCCGTCGACGTCAGCCACATCCTGCACAATCAACGGGTTATTGCCCCCCATCTCCAAAGCCAGAATTTTCTCCGGCTGGCCGCCAAATTGTTCATGCAGCAAGTGCCCCACCGTGGAGCTGCCGGTAAAGAACAGACCATCGATACCCGGGTGGCTGGCAAGGGATTTGCCCGTAGGAGCCGCGCCCTGGACCAGATTGATGACACCATCCGGCAAGCCGGCACGCTCCCAGAGTTTAACGGTAATTTCGGCAACGCCCGGGGTTAGCTCGCTGGGTTTGAACACCACGGTGTTACCCGCCAGCAGGGCCGGCACAATGTGACCGTTGGGCAAGTGGCCGGGAAAGTTATAGGGGCCGAAAACCGCCACCACACCATGGGGGCGATGACGCAACACCGCATGACCACCAGCCACCTCGGATTCCGAATGACCGGTACGCTCATTGTAGGCCTTTACAGAAATACCGATTTTGCCAATCATTGCCGCCACTTCGGTGCGCGACTCCCATAGCGGTTTACCGGTTTCCAGACCGATCTGATGAGCCAGCTCTTCCTTGTGTTCCTCCAGCTTCTCACCAAACGCCTCGACCAGGGCCTTACGCTCAGCAAACGACTTCCGGCGCCACTTTACAAAGCTGTTGCGAGCTTCACGAACCGCCGCATCCACGTCCTCCAGACTGGCGCTTTCGCCATCCCAGACCGTGTCGCCGGTGACTGGCTGGATCGACTCAAACGGTAAACCGTGGCCTTGCAGCCATAAACCATCAATAAATAATTCACCTGTCAGGTTTGCCATAACGTGCACCTCCCGGTACTTGAGTCTGAAGTGTGGCGTCTTTCAAAGGGGCTAGGTGAACCTGATCGCCGGATTCCACCAGCAGAATGTCCGCCACCTCCTTATTAAGGGTGACAGTATCGGGCCCGATACATTCCGCTGGTATGGTGGTTACCCGAAAGTCCCGGAACGAGACGTTGGAAATCATCACCCGCTCCGACGCTGGCGAATTCAGGTCCATCGGTTTATGACTGATCAGAACATACCGGTTTATCGTCTCCCGCACCGTGCGGATATTGTGCACAAAGGCTTCCACCACAGGCCCACCATCAAAAATATCCACCAGCCCGTTAAAGTTGAATCCTTCCGCCTGCAGCATCCTCAGGGCGGGCGCGGTGTTGTCATGAACCTTGCCCACAACCGCCCGGGCCGCGTCTGGCAGCATCGGCACGTATATGGGGTACTTCGGCATCAACTCGGCAATAAAGGATTTGTTGCCAAGCCCCGACAGCATGTCGGCCTCACTGAATTCCATATCAAAAAACTGGCTGCCCAGGGCGTCCCATAACGGGCTACGCCCATGTTTGTCCGACACCCCCCGCATTTCCGCGAATACTTTTTCCGAAAAATGCTTGCGGAAACTGTCCAGATACATGAAACGACAACGGGACAGCAGCAACCCGTTACCACCGCCACGATGACTGTCAGACAACAACAGCGAACAGATTTCCGTTGTGTCGGTCATATCGTTGGACAGATGCAGGGTGGGAGTACGCACATGTACCCCGAGCTCCCGCGAGGCATTCACCGCCACGCTCAATCGGTAGTTGTAGAACACTTCATCCAGCCCCACCCGGGCCTGGATGCCACTGATACCGACACAGCGCCTGAGTTCAGTATCTTCCAGGGCAAACAGGTACAGGCCGGCTTCCGGGGCACATCGCTGGTTAAAGGTTTCCCGGGTATGCTGAATCTTGCGTTCAAGTAACGCCCGGTCTGCGGGTAAAGTGGTCAGCCCCTTCCCTGCATTCCGCGCCATATCGTACAAAGCATCCAGATCGGTTTCCTGCAACGGACGGATTACCAGCATGGCAGCCTCCCCGAACACGTAGGCTTGTTGATCATCATAGTGGCGCCATCCTTACGTCATCACCAGAGCTGCACTCCAGACATTTCCAGGTCTTCACCGGTACCTTGATTTCATTCCTTAGGGTTTCACCCAGGGGGGTCAGGGTGCAGCGGAATTGCTCGCCCCGCCCGGCCGATATCAGGCAGGTATCGCCGTTATCGCCTGGACTACCATGCAGTACCGCACGGCGACTGGTTACCACGGTTCTCAGGCAGTCCGTTCGGGCTTCCAGAACAGGGCCCGCGTCGAAAATGTCCACGTAACACCCTGCACTGAAGCCTTCATGCTGCAGCAGCTCATAGGTTGGCCTGGTAAGCTCATGGGGTTGCCCGAGCGCTTCCTGGGCGGCATTGGAGAGCAAAGTGACGTAGATCGGATTGGGCGGCATCAGCTCGGCAATAAAGGTCTTGCTGAGCAGGCCTGAATACTGATCTGCGGTTTCAAAATCCATGTCGAAAAAATGCCGCCCCAGACTGTCCCAGAATGGCACTTCTCCATGACTGGTCTGGACTCCTTGAATTTCCACTACGATGCGGCTACTGAAGCACTCCCGGTGCTCGGCAATAAACATCAAGCGGGAACGGGAAAGCAGCTCGAAGGCTTCGGTTCCCTTCAGTTCGGAGTCGATGGCAAAGGCACACAGGAGCGAGGTGTCCGTCAACGCATGTGATGGGTACAGCACTTCCACCCGGCGGGATACGCCCAGTTCATGGGATGCATGGATCAGCGCATCCCTTCGATAATTATAGAAAGGCTGGCCGTTGCCAGCACGGGCATCGATACCGGCGACGCCATGGATCTTGCCGGTGGTGGTGTTCTGAAGCACAAACAGAAAGCGGGCAGACTCTCCGGTTTTGAGTTTACCGGCAAAGGAGCGGGCTGAGCAGTCTATCTTGGCCGCCAGTGCGTCTTCCTGTTTTGGCAGGGTCGATGACAACCTTGCACCCTGTTTGCCAGAGATGCCCAGTACCTCTTGCAGGTCATCCATTTTAATCGGACGGACCAACCACATAAGGCCTCCCTTAATAATGGTTTTGGCTACTTTTGGGATAGGTGTAGGGGGGGGACGATTATTTTTTCGCCTTGGAACTCGCTGCGCTCAGACAGGCGGCGCAAAAAATAATCGTCACCCCACCTACACTCGTATCCTTGTGTTTGCCTTCCCTGAACCCACTGCCGTGTTAATTGCTGGCTTCAGTTACCTTCTTTACAGCTGCTTCAAAACGTTCGAGCGCATCTTCGATATCAGGCTCCGGGATGATCAGGGACGGCGCCAGCCGAACCACGTTGGCACCCGCCACCAGGACCATCACACCTTCGTCCAACCCCGCGTTCAGGAACTCCTTGGCCCTGCCCTGCCACTTTTCGGTGAGAACGCAGCCCAGCAGCAAACCGGCTCCGCGGACTTCGCTAAACACACCATAACGCTCGCCGATGGCCATCATGCCTTTCTGCAGGCGCTCGGAACGCGCCTTGACACCTTTGAGGATATCCGGCTGACTGACGGTGTCGATGACTTTCTGGGCAACTGCGCAGGCCAGCGCGTTGCCGCCGTACGTGCTGCCATGAGTGCCGACACTGAGGCTTGCAGCCACTTTGGCGGTGGTCAGCATCGCAGCCACAGGGAAACCGCCGCCCAGACCCTTGGCGCTGGAGAGTATGTCGGGAACGACATCGTACATTTCGTAGGCGTAGAGATAACCGGTACGCCCGACACCACTCTGGACTTCGTCGAACACCAGCAGGGCGTCGTTCTCGTCGCAGAGCTGACGCAGACCTTTGAGGAATTCCGGATCGGCGGGCATAACGCCGCCCTCACCCTGAATAGGCTCCACCACCACAGCGCAGGTCTTGTCTTTGGAGATCAGTTTGCGCACCGACTCGAGGTCATTAAACGTGGCATGGTGAATTCCGCCGGGCGCGGGCTCGAAGCCTTCCAGGTACTTGGGCTGCCCACCGACGCTGACGGTAAAGAGGGTGCGGCCATGAAACGAATTGGTAAAGGAAATAATTTCATTCTTTTCAGGACCGAAATGCTCCCAAGCATAGCGCCGGGCAAGCTTGAACGCAGCCTCATTGGCTTCCCCACCGGAGTTGGCAAAGAACACCCGCTCTGCGAACGTAAGATCACAAAGGGTCTTGGCCAGACGCAGTGCCGGTTCGTTGGTCATGACGTTGGACAGATGCCAGAGCTTCTCGGCCTGGTCTGTTAACGCCCCCACGAGACCAGGATGGGAGTGGCCAAGACAGGTCACGGCAATGCCGCCCTGAAGATCCACAAACTCACGGCCTTCCTGATCCCAGATGCGGGAGCCTTCTCCACGTACCGGAATGATTGAGCCGGGAGCGTAGTTCGGCACCATGACTTCATCAAAAAGTTCGCGACTGACGGGTTCTCTGTTCATCGGGCTCTCTCGGAAACGGTTCAAAGAATTAAAGCTGTATTTATCATACGCCACTCAAGGCATGAGCACATCCGCCCGGGTAACGCCTGCCCCCTACCACCCTTTCACCTCCGTGTCAGAAACGAATATCAATTCCGGTAATCCGGTCACGGCCCGACCTTCCACCCTCAGCTCCGATATCTGGGAACGCGGGCGTTATAGCGCCTGAATCAGTACTTTTGGAGGGCATAGTTTAATGTTACTCCGAACTGCGAATCGCAGATGCCTGTAAAGCAACGAATTACGTGTATAGACATTCGTCTAATTAATGCGCAAATTTATTTGAAATGTCACAGATTCGTAACTACTTTGAAGTGGGTCCAACAAAAATAATGTGTGGAGACAACAACGATGCAAAGCAACAAACTGAGAATGGCAATTCGTGCAACGGCTGCGGCCACTATTCTGGGGGTTAGTGCGCAGGCCAACGCAGTCAGCTTCAACGCTGGCGACTACGACGTAAGCCTGTATGGCTATGGTCGCCTCAATGCTTCTTACGATATTGACAGCAACCAGGCGCTGAGCACGCGGTCTGGTTCATACAGTGGTCTCGTCAACAACGACGATGCCCCAGACGGCCACTTCGGCGCGGATGCATTCCAAAGCCGGATCGGCCTGGTCACCACCTCACCGCAGGGTGTGAAAGTTAACGTGGAAGGCGACTTCCGCGGCAGCGGTGGCGGTTCACTGCGTCTTCGCCATGCCTATGGTGAGTACAATGGCGTACTGATGGGTCAGACCTGGTCAAACTTCACCAGCTTCGTGGGTAACACCTCGACACTGGACTTTGACTCCCTGCCAGGTGTTGCTGGCTACCAGTCCCGTACCGCGCAAGCGCGGTATACTTCCGGTCCTCTGTCCATCTCCCTGGAAGATCCGCAAAGCTCTTTCCTCTCGGGCGACGCAAATGCTATCCAAAAGGATGCCTTGCCAGCACTCACCGCTCGCCTGCAGGATTCAGCCGATGGTCTGTCGTACTCGGCCGCCGTCCTGGTTCACCAAGTAGGTTATGACGACGGTGATAACGATGAAAGCGCCGCTGGCTTCGCAACATTCGTAGCAGCGAAAATGGCGCTGAGCGACATGATCACCGTTCAGGGCTCGCTCAGTTACACCGATGGTGCCAACAGCTATCTGTACCGCTCCGGTGACAACTTCGGCGCTGCAAGTGCCTATGTTGATGTTGACGGCGACGTAGAGACCATTTCAGGTTACGGTGGCTCTGTTGGTGCAGGTATCAACCTGGGTGGCGGTCGCAGCATCAACATCGGTTACGGCATGGTCGAAGTAGACTGGGACGATGCTGAAGACGACGCACTTTTTGCAGCACTGGTTGCTGACCAGAGCGAAACCAACTCTGCCGTCATGGCCAACTACCAGTGGACTCCGGTACAAAACGTCATGATGGGTGTTGAATACCAGTTCCTGAAGCGTGAAAACGTCAGTGGCGACGATGGCGATGCCAACCGCCTGCTGTTCGCCGCGCAGTACAACTTCTAAACTCCTTTAGAAGTTAATTCAGGAGAAACCCCGGCCGAGTGCCGGGGTTTCTTCTTTTGGGGGACACCATCTCAAAAGTCCGGCAAGGCGTGGGTGGGGGTGTCTGGTAAAAAACACCGCCTGTCTGAGCGCAGCGAGTTCAAGCGGAGTTTTTTACCAGACACCCCCACCCGCGCCCTACCACCAAAAGAAGGATTACTCCCCAGCCCGCAACCGAGTCCGAACCCCACGCGAAGCCATCACCCCAATTACCTCCATCAAAGAAAGCACCCCCCGATCATGAGTACGCGGCGATTTCCCCTTCCCCATACGGCCAAGCTGCCGGGTATACCAGCTCACTTCCATCAACGCCATATCGTCAATCAACCGGATACCGGTTTTAATAGGCTTCACTGCACTGGTAAACGACTCACCGGCCATAATCCGCTTCGGACAGTCAGGCTCGACCGCCAAAGGCCGCGCGATACCGACCAGATCAGTTGCACCCGAGGTAATGGCATCCGCCATCCCGGTTTCCGTGCGGAAGCCTCCGGTCACCATTAATGGCACATCCACCCGCTCACGCACCTTCTCCGCAAACTCCAGGAAATACGCCTCCCTCGCCAGCGTACTCTGCTTCACTTCACCGTTCTCTTTACCAACCCCCGCCCCCTTGGCCATCGCCGGATTCTCATAATTGCCGCCGGAGATCTCCACCAGATCAATACCGCGATCCGCCAGCGCCTCAATTACCGCCAGAGACTCTTCCTCGGTAAAACCACCCCGCTGGAAATCCGCCGAATTCAGCTTAATGCCCACATTAAAGCCATCGCCGGTTGCGCCACGAATCGCCTTATACACCTCCAACACAAACCGCATCCGTTTTTCAGCCGTACCACCCCACTCATCCGAGCGCTGGTTGTGATGAGGCGACAGGAACTGGCTCACCAGATAGCCGTGGGCACCGTGAATCTGTACCCCGCTGAAACCCGCTTTCTCCGCAATCGCCGCACTTTTCGCAAAGCGTCGGATAATGTCCTCAATCTCCGGACCGGTCAGCGCCCTCGGCGTGGCGAACATACTCCGCATCTCCTTGCGAAACGGCACCGCACTGGGAGACACCGGATCCCGGTTCAGCATCTTCGGACTCTGCTTGCCCGGGTGATTCAGTTGCATCCAGATCTGGTTACCCCCAACCTTCCCGGCCTCCGCCCAGGCTTTCAGCAATTCCAGATCCCGCTCATCCTCCAACACCACATTCTGCGGCTCACCAATATGCCGACGATCCACCATCACGTTGCCGGTAATCGACAGCCCGGTACCGCCCTCGGCCCAGGTGCGGTAAAGCCTCACCAGGTCTTTGGTGACACGGTTATCGATGGTGCCCAGGGTCTCGCTCATGGCGGACTTGGCAAAGCGATTGGGAATAACCGCTCCGTTTCTCAGGGTCAGCGGTTGCGAAAGCGTTTCAGCGGCGTTCATTGATCGGTCTCCGTAGGATGTATGGGTTTATCCGAGGGCAAGAGTCGATCATGGAGAGGAAACAGAGTGGCTACATTGGCCGGAAAGACCTGCAGCCTATGGCACACAGGAGTACCATAAAAGACCCTGAATACTGAATGTCAGCGAGAATGCGGAGTGATCGATCCGTACCAACCGACAGAAGCAGAACTGCTGGACCGGCTCTGTCACGCCAACCACCGGGTGTTGGTGGTGGGAGAGTCCGGCAGTGGCAAAACCACCCTGATCCGCCGGCTGATGGCCGGACTCGCCACCAGGGGACGCAACAGCTATTGCCTGAACTGTGACCCCGGCCTGCCCGGCTTTGGGGTACCAGGCACCCTGGCGCTGGCTCGCCTCGACGGCGGTGAATGGGCAATCTCCGCCAGCGAACCGCTGTGCACCCTGGATGCCGGCCGCTTCAGGATGCCCCTAGTGATGGCCGTCAACCGGTTGCTGGCACAGCTACCAAAACCTCCAAAGGCCACCCTGTTCCTCGACACCCCTGGGCTGGTTCGGGGTGTCGGTGGCGCCGAGTTGCTCCAGGCCCTGGCCACCACGGCTCATATCGACCTGTGCGTGGTCCTGGCCCACGAAGGCCATCCACTGCCATTGACCAACGAGCTGAAGTCCCTGCCGGCCAGGGTTATCACCATAACCTCGCCTCCTCAGGCCCACCGCTTGCCACGGACCCAGCGGGTTCTTCAGCGCAGCCAACTCTGGAAAGAGCACCTGGGCAAGGGCCACACTGTCAACCTGGCACCGGACCAGTTGACCCTGCTGGGTACGCCACCGCCCCTGAACACCCAGAAAGCCTGGCTCGGCCGCCAGGTGGCCCTGTTCCATCGGGGTGAATTCCAGACCCTGGCCGAAGTTCAGGAAGTATCGCCCACACACATACAGGTGAAAACCGCCAGCCGGCCCGTCGACGTCGACCAACTGCTGGTGCGTAACGCCGTCTACCGGGACAACCGCCTGCACACTGCCCCCAAACCGCCCCCTAAACCAGAGCCCACACGCCCGGCGGCCTCCAGCGCCACAGAAGTAAAAGTGGAACTCGGTGCACTCACCAACATCACCCGTGAGCCCCAGGTGGCGGTACGGGCGGGAAATGCCGTGGCGACGCTGGTCAACGGTGTTACGGGCGACCCGTTATTGCAGTTGCGAATGCTGCACAAGGCCCGCAGCCTGCTGTTCGATATTGGCGATACCGGCCGGATGCCACTGCGGGCCGCCCACCAGGTCAGCGATGTGTTTATCAGCCATGCCCACGCCGACCATATTGGCGGCTTCCTGTGGCTGATCCGGTGCCGCATCGGGCATTATCCGCCCTGCCGCCTGTTTGGCCCGCCGGGCTTGCATGGGCATGTGTCAGGTATGGTGAATGGCATCCTGTGGGACCGGGTGGAGGATCGCGCTCCGAGATTTATCGTCCACGAATGGTACGACGACCATCTCAAGCGCTGGCAGGTCACCGCTGGCGAGGCCCAGGCCACCCCTCTGGAAGCCGTGGCCATCCAGGATGGGGTTGTGCACCGGGAGGCGGGTTTTGTTGTTCGCGCCACCCAGCTCGACCATCGGGTTCCGGTCATGGCATATGCCTATGAGCCTCACTGTCAAGCCAAGGGACGCGGAGATCAGTTGGACGCCTTAGGGATAGTAGCCGGTGAGAAAGTCGTGTACGCCACCGATTTCCGGGACAGCCCCGAGAACATTCGCAAGCTGAGCGAACTGGCCCGGGGTGCTCACACCCTGTTCTGCGAGGCTTCCTTCCTGGTCGCTGACCAGGACCAGGCAGAACGCACCCAGCACCTGACGACCGAGGCCTGCGCCCGCATCGCCAACCTGGCCGAGGTCCAGCAATTGGTTGCCTTTCACTTCTCCCACCGCTATGAAAAGCAGCGGGAACGGGTGTACGAGGAACTGCAGAAGTATACTGACAGGCTGGTGGTTCCCCGGAAGAGTGAATCCCGCCCTGATGATGGCTTTGCGGCTGCTCCGTAGCCCGAAGGCTACCGGAGCGATACCGCCAGGTTTTACAGAAGCAGGGAGCGAATATCCCCGAGAAGCTGACTCAGCAACGTGGTGAATCGCGCCGCATCCGCCCCGTTCACCGCCCGGTGATCGTAGGACAGCGACAGCGGCAGCATCAGCCGCGGCTGGAAATCCTTGCCATCCCAGACCGGCTTCATCGCCGCCTTGGAGACACCAAGAATCGCCACTTCCGGCGTATTCACGATCGGCGTGAACGCCGTGCCCCCGATACCACCCAGACTGGTGATGGTAAAACAGGCACCCTGCATTTCCGCCGGTTTCAGCTGCTTGTCCCGGGCTTTCTGGGCCAGGTCCGCACTTTCCGCGGCCAGCTCCCACAGTCCCTTCTTGTCCACATCGCGGATCACCGGCACCATCAGCCCGTGGGGGGTATCCACCGCAATACCGATGTGAATGTACTGCTTGCGGATAACCTCCTTGCGCTCCATGTCCAGCGACACATTGAACTGCGGCAGTTCCGCCAGCGCCGTGGCACAGGCCTTCAACAGGAACGGCAGCGGTGTCATCTTCACACCCTTCTTCTCGCCGGCCGCCTTCTGCGCCTTGCGGAAGTCTTCCATGTCGGTGATGTCGGCGTCCTCAAACTGGGTGACGTGGGGTACGTTCAGCCAGCTGCGCTGCATGTTGTTAGCCGTAGCAAACATCATGCGCGACATGGATTCACGCTCGATCTCGCCAAACTGGCTGAAGTCCGGCAGTTTCACACCGGGAATGCCAGCGCCACCGCCGCCAGCCACTGTGCTGCCCTGCTGCGTCTGCTGCAGCTGGCTCTTCACATAGGCCTGCACGTCATCTTTCAGGATGCGGTTTTTCGGGCCAGAGCCCTTGATCCGGGTCAAATCGGCGCCGAACTCACGAGCCAGCTTGCGCACCGCCGGGCCGGCGTGAACCTTGGCACCCGGAGTTGGCGGCTCGTAGGTTGCAGAAGCCTGTTCCGGCTTAGGCTCCTCACGCTTGCCTGCCGGCTCGGGTTTGCTTTCCGGTTTGGTATCAGCTGACTCTGCAGGTTCAGCGGATGATTCCTCACCGCCTTCTTCCACAACGGTCATTTCAACCAGGTCGAGACCTTCGGAGATCTTGTCGCCTTCGGACACCAGGATCTTGCCAATCTTGCCGGCAAAGGGAGACGGGATCTCCATGGTCGCCTTGTCGGACTCCACGGTGACCAACGCGTCGTCAACCTCGACCTCGTCGCCCTCGCTGACGTTGATCTCGATCACCGGCACGTTGTCGAAACCATCCAGTGCTGGCACCTTCACAGTTTCCTTGCGGGAACCGCCGGATTTCTTCGGCGCCGGCTTGTTCTCCTCGACCTTGTCTTCCGATGTGGCCTCAGTCTCTGCTTCCTTGCCGGAACTTGTGTCTTCATCAGCGCCCTTATCCTCGCCGGAATCACCTGCGGCGCCGCTGGCTTCCATCATGCCGACCACGTCGCCTTCCTTGACCTTGTCACCCACCTTGACGGTGATTTTGGTGATCTTGCCGGCACCGGGCGATGGCAGCTCCACCGACGCCTTGTCGGACTCAACCGTCAGTATCGGATCTTCTTCCTCAACCGAATCCCCCTGGCTGACGAGGACTTCAATAACCTCGACCTCGTCTGCACCGCCGAGATCCGGAACCTTGATTTCCTGTTCACTCATGGCGGTCTCCTTAGCTCAGCACCGGGTTCGTTTTGTTGCGATCGATTCCGTACTTGCGCATGGCTTCAAGAACCACCTCTTCCTTGATCTCACCGTCCCGTGCCAGAGCCGAGAGCGCGGTGACCGCCACGTAGTAACGATCCACCTCGAAGTGACTCCGCAGTTTCTCGCGGGTGTCACTGCGACCAAAACCGTCGGTTCCCAGGGTCAGGTAGGTTTTGGGGATGTAGGCACGCACCTGCTCGGACAACAGCTTGATGTAATCCGTGGAAGACACCACCGGACCCTGCTGTTTCTCCAGGCATTGGGTGATGTACGCCTTCTTGGGCGTGTCATCCGGATGCAGACGGTTCCAGCGTTCGATGTGCAGGCCGTCGCGAGCCAGTTCGTTAAAGCTGGTCACGCTCCAGACATCACTGGCAACGTCAAAATCGTCCTTCAGTAACTGGGCGGCAGCGCGTACCTCATTGAGGATGGCGCCGGAGCCCATCAACTGAACCCGAGGGGTCTTTTTGCGACCCTTGGTTTCGACGGACTCAAACAGGTACATGCCCTTGATGATGCCGTCTTCCACCTTCTTGCCTTCCGGCATGGCGGGCTGTTCGTAGTTCTCGTTTTCGATGGTCAGGTAATAGAAGACATTGTGGTTGTCTTCAAACATCTCCTTGATGCCATGCCGGATAACCACGGCCATCTCATAGCCATAGGCCGGGTCGTAGGCCTTACAGCTGGGAATGGTCTGCGCCAGTATATGGCTGTGGCCGTCCTGATGCTGCAGGCCTTCGCCGTTGAGCGTGGTGCGCCCGGCGGTGCCACCAACCAGGAAACCACGGGCCTGGATATCGCCAGACGCCCAGGCCAGATCGCCCACACGCTGGAAGCCGAACATGGAGTAGAAAATGTAGAACGGCACCAGCGGGAAGTTGTTGGTGCTGTAGGAGGTCGCCGCCGCCATCCAGGCCGCCATGGAACCGTCCTCGTTGATTCCCTCCTCGAGGATCTGACCTTTCTTGTCTTCCTTGTAGTACATGATCTGGTCACGGTCTTCCGGCACGTACTTCTGGCCTTCCGACGTGTAGATGCCCAGCTGACGGAACATGCCCTCCATACCAAAGGTACGGGCCTCGTCCGGCACGATCGGGACCACCCGCTTACCAATGCGCTTGTCCTTGGTCAGGGCCGTCAGCAGGCGCACAAACGCCATGGTGGTGGAGATTTCACGGCCATTGGAGCCTTCCAGCAATGCCTTGAAGGTATCCAGCGGCGGCGTCTGCAGCGGCTGGCAGTCCTTGCGGCGCTTGGGATAGAAACCACCCAGTTCCTGCCGGCGCTTGTTCATGTAGACAATTTCCGGGCTGTCCGGCGCCGGTCGGTAGTAAGGCACATCCTTGAGCTCTTCGTCCTTCAGCGGTACGGCAAACCGGTCGCGGAAGGCCTTGAGTTGTTCTATATCGAGTTTCTTCAGGGAGTGCGCGGTATTCTGGGCCTCACCGGCGCTACCGAAACCATAGCCCTTGATGGTATGGGCCAGAATCACCGTCGGCCGCCCGCCATTGTTGTGGATGGCGTGATGGTAAGCCGCATAAACCTTGTAGGGGTCGTGCCCCCCGCGGTTGAGCTTGTTGATGTCCTCGTCGGTGAGGTTCTCCACCAGCTTGGACAACTCCGGATACTTGCCGAAGAAGTGCTTGCGGGTATAGGCCGGACCGTTGCTCTTGAAGTTCTGCAGATCGCCATCCACAGCTTCGTCCATCACCCGCTGCATGAGGCCGTCCTTATCCTGTTCGAACAGTGGGTCCCACATGCGACCCCAGACCACTTTCAGCACGTTCCAGCCGGCACCGCGAAACACACCTTCCAGCTCCTGGATGATCTTGCCGTTGCCACGCACCGGGCCGTCCAGGCGCTGCAGGTTGCAGTTGACCACGAAGATGAGGTTGCTGAGGTTCTCGCGACCGGCCATGGAGATGGACCCCAGGGTTTCCGGCTCGTCGCACTCGCCGTCACCGATAAAGCACCATACCTTGCGGTCGCCCATATCGATCAGCTCGCGGCTGTGCAGGTACTTCATTACGTGGGCCTGGTAGATGGCCTGAATCGGACCAAGCCCCATGGATACCGTGGGGAACTGCCAGTAGTCCGGCATCAGCCAGGGTGGGGGTAGGAAGACAGGCCATTGCCGTCCACCTCTTCCCGGTACTTGTCCAACTGCGCTTCGTCAAAGCGGCCTTCCAGATAAGAACGGGCGTAGATGCCCGGTGCGGAGTGGCCCTGGAAATACACCAAGTCCGATTCCCGTTTTTCATCACCGCCGTGGAAGAAGTAGTTAAAGCCGACATCGTACAGCGTGGCTGCCGAGGAGAACGAAGACACGTGGCCACCCAGTTCACCCGGGCGCTGATTAGCGCGCAACACCATAGCCATGGCGTTCCAGCGGATCAGCGAGCGAATACGGCGCTCCATGAACAGGTCCCCCGGCATGCGGGCTTCCTGAGTGACGGGGATGGAGTTACGGAATGGCGTGGTGATCGAATAAGGTAGCTCGGTACCGTCGCGACTGGCTCGTTCAGAGAGCCTTTCCAGAATATACTTGGCGCGGTCGACGCCTTCCTGTTCGATAAGAGACTCCAGCGCGTCTAGCCACTCACTGGTCTCGATGGGATCATCGTCCTGGTACATCAAACCCTCCCCTTGGCATCAAAAAAGGCCACTCGGCCACGATCAGCAGCCAGGTGCCTGCGGTATCATTCGCTGCGGTGAATTGCAGAACCTGTTGTTTTGGATATTTCAGCCTGACTAGTGTCATCAAGCATAGAACAGCTTGGCCAACTTTACTGCCTGGACACCTTTGTATTCGCGGCTTTTGGCCAAAAGGTATGAGCCTGGCCGGCAACTGCTCAGTTCTCGCCCGTCATTGTGTAGTTTTTTTACTACAAAACCAGATAAACATTCAACTGTAAGGGCTATTAACGGATCGCCATAAACTTTTCTTGCGATTACTTACGTAATAGTGACGGGTTTTCGACCATCAAACAACCAAGTCTAGACCAATGTCGTAGTATTCCTATCAGAGCACACCTATCCTTATCACGCTAAACGAATCGCCCCTCCGACATTAATAACTTTTCACCACATTTCGATGTATTTCCAAGATTTTCAAAGAATTTGATCAACAATCTCTGCCTACGCTTCAGGATTTTTTAATTAGACCTGAAAATAAAATTCGATTTATGTATACTTGCCTGCCCGTTTTTTAACCAGGGGAGTGGTGGCAACCCCCATCCTCCTGACATTGGCATTCAACCAGAGGGCGATCTATGAACTCCATCGTCACGTTCCCGAACCGCATCCCGACTGCCGAGTTCGAAGAGCGGCGCTTCAAGGTCTATACCGACCGCCAGCTCGACAAGATTGAGGTTATCCAGAATCTCCCTGAAGAGACCCTGTTCGAAATGAAGGTTGTCGCCAGCGTTCTGCCGTTCCGTGTCAACGAGTATGTGATCAACGAACTGATCAACTGGGACAAGGTACCGAACGATCCGATCTACCAGTTGGTCTTCCCCCAGAAGGGCATGCTGAAGGACGAACATTTCGAACGTATGGCAAAGATGCACCGGGAAGGTGCCGACAAGAAGGAAATCCAGGCCGTTGCCAAGGAAATCCGTGACGAGCTTAACCCCCACCCGGCCGGCCAGATGGAAATGAACATGCCGGAACTGGATGGCGAGGTTCTGGACGGCGTTCAGCACAAGTATCGCGAAACCGTCCTGTTCTTCCCGGCCCAGGGGCAAACCTGTCACTCCTACTGCACCTTCTGTTTCCGCTGGGCGCAGTTTGTCGGTGACAAGGACCTGAAAATGGCCAGCACCGAAGCCGAGAAACTGCACGGCTACCTGCAGGAGCACACCGAGGTCACTGACCTGCTGGTCACCGGCGGCGACCCCATGGTGATGAAAACCAAGAACCTGGTGCAGTACCTGGAACCGCTGCTGCAGCCAGAGTTCGACCACATCCAGACCATCCGCATCGGCACCAAGGCCCTGACCTTCTGGCCTTATCGCTTCGTGACCGATAAGGACGCGGACGAGCTGATCGATCTGTTTGCCCGCCTGGTCGATGCCGGCAAGCACGTGGCGATCATGGCACACTATAACCACTGGCAGGAAATCACCACCGACATCGCCGAAGAAGCGATCCGTCGCATCCGCGCGACCGGCGCCGAGATCCGTGCCCAGGGCCCGCTGATCAAGCACGTCAACGACGACGCTGACGCCTGGGCCAAACTGTGGAAGAAAGAAGTGCAGCTGGGCATCATCCCTTACTACATGTTTGTGGAGCGGGACACGGGCGCCAAGAACTACTTCGAGATTCCGCTCGCCGAGGCTTACCACATCTACCGCGAGGCAATGAAGCAGGTCTCAGGCCTGGCCCGCACCGCACGCGGCCCCTCGATGAGCGCCGGTCCAGGCAAGGTGGAAATCCAGGGCATCACCGAAATCAAGGGTGAAAAGGTATTCGTCCTGCGCTTTCTGCAGGGCCGCAACCCGGACTGGGTGCAGCGCCCGTTCTTCGCAAAATACAGCGAAACGGCCACCTGGCTGCACGAGCTGGAGCCTGCCCTGGGAGAGGAGAAGTTCTTCTTTGAGGACGAGTACGAGCAGATGAAGAAGGGAAATGGCTGAAGCCAGCCCCTTCCTATGCTGAACTGAAGGCGCCGCTAGTCCGGCGCCTTCATGTAATCCCGCGGTGAGCAGCCTGTCCAGCGTCGAAATGCACGACTGAAGTTGGTGACATCGGAATAGCCCAACAGATCCGATACCTGACCAATACTTTTCTGCCGCAGGGCAAGCAGACGCTTGGCATGTTGCTGACGTATCGATTCCACCAGTTCCCGGAACACCACCCCTTCCCCCTGCAACTTGCGCTGCAGCGTTCGGGGCGTCATATTCAGCTTTTCCGCCACCGCCTCGATCGAGGCGAACCCCAGCTCCTCATCGAACGCCAGGTCCCGCACCTGTCGCACCAGTGACCGCCCGCCCCCGAGTCTGCCGAGCTCTTCCTTGCACTGCTCACGCGCCACACGGGCCGCCACCGGATCAGCCATAACCAGAGGATATTCCAGAATCGAGGCGTCGAAGATAAAGCCATTGAAGTCGCCGTCAAAGATCAGCGGGCCGGCAACCAGGTGCTCAAACCGATCCATGTAGGACGGCCTCGAAAAACGGACAACCCCTTCGCCATTGAGCCTTCGGCCGGTGAGCGCTTCTGCCATGGAGGCAAACCCCGTCAGGAGAAACTGCGCACCGACTGCTCCGAGCTGATAGCGCGCATCCCGCTCACTCAGGGTGAGACGTACACGATCACCCTCCCGGTCCAGAGACAATGTCAGATCGGACGAAGGCACACCGAAATAAGCCCTGGCGATCTCAAGCGCTTCGCCCAGGGTTTTTACTACCATGGCAGCTTGCCCGATCACCCCGTGACACGACACCTTCATCTGCAGCCCCAGCAGAAAACCGATGCCGGGCTCACCAGTCAGCTCAATCGCTCGCTGGATAAGTCGCGAAAAGCTTTCTCTGGGCAGGCGGAATCCGCTGCCCAGCAGGTCTTCGATCGAAAGCCCCTCTCCCGACAATAACTGCTCAACCGGGATATTCCACCGCTCAACCACATCGATCAGCAGCAGAACGTAGGTGCCCGGAACAGTAGGCTGACTGGAAACAATTGAAACGGCTGTCATTGGAGTTGTCGCCTAATGATCGTTTTTTGTCGTGCATTCATAGCCGGGTTCGGCGTGGACACACTCACAATAGCAGCAGATATCACCAGGTACAGGTGCCTGATTGCCAACCACAACCGTTAAAAAGGTCAAAACCATGTCTGTTGATCCAAGCACCATGACCGATGCGGAGAAAACCGATGTTATCCGCAAGACCATACTCGAAGAGGGAAGAGCGCTTCGTCGCCGTCACCCGTGGCTAGAGAAACACCAGAACCTGATCGGGGCATCGATCATGGCGGTTTCCCTGCTGGGCATGATCGCCAGTGGAGCACTTTATGTAATCGGCACCATTCCCTGGTGGGTGTGCGTCCCGGTGACGGCCATTTTCGCCTCCTTCATCCACGAACTGGAACACGACCTGATTCATCTGATGTACTTCAAGAACCGCCCCTGGGCCAATGATCTGATGCTGGCGCTCGGCTGGCTGGCACGGGCCAGTACCGTCAGCCCGTTTGTCCGGCGCAAACTTCACCTGCACCACCACAAGTTCAGCGGCACCGAGAGCGACCTGGAAGAGCGGGGCATTACCAACGGTGAGCGTTGGGGCTTAAGGCGTTTGTTGATGACCGGGGATAACATGATGGCGATTTTCCTCCGCCCGTTTACCATGCAGCGCGCCGTGCGCCAGTATATCCGCTCCCAGAAGCCGGCATCACGGGGCGAAGCCAGAAAGATGAGCCTGCAGCAGATACTCGCCTATGCACCGCTGGGCAACATTTATTACCTGCTGTTTCACAGCTGGGTGGTCGCCCACGTGGTCCTTTTCACCGCCCAGATCAGCGGCAACCCGCTCACCCTGTCTGCCGAGCTGTCAGCGGCCATGAGCATTCTGAACACCTTTGCCGTGGTGTATATGCTGCCATCTTTCCTGCGCACATTCTGCCTGCACTTCATCAGCTCCAACATGCACTACTACGGCGATGTTGAAGCCCGGAATGTGATGCAGCAATGCCAGGTCCTCAACCCCTGGTGGCTGATGCCCATGCAGGTTTTCTGCTTCAACTTCGGCAGCACCCACGCCATTCACCACTTCGCGGTGCGGGAACCTTTCTATATCCGGCAATGGACGGCACCGGCCGCCCACAAGGTGATGAGAGAGATGGGGGTTCGTTTTAATGACTACGGCACGTTTCTGAGGGGGAACCGCTTTTACAGGGAGACTTCTGCGGAGAAGCGTCAGGCAGCATGAGTCCGACGACGCACGCTGCCCGCACCCATCAATGCATCAGCGTGTACAGCTTCCGCCGATAGGTCCTGACGTCCGGGTTGTTGTTGCCAAGCTTGTCGAACAGTTCGATCAATGTGGTCTTGGCAACCTCATCCTTGTACTTGCTATCCGACTGCATCAGGCGGATCAGCAGCTCCATCGCCTGAGCGTTGTTTTCCTGCAGAATGTGGTGCAGCGACAATTGGTGCAGGGCGTGGGGATCTTTCGGATCCTGTTCCAGCGCCATTTCCAGATCCTTAACAGGCGGTAACTCTGCCGATTGTCTGAGGAACTTGATGCGGGCCGCCAGCTGTTTGGCCTGGTGCTGCAGCTTTTCTTCCGGCGGCAGGCTCTCCAGCACCTGCTCCGCGGTTTCCAGATCCCCCATTTCAGCCTTCAACTGCGCCAGATCGATCAGGACCTTGAGGTTCTCGGGATCTTTCTGGTTCATTTCCGTCAGGATCGCCAACGCGCCTTCCACGTCACCACCCTCCCAGAGGCGGTGGGCTTTTTCGTAGGGATCTTCCTCCGGGGCTTCCACGTGCTTATCCAGCACCTTGCGGATCTCGCTCTCCGGCAACGCACCGTTGAAGCCGTCCACAGCCTGACCATCCTTGACCAGAATGACCGTCGGCAAACTGCGCACACCCAGCGATGCGGTCAGTTGCTGTTGTTCGTCGGCATTCACCTTGGCCAGAATGAAGCCCCCCTGATATTCATCCGCCAGCTTTTCCAACAATGGCATCAACTGCTTACAGGGTGCGCACCACTCCGCCCAGACATCGACCAGAATGGGGGTGGTTGAAGACGCTTCCATCACTTTTTGCTGGAAGTTCTCCATATTGGCTTCAAAAATATAAGGCGAATTGCTCATCAGTGGCACCTGAACAGGTTGGGAAAGTTCGTTGCGTTTGCCATGGTATTGGGGGCAAGCCGACGAATTTCAAGGTTCACGTACATCTTTGAGGGATGTCCTTGAAATACCTGCAACTGACGTTACATAAGCTATAAATGACACGTCGGGGCGGTCGTGCCCCTAACCCAACTTTCCGAATGGATACTGGCACGGTATGAACGAAGACAACCGTAATGACTCTCTTGAAGAATTCCAGGAAGACGTCACCGAATACATCGGTAAAGATGAGAACAGCAAGGGTCTGGCTCTTCCCCAACAATTAATGCCCCGACGCATGTACGTCCTGCCGGTGTCCAACCGCCCGTTCTTCCCGGCGCAGGTGCAGCCGGTGGTCGTCAATCAGGATCCATGGAACGAAACCCTCAAGCGTGTAGGGGAAACCGACCACAAGGTCTTGGGTATCTGTTTTGTTGACACCCCGGACCCGGAGCACAGCATCCCCGCCAGTGAGGAACTGGAAACCATGGGCTGTGCGGTCAGGGTACACCACGCCCAGCAGGAAAATGGCAAGGTCCAGTTTATTGCCCAGGGCCTGCAACGATTTCGCATTGTCCAGTGGCTACGTCGCAAGCCACCCTACCTGGTGGAGGTGGAGTACCCCAAAGAGCCCGAAGAAGAGGCCGATGAACTCAAGGCCTACACTCTCGCCATCATCAGCGCCATCAAGGATCTTTTGCGCACCAATCCCCTGTATGGGGAAGAGGTGAAGCAATACCTGTCCCGCTTCGGCCCGGACGACAGCTCCCCCCTGGCCGATTTCGGCGCCTCGATGACCAGCGCCAGGGGCCAGGAACTGCAGGAAGTGCTGGATACCGTTCCCCTGCTCCGCCGCATGGAGAAAGTGCTGCTGCTGATGCGCAAAGAACAGGAAGTGGCGCGCCTGCAGGCGGAGATCAGCGAGGAAGTGAACGACAAGGTGCAGAAGCACCAGCGCGAATTCTTCCTGCGAGAGCAGTTGAAAGTCATCCAGCGCGAGCTGGGCATGGCCAAGGACGACAAGACCGCGGACGTGGAGCGCTTCCAGGCCCGCATGGAAAAACTGAACCCGCCGGAACAGGTCAGCGAACGTTTCAAAGACGAAATCGAAAAACTACAGGTGCTGGAGCAGGGATCACCGGAGTACGGTGTCACACGCAACTACCTGGACTGGCTGACCCAGGTGCCCTGGGGCCTGACATCCGAAGACCACTTCGACCTGGCCGAGGCGCGCCGGATACTGGACCGCGACCACGATGGCCTGGACGACGTCAAGGACCGTATTGTCGAGTTCCTTGCGGAAGGTACCTTCAAGGGTGAAGTCAGCGGCTCGATACTGCTGCTGGTCGGCCCGCCGGGCGTCGGCAAAACCTCCATCGGTCATTCAGTGGCGGATGCCCTTGGCCGCGAGTTCTACCGCTTCAGCGTCGGCGGTATGAGAGACGAAGCCGAGATCAAGGGCCACCGCCGCACCTACATTGGCGCCATGCCCGGCAAGTTTGTGCAGGCACTGAAGGACGCCAAAGTGTCCAACCCGGTGATCATGCTGGACGAGATCGACAAGATAGGCGCGTCCTATCAGGGAGACCCGGCCTCCGCCCTGCTGGAGACCCTGGACCCGGAACAGAACCGCGAGTTCCTGGACCATTACCTGGACGTGCGCATGGACCTGTCGAAGGTGCTGTTTATCTGTACCGCCAACCAACTGGACACCATTCCCCGCCCGCTGCTGGACCGCATGGATGTGATCCGGCTGTCCGGCTACATCGCGGAGGAAAAGCTGGCCATTGCCAAACACTTCCTGATGCCACGCCTGCTGAAACGGGTGGGGCTGCTGAAAAAACAACTGAATATCACCGATGCAGCACTGAAACAGGTCATAGAAGGCTACGCCCGTGAAGCCGGGGTGCGGAACCTGGAAAAAATGCTGCACAAGATCATCCGCAAGGGCATTGTGCGCTTACTGGAAGATCCGGACACACCGGTGAAAGTGGGCGTAGCTGACCTGGCGACCTACCTCGGGCAACCCTCTTTCCGCAAGGAAAAATCCCTCAAGGGCACCGGCGTGGTAACCGGCCTGGCCTGGACCGCCATGGGGGCGCCACGTTGAGCATCGAAGCCTCCCGCATCCACAGCTCCCAGCGCGGCTTCAAACTGACCGGGCAACTCGGGGACGTGATGAAGGAATCGGCGGAAATCGCCTACAGTTACGTGTCATCAAACCTCAAGCGCTTCAAGGGCGACCCCACCTTCTTCGACAAATCCTTCGTGCACCTGCACGTACCGGAAGGGGCAACACCCAAGGATGGCCCAAGTGCCGGTGTCACTATGGCCACCGCCCTGTTGTCCATTGCCCGCCGCGAAGCGCCACAACAAAACATCGCCATGACCGGCGAACTGACCCTGACCGGGCAGGTGCTGCCGGTTGGCGGTATCCGCGAAAAAGTCATCGCCGCCCGCCGGCAGAAAATCAATAACCTGATCCTGCCGGAGGCGAATCGGGGAGATTACGAGGAACTGCCGGACTACCTGAAGGAGGGGCTGACGGTGAATTTTGCCAAGCAGTACAGCGATGTGTTTCAGGTGTGCTTCGGGGATAAGCCCAAGCGGGGGTCTTCGGTGCATTGAGAGCCGGTTTGTCGGATTACGCTTCGCTCATTGTGCCGTTCACCGGTAAATCCGACCTACTGGAATGTGGCAGCGAGATGGCAGGTCGGCCTCGGGGAGGGGCCAGCCCCCCAATTCAGGCCTTCTCCTTCCAGCCATCGTCCTTCAGCACCGGCCCGACATCGAGCACCGGCGAGGCGTCGATATCGTCGGCATCCATCATATTGGCCACCCGCTGAAGCGACGCGATAATCATGGTCTGCTCCCACTCATGCAGGCTCTGGAACTTCTTGATGAAGTCCTCCTGCAGGGGCTGGGGCGCCCGGGCAAGGATATCCGCGCCATCCTCAGTCAGATGCGCATGCACCTTGCGCTTGTCCCGGGTACTGCGCACACGGTAGACCAGTTGCCGGTGCTCCAGGCGATCCAGAATGGTCGTCACCGTCGCCTGGCTGAGGCTGACCTTGTCGGCGATGGTCCCTATGGTCACCTCGCCCAGGTCACGGATCGTCCGCATAATCAATAACTGCGGCCCGGTCAGACCGGCATGTTTGCTCAGGCGCTTGGAATGCAGGTCGGTTGCACGAATGACACGTCTCAGTGCCACCAGCACCTGTTCATAATTGTTCACGGCACTACTCCGATCCGGGATCACGGCCCCATTCTGATTGAAATCGGAGGCGTTTACCTGTTTCGAGTAAAGCACTTTGCCACTCGCCATCGGCTTCAGCCTCAATGTCCTTGCATGCAATTTATTTATACCACTAACTATTAGAGGTCTTTATTCCTGCAATTGCAAGTCGGCATTTTACCCAGCCATTCGATTTTCCAGCATTTTTTCAGACAGCCACTATGCTAAGGTCACCGTTTTCAGACATTCCGTACATGGACAAGGCTCAATGACCACTCATTTCATCCAGCAGACTCTTCAGCCCCGTTCCCGGTTGCTGCCTTTGCTCACAGGCTTCCTGCTCACCATGCTCATCGCCACCAGCGCCCAGGCACAGCAATCCACGGAACCACCCGATGATCTCAGTGCAGAAGACGTTGAACAGCGCATTGAGAATCTGGAAAAGCCCATGTACACCCCGTTCGTGGAACTTTACCTGCTGGAAGAAAGCAAAGCCCTGCGCAAAGAAATGCAGAACACCAGGGCGGAACTCATCGAGAAGGTCGTCGACAAAGAGCTGTCCGTTGCGGACAAGACCATGTCCTACGCCACCGACACGGTGACTTACTTCTTCTACCTGATTGCCGGTGCCACCTCCATCCTGGTGGTGATCGGCTGGAACTCCATACGAGACATGCGCAACCAGCTCACCAGCCTGGCCGAAAAACGGGTGAACGAACTGGTGGTAGAGTACGAAAAGCGACTGAAATCCATTGAGGAACAGCTGCAGCAGAAATCCGACATAATCCACCAGAACCAGGCGGAGATTGAGCGCACTAACGAAGTGCATTCCCTGTGGCTCAAAGCCAGCCAAGAAACCTCCCAACAAAACAAGATTTCCGCCTACGACCAGATCCTGGATCTGCGGCCGGACGACGTGGAAGCCCTCAGTTACAAAGCCGACGCAGTGCTGGAGATGCAGGAACCTTTATGGGCCATCAGCCTGTGCCAACGCGCACTCAAACTGGCACCGGATAATGGCCATGCGCACTATCAACTGGCATGCGCCTACGCTGAAATCGGGCGCTGGGAGGATGCCGTGGCTACACTCCAGAAGGCCATCGACATCTCCGAAGCCTACCGTGACGATGCCTCAGTGGATCCGAGTTTCGAACAACTGCGGGATCACGACCGTTTCAGGACCCTCATTTTCCCGGACACCGAAGACAACCATCAGGATGACTAGACCGGCAGCGGCACAGTCTTTGCTGCAACATCTTATGAATTTTCAAGGCTTGATGTTCCGGAGCAAAGACTGCCCGATTAGCTTGACAAGCTGTAGGGTGTGGTGTTTGTTTAACTCTCTGAGAACATAAGAATAACCCTGAACACGACAGGACAGACCCAATGAGAACTTCAGTAAAGAAACTCGTAACCGCTGTTAGCACTTCCATCGCCCTGATGGGCGCGGGGCATGTTGCCGCCGAAATCAAGGTTGGCATTGCCGGACCGATGACCGGCCCCGTCGCGCAGTATGGTGACATGCAGTTCTCCGGTGCCCGCATGGCCATTGAGCGCATCAATGCCGATGGCGGCGTCAACGGTGAAATGCTGGAAGCCGTGGAAGTGGATGATGTCTGCGATCCCAAGCAGGCGGTCACCGTGGCAAACCGCCTGGTGAACGAAGGCGTTCGCTTTGTGGTCGGCCACCTGTGTTCCAGCTCTACCCAACCGGCGTCCGACATCTACGAAGACGAAGGCATCCTGATGGTAACCCCGGCCTCCACCAGCCCGGACATCACCGAGCGCGGATACGAACTGGTATTCCGTACCATCGGCCTCGACAGCATGCAGGGCCCGGTTGCCGGGGAATACCTTGCCAGCCTCAATCCCGAGCGCGTTGCCATTGTTCATGACAAGCAGCAATATGGCGAAGGCATTGCCACCGCAGTCCGCGACACCCTGAAGAACGCCGGCATTGAAATCGCCATGTTTGAAGGGATTACTGCCGGAGACAAGGACTTCTCATCCCTGATCACCAAACTGAAGCAAGCCGATGTCGACTATGTCTACTATGGGGGCTATCACCCGGAACTTGGGCTGATCCTGCGGCAGGCGCAACAAGCCGAACTGGATGCCGTATTCATGGGCCCTGAAGGTGTTGGCAACAAGGACATCAACACCATCGCCGGTGACGCCGCAGAAGGCCTTCTGGTCACACTCCCTCCCAGCTTCGACCAACAGGAAGAAAACCGGGATCTGGTTAAAGCGTTCGAGGAAAAAGGTGAGGACCCCTCCGGCCCGTTCGTACTGACCTCCTATACTGCCGTCCAGCTTATCGCTGAAGGTATTGAGCAGGCAGGCTCGACCGATCCGTTTGATGTCGCAGAAGCCCTGCGCAGCGGCTCGTTTAATACCCCCATCGGTACCGTTGAGTACGACGACAAAGGTGATATGAAGTCCTTTAAGTTCGTTGTGTACGAATGGCATTCAGATGGCAGCAAAACTCCGGTAAACTGAGCCGAAATTGTTAAAAAACGGTAACAATGAGAACACCTTCTCACCGCGATCCGGGAGAAGGTGTTTTTCTAGGTTCCTGTTGATCCTTCCCGCACCCGCGCCGGCACCCCGGAGCGTCAGGTGTGGTCAGTGGAGGGGGCAGGCTTTCGGAGTCCCACAACAATGCAAGATCTCCTTTATTTCCTGCAACAGCTTATTAACGGGCTGACGATCGGGAGCACCTATGCCCTGATCGCCATCGGCTACACGATGGTTTACGGCATCATTGGCATGATCAACTTTGCCCATGGTGAGATCTACATGATCGGTGCCTACACCGCACTGATTGCCATTACCGGACTCGCTGCCCTTGGTATTGCCTGGCTTCCGCTGATCCTCATCGTTGCGCTCGTGTGCGCCATGATTGTTTCCAGCACCATGGGCTGGGCAGTCGAGAGGGTCGCCTACCGACCGGTTCGTGGACGCCACCGGCTGATCCCGCTGATTTCCGCCATCGGCATGTCCATTTTCCTGCAAAACTACGTCCACCTGGCCCAGGGCTCCCGCAACATTGGTTTTCCCGCACTGATTGAGGGCGGTTTCCGCTTCGGCAGCGCGGACTCGTTCCAGACGTCGATTTCCTACATGCAGATTACAATCTTCATCACCACGCTGATCTGCATGACCCTGCTGTCCCTGTTTATATCCCGGTCACGTATTGGCCGTGCCTGCCGTGCCGTCTCCCAGGACCTCGGCATGGCCAGTCTGCTGGGCATCGATACCAACCGCATCATCTCGGCCACTTTTGTGATTGGCGCCGCCCTGGCGGCGGTTGCGGGCCTTCTGTTGGGCATGTATTACGGCTCCATCGACCCACTATTCGGGTTTATCGCTGGATTGAAGGCCTTCACCGCGGCGGTGCTTGGCGGCATCGGCAGCATCCCCGGCGCCATGTTGGGTGGGCTCATCCTCGGCGTTGCCGAAAGCATGACTTCCGGGTATCTCAGCGGGGAATACAAGGACGTGGTGTCTTTCGGACTGCTGATACTCATTCTTCTCTTCAAGCCTACCGGCCTGCTTGGTAAACCGGAGGTGGAAAAGATCTGATGGCTGCACATAACCTGAAACACGCGCTGTTCTGCGCCATTGTCACACTGATCATTGCCTATCCGATCCTCGGCCTGAACCTGGTCGCGTCGGGAACGGATATCGTCCTGGAAGGCGCCACGACCCAGACCGTTATTTCGGTCCTGTTCGCGGCAGTGGTTGTCTTTCTGTTCCAGTTGTTCCGCGACAACATCATGGGGGCTCTCGGCAAGGCTCCGGCACTCAATCCACTGGCCAACCGCCAGCCCATGGAGCAAAGCAAACGGCTGAAACTGGAATCCACCATTCTGACACTGATCATCATCGGGGCACTGATCTGGCCCTTCTTCGTATCCCGGGGGTCGGTCGATCTGGCCACCCTGGTGCTGATCTACATTATGCTGGCCCTGGGCCTCAACGTGGTGGTCGGGCTCGCCGGGCTATTGGACCTGGGCTACGTGGCCTTCTATGCCGTCGGTGCTTACACTTTCGCCCTGTTGTCCCAGTATTACGGGGTTTCCTTCTGGTTTGCACTACCCATTGGCGCCCTGCTGGCCGCCCTGTTCGGCCTGGTACTGGGTTTTCCGGTACTGCGGCTCAGGGGCGACTACCTGGCAATTGTGACCCTCGGTTTCGGTGAGATTATCCGTATCCTGCTGAATAACATGACCAGCCTGACCGGCGGTCCCAACGGCATTGGCGGCATTCCCGATCCGACACTGTTTGGCATGGAGTTTGGCCGGCGCGTCAAGGAAGAAGGCAACGTTTCCTTCCATGAAACCTTTGGCATCGCCTACAGCAGCGAGCACAAGATCATTTTTCTGTACCTGATTGCCCTGGTTCTGGCCGTCATTACCGCCCTGGTCATCCGCCGCCTGATGCGCATGCCGGTCGGCCGCGCCTGGGAAGCCCTGCGGGAGGACGAAATCGCTGCCCGCTCGCTGGGCCTGAGCCGTACCTCGGTGAAACTGTCCGCGTTTACCATCGGCGCGTTCTTCGCCGGCTTCGCCGGAACTGTCTTTGCCTCCAAACAGGGCTTTATCAGCCCCGAATCGTTTGTCTTCTTGGAATCCGCCATCGTTCTGGCGATTGTGGTACTCGGTGGTATGGGCTCGCAGCTCGGCGTCATCCTCGCGGCCATCGCAGTCACCATCCTGCCGGAACTTGCCCGGGAGTTCTCCGAATACCGGATGCTGATCTTCGGTGCCGCCATGGTACTGATGATGGTCTGGCGCCCGCAGGGTCTGATGCCCATGCGTCGCATCCATATCGAACTGCAAAAACTGGAGTAACGGACGATGCTTGAAGTACAGAATCTGTCCATGCGCTTTGGCGGGCTCCTGGCGGTCGATCAGGTTTCCCTCGACGTTGAGGAACACGAAATCGTGTCCATTATCGGCCCCAATGGTGCCGGCAAGACTACCGTGTTCAACTGCATGAGTGGTTTCTACAAACCCACCGGTGGCAAAATCCTGTTCGAAGGACGCGAGGTTCAGGGCAAACCGGATTTCCGGATCTCCCGCCTGGGAATGGTCCGCACGTTCCAACACGTTCGCCTGTTCAATCGGATGACCGTGGTGGAGAATCTGCTGGTCGCCCAGCACCGCCACCTGAATACCAACCTGATCTCCGGTTTGCTGAAAACGCCAAGCTACCGTGAGCGGGAACAGAAATCCCTGGATCGAGCCAGTTACTGGCTCGATCGGGTGGGCTTGCTGGACCTCGCCAACCGGGACGCCGGCAACCTGGCTTATGGCCAACAACGACGGCTGGAAATTGCCCGCTGCATGGTAACCGAACCTAAGCTGCTGATGCTGGATGAACCTGCGGCCGGCCTCAACCCGGCGGAAACCCGGGACCTGAACCAACTGATTGTCAGTCTCAAGGAAGACTACAACGTGTCCGTCGTGCTTATTGAACACGATATGAGTCTGGTGATGGATATTTCCGACCGCATCAACGTCATTAACCAGGGGCGCCCCCTGGCCAACGGCACGCCGGACGAAATCCGCAGCAACGACGACGTCATCAAAGCCTATCTGGGTGAGGCCTGAGGAAACTCCATGCTAGTACTAGAAGATGTCCATACCCACTACGGCAAGATCGAGGCGCTGCACGGGGTGTCCGTGGAAGTCAGGAAGGGCGAGATTGTTTCGCTGATCGGAGCCAATGGCGCCGGCAAGACGACACTGCTGATGACCGTCTGCGGAAATCCCCAGGCCAGCTCCGGCCGGATCATTCTGGAGGGGCGGGATATTACCCGCCAACCCACGGCCACCATTATGCGCTCCGGTATTTCGATAGTTCCCGAGGGCCGGCGTGTGTTCTCCGGCCTGACCGTAGAGGAAAACCTTCATATGGGGGGATTCTTCAACACCAAGGCCGAAATCCGCAAGAGCCAGGATCACGTCTATGAACTGTTCCCGCGGTTGAAAGAGCGCGAACACCAGCGTGCCGGCACCATGTCCGGCGGCGAGCAGCAAATGCTGGCAATTGGCCGCGCGCTGATGAGCAAGCCGAACATGATCATCCTGGACGAACCGTCCCTGGGGCTGGCACCGCTGGTGATCAGGCAGATCTTCGAGATCATCGGACATTTGCGGGACGAGGGTATTACGGTGTTCCTGGTCGAACAGAACGCCCACCAGGCGCTGAACCTGGCTGATCGGGGCTATGTGCTGGAAACTGGCAAGATCCGGCTGCACGACACCGGCAAGAATCTGCTGGCTAACCCGGATGTCCAGAATGCCTATCTCGGGGGGTAGGCAACTAAAAACCGGTACGACTGGATACAGAAAGGCCGGGGCATGCTGTCATGCTCCGGCCTTTCTGTATCGAACACCCGAACGTAATTACTTCACGCTCTTGATGGTGCCCTTGTAGCCCTCAACGGTTACGTCGATGGTGCCATATACCAGGTAATCATTCTTCTTGACGGTGTAACGCGGGGCCACAATGACATCCGCACCGGAAGCGGAGATGGCATTGTAGGCAGCTGCGGACTTGACTGAAGCAACCGGGTCCAGGCCACCCAGGCCGAACGCGCCGCCGGCGCCGTTACCGTATTCCATGCCATCTGCATACTCATTGTCATCACTCATGGTGAAAAACAGAACCTTGGTGGCAGAGGACTGACCGGTAATTTTCTCGCCAACTTCGATATCGGCCTTGATATCGGTACCCACGGAACCGTTGAGCGGAACCGGGCTGGAGCTGACGTTCAGGGAGGAGCAGCCGGTCATTGCGCCGGCCAGCAGCAGGCTGGATGCGATAAGTGCTTTTTTCACAGAAGTATCTCCATATGTTGTGTGTAAGCCTTCATGGCCGCGCGCACTATACCCAAAGAACCCTTATATAACAATATTGATAACCTTTTAATTTTGTTAGTTCTTTTTAGAATATGAACACGTGATCACATTTTCCACTCTTTTCGGGACAAATCAATCACTCACATCGCTGTAACCTTGTTTTTCATGGAATTGGACTATACTCAACGGAACGGTCAACCTGTCTCCACGGGAAATCAGTCAGGGCCGTTACCGTGCCGATTCCACGAACGCAGGCAAACCGGCACGGCAAGCGACGAAAGCTAGACCACAACAAGGAGTGGATAATGAAAAAACTGATCGCAGGTGCAATTCTTCTGGGCGCATCATCCATGGCTTTTGCACAGCCTGGTTGTGGCGTGGGCGCCATGATCTGGAAGGGCCAGTCCGGTATTGCCCCCCACGTTCTCGCGGCCACCACCAACGGCACGTTCGGTAACCAGACCTTCGGCATGACTACCGGTACGCTGGGCTGCCAGACCAACCAGTCCGTTCAATCCATGGCCATGTATATGGACAGCAACATCGACAAGGTTGCCCGTGACATGTCTCGCGGCTCCGGCGAGAACCTGGAAACCCTGGCGGTGCTGTTGGGCGTAGATGAAGCGGACCGTGACTCGTTCCGTCAGATCCTTCAGGACAACTTCGCAACCATCTTCCCGAACTCCGAAACCACCTCCGGCGAAGCGGTAGACGCTATCGTGGCGCTGCTGGAAAAAGATGAGGCTCTCAGCAAGTACGTGGCTGCCTGATCTTTCAACATCAAGGGACCCATTGCGCCAGGGACGGCGCACTTCGCTGACATAACCCATCCGCCCAACCCGGATTCGACTGACTATTCATGCGCACTACGCTTCAGTACGGGCTGGCCCTGATATGGCTGGCAGCAGGCACCCACACATCCGCCACCCCCTTACCCGATACAGGACAGCTTCACGAACACCCCGACTGGCTCACCCTGCTCCACTATCAGCCCGACCGTTATTCCGATGGCTATACCAGCCAGGCCGACGATGACGCTTTTTTCCTCAGCGAGAGCGGCAAACACTCCCCCAAAGCCGAATTACTGGCCACGGTAGCAGCCATCAGCAAACCCGGCGACGGCGACGATCACGCCCGTTGCCGTTTTCCCGCCAGGGACCGTTGGCTGAGAGAGCAGTTGGATCTGCCCCGAAACAAGATCGACTGTCCCGGTTACAATGAGTGGAAAGACACCCTGAACACCGAAACCGTGACTCTGGTATTTGCGGCGTCCTACCTGAACAGCCCGTCCTCTATGTTTGGTCATACGTTCATCCGCCTGGACCCTCCCCAGGACGACGAGGAAGCCGACCTGCTGCTGGCTGACACCATCTCTTACGCGGCGGACGCAGAAGCCCACGACAGCGAAATCCTGTTCGCCTACAAGGGCATTTTCGGAGGCTACCCGGGCATTACCTCCATCAAACCCTATTATGAGATGGTGCGCCTGTATTCCGACATCGAACACCGGGACCTGTGGGAGTACCAGCTAAACCTGACCCAGGACGAGGTGGACGTGATGCTCGCCCATGCCTGGGAGCTGAAGGACATCAACTTCGACTACTACTTCTTCGACGAAAACTGCGCCTATCGGCTGCTGGCACTGATCGACGTGGCCCGACCCGGCACCGACCTGCTCGACGAAGTCAGCACCCACGCCATCCCCTCGGATACCGTGCGCTGGGTGGTGGACAAGGAGCTGGTGGAAAAGGTCAAGTACCGGCCTTCGGCGGCAACCAGCGTGACCCACTCACTGGACAACCTGCCCGCGGACCACCAGACACTGGCGGCGGCGATTGCCAACGGCTACGTGGCGGTGGATTCCGAAGAGGTCAACCGGCTCCCCAAGCGGGAAAAAGCGCATCTACTGGACGCTACCTACGATTACGTGCGTTACCAGAGTGAAGCCGAAGCCTGGCCGCGGGAACATGCGGCTCCGCTATCGCACGACCTGCTCACTACCCGCAGCCGGATTCGCGATGTCTCCGCCCCCGAAAAGCCACCCGAACCGGAAGTACGCGACGACCAGGGCCATGACACCTTTCGCGCCAGCCTCACCGGCGGTCGTATGGGAGACCGCAACTTTAGCCAACTGACCTTGCGTCCGGCGTACCACGACGTTCTCGACCCGCCTGCCGGGTACCGGGGCGGCGCCCAGCTACAGTTCCTGCGCTTTGATGCCCGTTATTACACTGATAACGACGAACTGCAGGCAGAACAGCTTATTGGCGTGGAAATCCGCTCACTATCGCCCCGCAACCAGTTCTTCTCGCCCTTGTCCTGGCAGGTAGGTTTTGGCGGACGTCGCACCGACACCGAAACCCACCGGGTGTTCACGCCCTACCTGGAAGGCGGCGCCGGCGGCAGCTGGAACTTTGGCCCCGGCATCCAGGCCTTTGCGCTGGCCACCGCCGACCTGGAAATCGACAACGACCTCAGCAAAGGCTATGACGCCGCCCCCGGCGCCGACCTCGGGCTATTGCACCAGAACAACCGCTTCAGCCTGATGGCCGGCGCCAAAACCAAGGCCTGGATCGTCGGCAACCAGCACCGCCAGGACCAACTTTACACCAGGGCCGGCTGGCACTTCGGACGGGACTTCAGCCTGTTCGGAGAATTCAGTCGCGAAGCCCACTACGACAGGTACCGCACCACATGGCAACTGGGTCTGCACGCCTACTTCTGAAAGGTTTCGCCAGCGCCGGCCTGGCACTGACCCTGCTGTTGCAAACCGGCTGCAGCAGCGTGTTCTTCTATCCGGACAAAGTCACCTACATCACCCCGGACCGCCTCAACCTCGAATATGACGACGTGCTCCTCGACACCACGGACGGCGAAAAACTCCACGGCTGGTGGCTGCCCGCAGACGCCGCTGAAAGCGACCCCAAGGGCACCGTTTACTTCCTCCATGGTAACGCCCAGAACATCAGCAGCCACCTGATGAACGTCGCCTGGCTGCCCGAGAAAGGCTATAACGTCTTCCTCATCGACTACAGGGGCTACGGCCGCTCCACCGGCGCACCCGATATAGAAGGCACCCTGCACGACAGCGAAGCCGGCCTGCGTTGGTTAATGGAACAATCACAAACCAATGATCGCCCGATTTACCTCCTGGGCCAGAGTCTGGGCGGCGCCCTCGGCATCGCCTTGGCCAGCGAATGGGTACAACGGCAGGAAAAACCACCTCTTGAAGGTGTCATCCTGGACGGCACCTTCTCCGGCTTCCGCAGCATCGCGCAGGAAAAGCTGGGCAGTTTCTGGCTGACCTGGCCGTTCCAGATACCACTGAGCCGGACCATCACCGACGACTACGAGGGCGTGGATCACATATCGCGGATCAGCCCGGTGCCGGTGATGGTTATCCATAGCGTGCGGGATGGGATTATTCCGTTTCACCATGGGGAGGCATTGTATGAGGCGGCGAATGAGCCCAAACAGTTTCTGCCGACCGATACGCCCCATGCGGCGACGTTCGTGATCCCGGCTTATAAAGAGGCTGTACTAGGGTTTATGGAAGGGAGTCCTGAATAGCCTATACCAATTGTCGGATTACGCCTGCGGCTAATCCGACCTACGTTTAGAGGGCACCGATGAACTATGGGCAGGGGTTGAAAGGAGCCTTCCAACCCCTGCTGGCACAAAATCAGCAGACAACAAAAAGCCCGCCAGACTCCGAAGAGTGGCGGGCTTTTTTGTCGGATTACGCCTACGGCTAATCCGACCTACCTGAAGGGGATAACCTTAGGCAGAGAAATCGGTCGGCTCGTCGCCTTCCTTGATTTCCTTCATGGACAGCTTCACGCGACCACGGTTGTCCACATCCAGCACCTTGACCAGAACTTCCTGACCTTCGCTCAGCTCGTCAGTCACATTCTCGATACGACGATCAGAGATCTGGGAAATGTGTACCAGACCATCCTTGCCGGGCAGGATGTTAACGAAAGCACCGAAGTCCACAATGCGCTCAACGCGGCCTTTGTAGATAGCGCCAACCTCAATCTCCGCCGTGATTTCCTTAACCCGGTTAACCGCCGCCTGGGCCGCTTCCTGGTTATCCGCGTAGATCTTCACGTTGCCGTCGTCATCCAGATCGATGGAAGCACCGGTCTCATCACAGATGGAACGAATAGTGGCGCCACCCTTACCGATGACATCACGGATCTTGTCCGGATTGATCTTGATCGCAGTGATGCTCGGTGCGCGGGCAGATAGCTCGGCACGCGGCTCGGAGATCACCTTGTTCATCTCGCCGAGGATATGCAGACGCGCCTCGTGGGCCTGCTCCAGAGCAATTTCCATGATCTCGTCGGTGATGCCGTTGATCTTGATGTCCATCTGCAGGGCGGTCACGCCCTCTTTGGTACCGGCAACCTTGAAGTCCATGTCACCCAGGTGATCCTCGTCACCCAGGATATCGGTCAGAACCGCGAACTTGTCGCCTTCCTTGACCAGACCCATGGCAATACCGGCCACCGGCGCCTTGATCGGCACACCAGCATCCATCAGCGCCAGACTGGAACCACAGACGGAGGCCATGGAGCTGGAGCCGTTGGATTCGGTGATTTCGGATACCGCACGGATAGCATACGGGAACTCTTCCAGGGTCGGCATGACCGCCAGAACACCACGCTTTGCCAGACGACCGTGACCAACCTCACGACGACCCGGGGTGCCCACACGACCGGCTTCACCAACGGAGTACGGAGGGAAGTTGTAGTGAAACAGGAACGGGTCCTTGCGCTCGCCTTCCAGGGCATCGATGATCTGAACATCGCGGGAAGTACCCAGCGTGGCAGTCACAATAGCCTGTGTCTCACCACGGGTGAACAATGCAGAACCGTGAACGCTGGGCAGAACACCCACTTCAATATTAATCGGACGCACGGTCTTGTTGTCACGGCCATCGATACGCGGCTTGCCTTCGATCACCTGATTCCGGACGATGGATTTTTCCACCTTGCCGAAATACTTCTTGACCTCATCTTCGGAAGGCTGACCTTCCTCTTCACCCGCCAGCTTCTCGACCAGCGCAGTTTTAATCTCGCCCAGACGTGCGTAACGCTCCATCTTGTCGCGGATGTTGTAGGCTTCCTCGATCGCAGCGGAAGCCTCGGACTTGACGGCATTCAGCAGCTCAGTGTTCTCCGGCTCTGGCTGCCAGTCCCAACGCGGCTTGCCGATTTCAGCGGCGAATTCCTTGATGGCGGTTACGGCGGTCTGCATTTCCTGATGGCCATACAGTACGGCGCCCAGCATCTGATCTTCGGTCAGGCCCTTGGCTTCGGATTCCACCATCAGAACCGCGTCTTCGGTCCCGGCAACCACCATGTCCAGCAGGGAGGTTTGCAGCTCTTCAAAGGTCGGGTTCAGGAAGTAGCCCTTTTCGTTGGTGTAAGCCACTCGGGAAGCACCAATCGGACCGTCGAACGGAATGCCGGAAATGGACAGCGCGGCAGAGGCGGCCAGCATGGCAGCAATGTCCGGATCCTGATTCTTGCTGGAGGACATCACCGTGGTGATGACCTGGACTTCGTTCATGAAGCCGTTCGGAAACAGCGGACGGATCGGACGGTCGATCAGACGGGAAGTCAGAGTCTCTTTCTCGGAAGGACGACCTTCACGCTTGAAGAAGCCGCCCGGAATTTTACCAACCGCGTAGGTCTTCTCGAAATAGTTGACGGTCAGCGGGAAGAAGGGCTGCCCCGGCTTTGCTTCCTTGGCACCAACAACAGTACCGAGAACGGAAATGTCGTCGATAGTGACGAGAACGGAACCGGTTGCCTGGCGGGCAATACGACCGGTTTCCAGAGTGACGGTCTTGCCACCCAGTTCAAAACTTTTCTTTACGGGATTCAGATCCACGGTAACTCCTGAAATCATCTTGTCCAAATTGACTCGGCCTCTCCGCCCCTGCGGATTGGCCGCTACAGCTACAGGATGTTCGTGAGATAATCCGAAGGGTAACCCGCCTGAAAGCTAACAGGCTGTTGCAAAACCCCGGGCATCGACAATCATTCCGCATGGGGAACTCAGAGCCGGGCTTTTCAACAACCTGCTATCAATTTCGGCTTTCCATTACGACAGGAAATCCCGATTACCACCAACAAACTCACTGCAGCATTGCTGATCTGAGAAAAGCACAACTGGCGAGGCACCCAAGGCACCCCGCCAGTTGATGGTCAACACATCCCGAACACGGGCGGTTAACCGTCAGGTCGCTAAGACGACCGGATTAGCGACGCAGACCCAGACGCTGGATGAGCTCCAGGTAACGGTCAGCGTTTTTACGCTTGAGGTAGTCCAGCAGCTTACGACGCTGGTTTACCATCCGGATCAGACCACGGCGGGAATGATGATCCTGCTTGTTGGTCTTGAAGTGATCCTGCAGCTTGTTGATGTTGGCGCTCAGCAGAGCCACCTGAACTTCAGGGGAACCGGTATCGCCATCACCTTGCTGAAAATCCTGAACGATCTGTGCTTTCTCATTGGCAGACAGTGCCATAACTCACCTCATGGTTTGCGATGCAATTGAATACGGCCGAACCACGCATCTCTACAGCCCGGCTAACCAGCCTCCGCGATTGATAACCGCGTCAGCTGCTCTTCACCAGTCGGCGAGGCACCAGTCTGGTGGCCTCCCCTTCCGGGAATGCTTCTGCCAACCCGATGAACCGTTCATTGCCATACAGGCGAACGAACCCATCAACGGGCTGACCCGATATTCTAACTGGTTGTCCGTTAATTATCGATACCAGCGACTGACCGCTCAGCTCCCGCTCCGGGAACATCGACAGGGCCGCATCCGGAGCCACTAACAAGCCATCCAGACTCTCGCCCCGTTCGCGCATGGCCTCAAGCTTATCAACAGGATAAGCATCTGCCAGTGTAAAACCCGAAGCCATGGTACGGCGCAACGCAGTGACATGGGCCCCGCATCCAAGTGCCTCACCGATATCCTCAACCAGTGAGCGGATATACGTACCCTTGGTACAACTGACAGCGATATCCAGCTCATCATCACGCACATCAAGCAGTGTCAGTTCGTAGATGGTGACGGGGCGGGCAGGCCGCTCGACCTCGATGCCTTCACGGGCGTATTCGTAGAGCGGACGCCCCTTGTGCTTGAGCGCCGAGTACATGGACGGCACCTGTTGGATATCACCACGAAACCGTTCCAGTATCGGCTCCAGGGCGGCGGAATCCAGGCTCGCGGGCACGGGTTTCTCCTCAACCACAGCACCTTCGCTGTCACCGGTTTCGGTGCGCACGCCCAGCTTCGCCGTGGCGATGTAGGCCTTGTCACTGTCCAGCATCATCTGGGAGAACTTCGTAGCCTCACCAAAGCAGAGGGGAAGGACACCCGTTGCCAGCGGATCCAGCGCGCCGGTATGGCCGGCCTTGGCCGCACCAAACAGGCGCTTGACCTGCTGCAGGATGCCATTGGAGGTTACATCCAGAGGCTTGTCGATCACCAGGATACCGTTAACGTCACGGCCTTTGCGTCTGCGACTCAAGCGTCTCGCTCCGGATCATCCGAGGAAGTATCGTCATCGGAGACCGCTGGCTTGTCACCCACGGCCTGCCGAATCAGGTTATCCATCTTGCGGCTGTAACCCTGAAGAGTATCGAAGTGGAACCTCAACTGCGGCATGACCCGCAGCTTCATGGCCCGACCCACCTGACCGCGCAAGAATCCGGACGCCTTGTTCAGCACCGCCAGGGATTCCTTGACCTCGGGCGATTCTTCCGTCAGCTCTTCCGTGGACAGCAGGGACACATAGATATCAGCGTACCCAAGGTCGCGGCTTACCTTGACGGCATTGACCGTGACCATGCCGACCCGCGGGTCTTTTACTTCCCGCTGGATCAGTTGGGCCAGCTCACGCTGCATCTGATCGCCGATGCGATCAATACGACTGAACTCTCTTGGCATCAGGCCCCCGTGGACTCGAGCTTACGCTCGACTCTGACACGATCGAAGACTTCGATCTGGTCACCGACTTTTACATCGTAGCCCTTAACACCGATACCGCATTCCATGCCGTTACGGACTTCCGGTACGTCGTCCTTGAAGCGACGCAGAGATTCCAGCTCGCCTTCAAAGATAACCACGTTGTCACGCAGCACACGGATCGGCTTGTTACGGTAGACAGTGCCTTCGGTCACCATACAGCCGGCCACCTGACCAAACTTCGGTGAACGGAAGACATCACGTACGTCCGCAATACCCACGATGTCTTCGCGGAATTCAGGCGCAAGCATGCCGGTCAGGGCCGCTTTTACATCATCAATCAAGTTGTAGATGATGCTGTAGTAGCGAAGGTCCAGACCCTCCTGTTCAACCAGACGCTTGGCCGCCGTATCCGCACGAACATTGAAACCGAAGATCACGGCATTGGTTGCCATCGCCAGGCTGACGTCGGTTTCGGCAATACCACCGACGCCAGACGACACGATCTTGACCTGCACTTCTTCGTTACCAAGATCCTGCAGGGCCTTGGAGATGGCTTCCAGAGAACCGCGCACGTCGGTCTTGAGGACAACGTTGAGGGTTTTGACCTCGTCCTTGCCCATGTTCTCGAACAGGTTCTCGAGCTTGGCCGCCTGCTGACGCTGGAGACGCTGCTCGCGCTCGCGGGTCTGGCGGAACTCGGCCAGCTCTTTGGCCTTCTTCTCATCGGCTACGGCGAAGAACTCGTCGCCGGCATCTGGAGTACCGTTCAGGCCAAGAATCTCGACCGGAATGGACGGACCGGCTTCCTTGGTCTGCTTGCCGGCTTCATCCGTCATGGCGCGCACCTTACCGAAGTAAGAGCCGGCTACAACCATGTCGCCCTGGCGCAGGGTACCGTTCTGGACCAGCACAGTCGCAACAGAACCACGGCCACGCTCCAGACTGGATTCGACCACTACACCCTTGGCCGGTGCATCCGGAGACGCTTCCAGCTCGAGGATTTCGGCCTGCAGCACCAAGGCTTCCAGCAGGTCGTCGATGCCCTGACCGCTGTGCGCCGAAACCGGGACAAACTGGACATCACCGCCCCAGTCTTCCGGAATCACATCCATACTCGCCAGCTCGTTCTTGATACGGTCCGGGTCGGCTTCTTCTTTATCCATCTTGTTGATGGCAACAACGATCGGCACGCCGGCGGAACGGGCATGCTGTACCGCTTCCTTGGTCTGCGGCATAACACCGTCATCAGCCGCTACCACCAGAACCACGATATCCGTGCACTGGGCACCACGCGCACGCATTGCCGTAAAGGCCGCGTGACCAGGGGTATCCAGGAAGGACACCATGCCGTGGTCGGTTTGCACGTGGTAGGCACCGATGTGCTGGGTAATACCGCCGGACTCGCCAGACGCCACCTTGGTGCGGCGAATGTAGTCCAGAAGCGAGGTCTTGCCGTGGTCAACGTGCCCCATGACACTGACCACCGGCGCCCGCTTGGTCTTTTCCTTACCCTCGAAGGAGAATTCGCTGAGAACCTCTTCCTCGAACGCATCTTCACTGACAGCTTTCGGAGTATGGCCCAGCTCCTCAGTCACCAGGATCGCAGTTTCCTGATCCAGTGCCTGGTTGATCGTTGCCATAACGCCCATGCCCATCAGCGTCTTGATTACGTCTGCCGCCTTGACCGCCATACGCTGGGCAAGGTCGCCAACAGTAATGGTCTCGGGAATCTGTACTTCTCTAACCATTGGTTTGGTCGGCCTCTCAAAGCCGTGACGCTTCTCTTTGGGTTTCTTTTTCGCACGCAGTGGCTTGCGTAGCGTGGTGTCCTCTTCGTCCTCATTGATAATCAGAGGCTCGTCGACCGGACGGCTGCGAGGTCCGCGGTGACCCGCGGATTTCTTCTTCGGCTTGCCTTCATCCGGCTCATCACCGCGCTCACGAACCTTTTCCTTTTTCTTCTTCGGCTTGCGATCTTTGCCTTCGCCTTCCTCAGGCGGCGGAATCGGCATGTCCTCAGGCGCAGGAATGGAGACCTCTTCCTTTTCCTTCTTCTTAGGCTCCGCCTTCGCCGCAGGCTGGTCTTCGGCCGGCGCTGACTCTGCCGCCGGCGCCGTTTCCGCAGTGGTTGCCTTATCAGCTTCCGGCTGGGCCGGCTGCTCTGCCGCTACTTTCGGTGCTTCCTGAGCCGTTTCCTGCGCTGCAGGGGCTTCTGCCGCCGTTTCTTCCGGCTGGGGAGCTTCCGACTCCGGTGCCAGTTCGGCGCGCTTGATGTATGTGCGGCGCTTGCGAACTTCTACATTCACTGTCTTGGCGCGGCCGGCTTTGAGAGTGGTGGTGGTTTTACGCTTCAGAGTAATCTTGTTCGGCTCTGCGTTACTATCACCGTGATTCTTTCTCAGATAAGCCAGCAACTGCTGCTTCTCATCGCTGGAGACAGAGTCATTCTCGGAGCGGGCTTTCAGCCCCGCCTCAACGATCTGCTTCAGCAAACGATCCACGGGAGCGCCTACGTCTGCGGCCAGTTGTTTTACCGTTACTTCAGCCATACAGGTCCTCCTCCCGAATTAGGCCTGGTCTTCAAACCAGGGTGCGCGTGCGGTCATAATCAGCTGCCCCGCACGCTCTTCATCCATACCTTCAATATCGAGCAGGTCATCGACTGACTGCTCGGCGAGATCTTCCATGGTACGAACCCCCATACCTGCCAGCTTGAAAGCCAGGCTACGGTCCATACCCTCCATACCGAGAAGATCTTCTGCGGGCTCTGAGCCCTCAAGCGCCTCTTCACTGGCCAGGGCCTGATTCAACAGAACATCCTTGGCACGACGACGCAGCTCAGTGACGGTCTCTTCATCAAATCCGTCAATGGCCAGCATTTCCTCCATGGGGACGTACGCCACCTCCTCGATGGACGTAAACCCTTCCTCGATCAATACGCCGGCAAACTCCTCATCCACATCCAGATTGCTGGTAAAATGCTCGAGCAGGCGATTGTATTCCTGCTCCTGACGCTCACCCGCTTCCTCTTCCGTCATCACGTTCAGAGTCCAGCCGGTCAGCTCGGTGGCCAGGCGCACATTCTGGCCGTTACGGCCAATGGCCTGGGCCAGGTTATCTTCAGCGACCGCCACCTCCATGGTATGACGATCCTCATCCATTACGATGGACGCCACTTCCGCCGGTGCCATGGCATTGATCACCAACTGTGCGGGGTTATCGTCCCACAGTACGATATCAACACGCTCACCACCCAGTTCATTGGAAACGGCCTGGACACGGGAACCCCGCATGCCCACACAGGCCCCAACCGGGTCGATGCGGCGGTCATTGGTCTTCACCGCAATCTTGGCACGGGAGCCGGGATCACGGGCCGCGCCGCGAATCTCGATCAGATCCTCGGCGATTTCCGGAACCTCAATGCGGAACAGCTCGATCAACATCTGTGGGTCGGTACGACTCAGAATCAACTGGGGACCGCGATGATCGGTGCGAATCTCCAGCAGGAGGGAACGAACACGATCGCCCATACGGAAAGTTTCCCGTGGAATCAGGTGTTCACGCGGCAGTAACGCTTCCGCATTGGAACCCAGATCGACGATGACATTGTCACGGGTAACCTTCTTGACGGTGCCGGAGACCAGTTCGCCAACACGGTCACGGTAACTGTCGACAATCTTGGTGCGCTCAGCTTCGCGAACCTTCTGGAAAATAATCTGCTTGGCTGCCTGGGCGCCAATCCGACCGAAGGCTACCGATTCCACCTTCTCCTCGTGGATATCTCCAGGCTTCAGCGCAGAATCGATCTCTTCCGCTTCCTGCATGGTGAGCTCGGTGCCCAGCGCCGGAACGGCATCGTTATCGACAACCAGCCAGCGACGGAAGGTTTCGTATTCGCCGGTGCGACGATCGATGGAAACCCGGATATCGGCTTCTTCATCTTCGTAACGTTTTTTGGCAGCGGTGGCGAGCGCCAGCTCAATTGCTTCAAAAATGACATCCTTCTCGACACCTTTTTCGTTCGAGACGGATTCAACCACCAGCAAGATCTCTTTACTCATTGGATTGCCCTGCCCTTAAAAATAAACTTTGCGTCCACCGACTTACTCAAAAACCGGAACGATGTTGGCTTTCTCGATACTGTCAAACGGCAACAGATATTCGTGGTCGTCGACTACGATCACGACGTCATCGCCTTCCACGCCCTTGATCAGACCCTGAAACTTGCGACGCCCCTCAAAAGCCATTCGCAACTTCAACTGGACCTGGTAACCGGCAAAGGCCTCGTACTGTTCAGGACGAAATAGCGGTCGATCCATCCCCGGAGAGGACACCTCGAGGGTATATTCGGTCTGGATAGGGTCTTCCACGTCCATGACGCCACTGACTTGCCGGCTGACTTTTTCACAGTCCTCTATGCCGATGCCGTTCTCGGCATCGTCAATAAAAATTCTCAACAGGGAATGATGGCCCTGTGAGCGAAATTCCACGCCCCAGAACTCGTACCCCAGGCCTTCAACGACCGGCCGCAATATGTCTTCCAGTTGCTTTAGCTTGGCTGACAAGGTTTTACTGTCTCCATCTTTTGATTTCCAAACTCCGGGATTCCCCGAACCCCGGAGTTTTCCGGACCCCGGAAACAAAAAAAGGGCTGTTGATCAGCCCTTTTTATGCACCAGGGCCTGATGCGCCAGGCCCCTTAATCAAAAAGCCCCGAACGAGTGGGGCCTTTTGTTGCAAGAACTCACAGGAAACAACCCATTCAAAACGTTTCCTGCTGACAGACACCTGGCCTGCCAGAAGCCGGCCGGGCACTGCCCAGAGCCTGCTCCAATATCCGCCGGAGTATAGAGATGCCGGCAAGACTGGTCAAGGACTGACCAAAAAAAACGGCCTGGAAACTCCAAGCCGTTTTTCTTCTATATGGTGCCCAGGGCCGGACTCGAACCGGCACGGCTTTCGCCACTACCCCCTCAAGATAGCGTGTCTACCAGTTCCACCACCTGGGCAACACCTTTACTCGAGCTCGGGAAGTTCGTCTTCACTTGAGGACTCCCCGCTCTCGGCTTCGCCTTCCTCAACATCCACCGGAGCAGCCGCTTCAGAAGACTCCTGGACAACCGGAATACCGGCCTCACCAGCGACTTCCGCACGCTGCTTGGCAAAAATTGCCAGCGAAAAACTTGTTACAAAGAACACAACCGCCAGAAGGGTGGTCAGTCGTGTCAGGAAGCTACCGCTACCCTGACTACCGAATACGGTCTGTGACGCACCGCCACCAAATGCCGCACCGGCATCCGCACCCTTGCCCTGCTGGATCAGCACCAGACCCACCAGCGCCACCGCGATAACCACGTGCACAACGACAACCAGTGTTTCCAACCAATCCATAACGACTCTCTAATGACTCTTGCTAATGGCTTTCGCGAACCTTTAACTTTCAGGACCTGCCGGCATGGCCTGGCAGATACTCACAAAATCTTTTTCAACCAACGACGCCCCGCCGATCAAACCACCGTCTATATCCGGCTGGGCAAAAAGAGCGGCTGCATTATCCGCTTTTACACTGCCGCCGTAAAGCAGGGAAGTCTCTTCCGCCGGTGCGCCCATGTCTTTCAAAACACGGCGAATTGACTGATGCATTGCCTGCGCGTCATCGGCAGTGGCCGTCTTGCCGGTTCCTATGGCCCAAACCGGCTCATAGGCAACCACAACATTCTGCCAACCCTCTCCGGCCACACCCGCCAGGCCTTTACGGACCTGCGCTGATACCACCTCTTCGGCCTGCCCGGCCTCACGCTCTGCCAGGGTCTCGCCAACACAAACAATGGCGACCAGCCCCTGAGACAACAACTGCGCGACTTTTTCCGCAACCGCTGCATCGGTCTCAGCAAACAACTGCCGGCGCTCGGAATGACCAACCAGTGCGTAGCGACAGCCACAGTCTTTTGCCATGCCAGCAGACACTTCACCGGTGTAGGCTCCGGATTCCCAGCACGCAACGTTCTGCACACCGACCGCAAGCTGATCACCCGCCAGGGCCTTCACATCCCGGACGTACAGGGCGGGAGGAATAATAACAGTCTCCACACCATTATCAAGGGATGACACCCCTGACCGGACATAGCCAACCAGTTTTTCCACCAGGTCTCTCGACCCGTTCATTTTCCAGTTTCCGGCTACGATCTTACGGCGCATAACAGCCCCCGAATTCAAGGGAGGGCGAACTATACAGCAGTCCACCCGACCAGACAACTCTCCCACACAGAAACTCAGGCACGGGAACTCTCGACAATCACCGCGAGCTCTTCCGCTATGCGAGTGATTTCAGAGGCATTCTGCCCCTCCGTCATGACGCGGATCAACGGCTCGGTACCGGATGCCCTCAGCAGTACGCGCCCGGTATCACCCAGATCAGCCTCCGCCTTACGCACGGCGACCGCGATGTCTTCGCGCCCGAGCGGATCAAAACGCTGATCCACCCGAACGTTGATCATCTTCTGCGGCAACTTGCTCATACCCCGACGCAACTCTGCAAGCGTCCTGCCTGAGCGACGGACAGCCAACAGGACCTGAAGCGCCGACACAATACCATCACCGGTGGACGTGCAATCTCTTATCACCATGTGACCAGAGCCTTCACCACCCAACAGCCAGTCATGCTGAAGAAGGCGTTCCATGACGTACCGATCCCCTACCTTGGCACGCTCAAACTCGATGCCCTGCTCCCTCAGTGCCAACTCAACACCCAGATTGGTCATTAGAGTACCAACCACTCCGCCGCGGAGGGTTCCCGCAGCGTGCCGCTGGGAGGCAATGATGTACAGAAGCTCATCCCCGTCCACTTCTGAGCCGTCACGATCCACCATCAACACCCGGTCACCGTCACCATCAAAGGCAATCCCCAGGTCTGCCTTCTTTTCCAGCACCGCCCGCTTCAGGGCATCCAGATGGGTCGAACCGACCTCTTTGTTGATATTGAGGCCGTCCGGCTCGGCGCCGATCACCGAGACCCTGGCACCCAGCTCACGAAACACCTTGGGAGCCACATGGTAAGTTGCACCGTGGGCGCAATCCAGTACGACACTCAGGCCTTCCAGGGTGAACTCATTCGGTACCGTGCTTTTACAGAATTCCACGTAGCGGCCAGGCGCATCATCTACCCGGAATGCCTTACCCAGGTCCGCGGCATCGCACACCTTGATCGGCTCGTCCATCCAGCGCTCGATTTCCGCTTCCAGGGCGTCATCGAGCTTGGTGCCGTTGGCAGAGAAGAACTTGATGCCATTGTCATGATGGGGATTATGAGAAGCGCTGATAACGATCCCGGCAGACGCCCTGAAAGTCCGGGTCAGATAGGCGATAGCGGGTGTAGGCATCGGCCCCAGCAACTTGACGTCGACACCGGCAGCGGAGAGCCCCGCCTCCAGGGCGGACTCAAACATATACCCGGAAAGCCGGGTATCCTTGCCGATCAGCACGCTATTGCGCTGACCTGCCCGCTTGAATGCCTGGCCGGCAGCCCACCCCAGATGCAGCATGAACTCGGGGGTAATCGGAAACTCCCCGACACAGCCACGAATGCCATCCGTGCCAAAATATTTTCTCTCGGTCATCGACCAGCCTCCTTCATGGCCGCCACAACCCTGACGGCATCCACGGTTTCCCAGACATCGTGGGCGCGAATAATGGATGCACCCTTCAAAGCGGATATTGTCGCGGCAGCAAGACTCGCCGGCAACCGTTCATTTACTTCGCGACCAGTAATATGGCCCAACATGCTTTTACGGGAGACACCCACCAGCAAGGGGTGCCCGAGAATATGAAGCTGCTCCAGGGAAGCCAGCAACTGCAGGTTATGTTCAAGCGTTTTCCCAAACCCGAAGCCGGGATCAAGAATGATGTTGCCCGGCTCTACGCCCGCCGCCTCAGCCACACGCATACGCTCGGTCAGAAAAGAGCTCACCTCCCGCCGCACATTTCGGTATTCGGGATTGTCCTGCATGGAATCCGGCTCGCCCTGGATATGCATGAGACAAACCGGAATACCTGCCGCGGCCGCGACTTCCGGCGCACCATCACGCTGCAGAGCACGCACATCGTTAATCAGGCCAGCACCCAGTTTGGTGACTTCAGCCATCACCTCGGGAGCGGAGGTATCCACCGAAATGACCGTATCCAGCTCCCGGGCGATCGCTTCCACCACCGGGCAGACCCGCTCCAACTCCTCTGCCACCGACACTTTGGCAGCTCCGGGCCTGGTTGATTCGCCACCAACATCGATAAAAGCCGCACCGTCTTCCACCATCTGGCTGGCGCGGGCGAGCGCGGTATCCGGCCGGCTAAAACGTCCGCCATCGGAGAAGGAATCCGGTGTGACGTTAAGAATACCCATGACGTGGCAACGGGACATATCCAACACCCGGCCGGCGAAATTCATCTCCATAGGCAATCCTTTCAAGCAGCACACAAAAACAAACGCCGCCCGAAAGGGGCGGCGCCGTCAGATAAAACAGACTGTTATCAGGTCAGCGCCGTCAGTGTTCGCCTGCGGGGCGACCCACACCGGGCTGCTTCCCATCATCAGAGCCTCGCGACGCGGACGCCGACTCGGGCTCCTCGGATGACACACCACCAGTCGGACCATTGTCCCCCCAGCCTTTCGGCGGACGAGGCACCCGACCTTCCATGATGTCGTCAATCTGATACCGGTCAATGGTTTCGTACTTCATCAGCGCATCGGCCATCAGATCCAGCTTGTCACGATTCTCAATCAGCAGCTGTTTCGCCTTCTCATAGCATTCATCGATGATGTTGCGAACTTCCTCATCAATGCGCTGTGCAGTTTCAGGCGAGTATACCGTCTGCGCCTGACCTGCGGAGCGGCCCAGGAACGGCTCTTCACTGTCAGTATCATACTGCAGAGGCCCCAGCTTCTCGGACAGCCCCCAGCGGGTCACCATATTGCGAGCCAGACTGGTTGCGCGTTCGATATCGTTAGAGGCACCGGTGGTCACACCATCGAAGCCAAGGGTAAGCTCCTCGGCAATACGACCACCAAACAGGCTGCAAATCGAGCTGATCAGGAAGCGCTTGCTATGGCTGTATTTGTCCTCTTCCGGCAGGAACATGGTGACACCCAGGGCCCGCCCACGGGGGATAATGCTCACCTTGTACACCGGGTCGTGCTCCGGCATCAGGCGTCCGACAATGGCGTGGCCGGACTCATGATACGCGGTGTTCCGCTTTTCTTTCTCGCTCATCACCATGGACTTGCGCTCGGCGCCCATCATGATCTTGTCCTTGGCGAGCTCAAACTCCTCCATCGACACCAGGCGCTGGTTACGGCGCGCCGCGAAAAGCGCCGCCTCGTTCACCAGGTTGGCCAGATCGGCACCGGAGAATCCGGGTGTACCACGGGCAATCAGCACCGGCTCCACGCCGTCTGCCAGGGGCACTTTCTTCATATGCACCTTGAGGATCTGCTCACGGCCGATGATATCCGGCAGTCCGACCACAACCTGACGGTCAAAGCGGCCCGGACGCAGCAACGCAGGGTCCAGCACATCAGGACGGTTGGTCGCGGCAATGACGATCACGCCTTCGTTGCCTTCAAAGCCGTCCATTTCAACCAGCAACTGGTTCAGCGTCTGTTCACGCTCGTCGTGACCGCCGCCCATCCCAGCGCCACGATGACGACCAACGGCATCGATCTCGTCAATGAAGATAATACAGGGGCTCTGCTTCTTGGCCTGCTCAAACATGTCACGGACACGGGACGCACCCACACCCACGAACATTTCCACGAAGTCGGAACCGGAAATGGAGAAGAACGGCACCTTGGCTTCACCAGCGATGGCTTTTGCCAACAGCGTCTTACCGGTACCCGGCTGACCGACCATCAGCACGCCCTTGGGAATACTGCCACCCAGGCGCTGGAACTTGCTCGGATCCCGCAGGAAGTCCACCAACTCCTTGACGTCTTCCTTGGCCTCATCGACACCAGCGACATCGCCAAAGGTGGTCTTGATCTGATCTTCGCTCATCAGCCGAGCTTTGCTCTTGCCGAACGACATGGGGCCTTTGCCACCGCCACCGCCCTGCATCTGCCGCATGAAAAACACGAACAGAGCGATGATGATCAGAATGGGGAAGGCAGCAACCAGCAGTTGAGTCCAGAGGCTCTGGCGCTCAGGCTCCTTGCCGATGACTTCGACGCGATTTGCCAGCAGGTCATCCATCAGCTTGTTGTCGGACACCTGGGGGCGGATAGTCTGAAACTGAGAGCCATCCCCACGGGTGCCCTGAATCTGCAGACCATCAATGGTGACCTGACGGACCTGTCCGTCCTGTACCATCTCGACAAACTGCGAGTAATTGACCTGTTGTCCGCTGGTGGTGGGAGTAAAGTTCTGAAACACCATCAGCAGTACGGCGGCTATGATTAGCCAGAGAACCAGATTTTTTGCCATATCGTTCAAGGATCGTCACCTGTGAATTGAAAGGTTGACCGTCTTCAGGGAAACCTTTTTGAACACCTTACACCAATTGTACGCCGCTCCACCACATTCGGCCCATCCGTATCAGCCACAGAGCACGCCGAATATCCAACCCCAAAAGACTGCACGAATCAGCCCCTGAAGCCCTTGCAGACCTGATAGATCTCCCGGGATCTTGCCCTGGAGGAATCAGGCTTGCGACTCACAACCGTATTAAAACTTTTCCGCATATCAGCCAACAGTGCATCAAAACCTTCACCCTGAAACACCTTGGCCACGAACACCCCTCCGGGACGGAGCACCTGTTGAGCCATATCCAGCGCCAGCTCCACCAGGCCCATCGCCCTGGGAATATCCACGGCAGCCATACCACTCATATTGGGCGCCATATCGGAAATTACAACGTCTGCCTTTCGATCTCCCAGAATTCCCAACAATTCTTCCAGTACCGAATCCTCGGTGAAATCGCCCTGAACAAAATCCACACCGGCGATCGGATTCATTGGCAAAATATCACTGGCCACCACAACACCGTTATCCCCGACCCGCTCCATCGCCACCTGGGACCAGCCTCCCGGGGCTGCACCCAGATCCACAACGACCTGGCCGGGACGAAACAACCGGTCCTTGTTGTCCAGCTCAATCAGTTTATAGCTGGCACGGGAACGGTAGCCATCTTCCTGGGATTTTTTGACCCAGACATCATCGAAATGTTCCTTGAGCCAGCGATCACTGGTTTTTGAACGGGCCAAAACAAACCTCCGAAATAAAACAGGAACAGACGCGTAACGAAACCTCGTGGTACGTGGTAATGGCCATTTCTCCACCGTTCCGATCTGTTACAATTCGCCGATTATACGGTTTTAGTGGCCATTGCGCCGCTGACGTTTTGTTAATTGCATCCATTAAGAGATTACATCATGAGTCTTTCACCGGAACAGCGCCGGGAGTACCGGGGCATCGCCCACAACCTGAAGCCTGTCATCATTGTCGGCGACAAAGGCCTGTCCGAGGGGCTTCAGGAGGAGCTTGAGCGCGCCCTGAACGATCACGAGCTGATCAAGGTCAAGATCGCCAGTCCGGACCGCGAAGTGCGCCAGGAGGCCATCAATGAATTGTGCCAGGCCGCGGGCGCCGAACTGGTCCAGACGATTGGCAAGATCGCGGTCATACTGCGCCGCGCCAAACAGCCCAACCCCAAGCTGTCCAACCTGCTTCGCAACAAAAGCTGAGCAGGCGAAACCCAAATAAAAAAGCCGGCAACGAGCACTCGCTGCCGGCTTTTTAATCGCTGGAGCCTCAGAGGTGCTCCACCTCCTCGATCTCATACTCCACGGTGCCGGAAGGCACGCGAATGGCGACAATGTCGCCCTCGCTCTTACCAATCAGCGCCCGCGCAATCGGGGAGGAGATTGAAATCTTGCCGGCCTTGATGTCCGCTTCGTCTTCGCCACAGATCTGGTAAATCACCTGCTCATCGGTATCGACATTCAGCAGGTGCACGGTGACGCCGAAAATCACCTTGCCGGTGTTTTCAATGGTATTGATATCAATCACCTGTGCCGCGGACAGCTTGCCTTCGATTTCCTGAATGCGCCCCTCGATAAAGCTCTGCTGTTCGCGGGCAGCATGGTATTCCGCATTTTCTTTCAGATCACCATGCTCACGGGCGTCGGCAATCGCAGCAATCACCCTCGGGCGATCTTCGGACTTCAGCTTCTGAAGCTCCTCGCGGAGGCGGGCTTCGCCCGCTTTTGTCATAGGTACTCTGGCAGACATAATCTTACTTTCCTGCGTGTAGATCCTGGAGGCGGCGAACTGTGCGCTCCGGGCCAAACTTGATGGCCCGACAGAAGGCTTCGCCACCCGCCAGGGTCGTTGTATAGGTTACCTTGGCCTGCAAGGCGGACTGGCGAATCTGCGCCGAGTCGGAAATGGCCTTGCGCCCTTCGGTGGTGTTAATAATCAGTTGAACCTTGCCGTTCTTGATGGCATCCACAATATGCGGGCGCCCCTCACGGACCTTGTTCACCCGTTCAACTTCGATACCTGCCTCTTTCAGGGCCTTCGCGGTACCGGTGGTGGCAATCAGCTTGAAGCCGGCATTGACCAGATCCCGCGCGACGTCGGCAGCTCCGGGCTTGTCCACATCGCGCACGGACATGAAGGCCGTGCCCTGCCCCGGCAACCGCTCACCGGTGGCCAGCGCGGCTTTGGCGAACGCCTCATCGAAGCTGTCACCGATTCCCATGACCTCACCGGTCGACTTCATTTCCGGACCGAGGATCGGATCCACCGCCGGGAACTTGTTGAACGGGAACACAGACTCCTTCACCGCGTAATAGCCAGGCACGATCTCCTGGGTGAAGCCAAGCTCTGCCAGGGATTTGCCGGCCATGACCCGCGCCGCCACTTTCGCCAGCGAGACACCAATGGCTTTGGACACAAACGGTACCGTACGGGAGGCCCGTGGATTCACCTCAATGACGTAGATCTGGCCATCCTGCCAGGCCAACTGAACGTTCATCAGCCCCACCACATCCAGTTCGATGGCCATCTTGCGGACGGCTTCGCGCATTTCGTCCTGTACGTCTTTCGGCAGGGTATACGGCGGCAGCGAGCAGGCAGAGTCACCGGAGTGAACGCCGGCCTGCTCAATGTGCTGCATGATACCGCCAATCACCACTTCCTTGCCGTCGGAGATGGCATCGATATCCACCTCAATAGCGGCATTCAGGAAGTGATCCAGCAATACCGGGCTGTCATTGGAAACCAGGACCGCGTTACGCATGTAGCGAACCAGTTCTTCCTCGTCATAGACGATTTCCATCGCCCGGCCGCCCAGCACGTAGGACGGACGCACTACCAGCGGATAGCCGATCTCACGGGCAGCCAGGACACCTTCCTCATGGCTGCGCACCGTGGCGTTTTCGGGCTGCAACAGCCCAAGGCGACCGATCATTTGCTGGAAGCGCTCACGGTCTTCGGCGCGGTCAATGGCATCCGGGCTGGTGCCAATGATCGGCACACCGGCCGCTTCCAGACCACGAGCCAGCTTGAGCGGCGTCTGGCCGCCGTACTGGACGATCACCCCTTTGGGCTTCTCGACATTGATGATTTCCAGCACGTCTTCCAGGGTGATGGGCTCGAAGTACAGCCGATCGGAAGTGTCGTAGTCGGTGGAGACTGTCTCCGGGTTGCAGTTGATCATGATGGTTTCATAACCATCTTCACGCATGGCCAGGGCCGCGTGAACACAACAGTAATCGAACTCGATGCCTTGACCAATCCGGTTCGGACCACCACCAATGACCACGATCTTATCGCGATCGGAAGCGTCAGCCTCGCACTCCTCCTCATAGGTCGAGTACATATAGGCGGTGTCCGAGGCAAATTCGGCGGCGCAGGTATCCACCCGCTTGTAGACCGGGCGGATATTCAGGTCATGGCGCAGCTTGCGCAGACTGACTTCGGAAATACCCAGCAGTTTCGCCAGACGGGCGTCGGAAAAGCCCTTGCGTTTGAGCCGGAACAGGGTGTCGCGGTCGATATCGGCTTTGCCGGCGGACTTCAGCGCCTGCTCTTCGCGGATCAGGTCCTCGATCTGCACCAGATACCAGGGATCGACGTGCGTATTGTTGAACACGTCCTCAACCGTCATACCGGCCCGGAAAGCATCGCCAATGTACCAGAGGCGCTCGGCCCCGGGCACATTCAACTCCTGCGTCAGGATTTCCTGGCCGTCCGTTGTTGTTAAATCCACCTTCTCCTCAAAGCCTTCGGAGCCCACTTCCAGGCCGCGCATGGCTTTCTGCAGTGACTCCTGGAAGGTGCGGCCAATCGCCATGACCTCGCCAACGGACTTCATCTGGGTAGTCAGGCGGGCATCGGCCTGGGGAAACTTCTCGAAGGTGAACCGTGGAATCTTGGTGACCACGTAGTCGATGCTGGGCTCGAAGGACGCCGGTGTCACGCCCCCGGTGATCTCGTTACGCAGCTCGTCCAGGGTATAGCCAATGGCCAGTTTGGCCGCAACCTTGGCAATCGGGAAACCCGTGGCTTTCGATGCCAGCGCTGAGGAACGGGAAACCCGCGGGTTCATTTCGATCACCACCATGCGACCGGTATCCGGATTGATACCGAACTGCACGTTGGAGCCCCCGGTTTCCACACCGATTTCACGCAGAACCGCCAGCGAGGCGTTCCGCATGATCTGATATTCCTTGTCAGTCAGGGTCTGGGCCGGCGCCACGGTGATGGAGTCACCGGTGTGCACACCCATGGCGTCGAAGTTCTCGATGGCACAGACGATGATGCAGTTGTCGTTCTTATCACGGACAACTTCCATCTCGTATTCTTTCCAGCCGATCAGCGATTCGTCGATCAGCAGTTCGTTGGTCGGCGACAGGTCCAGACCACGGGTACAGATTTCCTCGAACTCATCGCGGTTGTAAGCGATACCGCCGCCGGAACCACCCATGGTGAAGGACGGACGGATAATGCATGGGAAACCGATGTCGTCGGCCACTTCCCAGGCTTCCGCCATGGAGTGGGCGATGGTGGCGCGCGGGCACTCCAGACCAATCTTCTTCATGGCCTTGTCGAAGCGGTCGCGATCCTCGGCTTTGTCGATGGTGTCAGCGTTGGCGCCGATCATTTCCACGCCGTGCTTCTCCAGGACGCCGTGCTTCTCCAGATCCAGCGCACAGTTCAGCGCGGTCTGGCCACCCATGGTGGGCAACAGGGCATCCGGCTTTTCTTTCTCGATGATCTTCTCGACGGTCTTCCAGGTAATCGGCTCGATGTAGGTGGCATCGGCCATCACCGGATCGGTCATGATCGTTGCCGGGTTGGAGTTAACCAGGATGACCCGGTAACCCTCTTCACGAAGGGCCTTGCAAGCCTGGGCTCCGGAGTAGTCAAACTCGCACGCCTGACCGATCACGATGGGGCCGGCGCCCAGGATCAGAATGCTTTTAATGTCGGTACGTTTTGGCATCTCTTGGTAAACCTGTCAGCAACTTTAAAATTCTTGCATCGCAATGTGCGGCGCCTGTTTCACTCTGGAAGCGTCAACCGGGACAAATCCGGAAGCTTATCGGGCTTCCATCAGCCGGATAAATTCATCAAACAGCGGCGCCACATCGTGAGGACCGGGACTGGCTTCCGGATGGCCCTGGAAGCTGAAAGCCGGCTTGTCGGTACGGCGAATACCCTGCAGGGAACCGTCAAACAGGGACTTATGGGTCGCCTCCAGGTTATCCGGCAGGCTCGCCTCATCCACTGCGAACCCGTGGTTCTGGCTGGTAATCATTACCGTGCCGTCTTTCAGGTTCTGGACCGGATGGTTGGCGCCGTGGTGACCATGCCCCATTTTGATGGACCTGGCACCACTGGCCAGAGCCAGCAACTGGTGGCCGAGGCAGATGCCAAACACCGGAATCTCGGTTTCCAGTACTTCGCGAATGGCGGTGATGGCATAGTCACAAGGCTCGGGGTCGCCCGGGCCGTTGGACAGGAACACACCATCCGGGTTCATCGCCAGCACCTCGGAGGCCGGGGTCTGAGCCGGCACCACGGTGATGTCGCAGCCACGAGCAGCGAGCATGCGCAGAATGTTCAGCTTGACGCCGTAATCCCATGCCACCACCTTGAAGCGGGATTCGGTGCGCTCACCATACCCTTCCCCCAGGGTCCACTCGCTCTGACTCCAGGACCAGATTTTGTCGGAGGTGACTTCTTTCGCCAGATCCATGCCTTTCAGCCCCGGGAAAGCGTTAGCCAATTCCAGTGCCCGTTCGGCAGTCGCGCCTTCACCTGCCACCACCGCGCCGTTCTGGGAGCCTTTGTCGCGGAGGATCCGGGTCAGGCGACGGGTGTCGATATCTGCAATGCCCACGATGTTGTTTGCCCGCAGGTACTCGTCGAGGCTGCCGCTGCTGCGCCAGTTGCTCGCGATCAGGGGCAGGTCGCGGATGATCAGGCCGGCGGCCTGAACGCGGTCCGACTCCACGTCTTCTTCGTTCACACCGGTGTTGCCGATGTGCGGGTAGGTCAGTGTGACAATCTGGCGGGAGTAGGACGGATCGGTCAGGATTTCCTGGTAACCGGTCATGGCGGTGTTGAACACCACTTCGCCGCTGGTCTCTCCCTCAGCGCCAATGGCGGTGCCGTAAAACAGGCTTCCGTCTGCGAGTGCAAGGATTGCAGGTGTACTCAAGGCTTGTATCCTCATCGAGTGGCGTATCAGTTCGTCACGAACAGGAACGCAAGCGCAAATTCAGGTTGCAAAAAAGCGAGACAGAGTCTTAACCCGGTCCCGCTTTTTTAAAAACTTGTTCAAAGGTACGCTTGGTGCAGTCAAACCGCCTTATTGTAAAAAATTTGGCGCTTTGTGTCCATCTGAAATCCGCCTCTTGACGGAAAACCCGGGAGCACGGCGTAGACACCAACGGGCGCCCCGCAGGAACACCGGCAGGCGCTTGGGATTCTTCTCCCGGAAAACGCTACAAGCACATCCATGTGCGCTTGATCTCCGGCCATCCACGGCCTCCGACATTTCCGGGAGAAGAATCCCAACCCCCTGCCTCCGAGTTATATGAAGCAGAGGGAGCCCCCACCCGGGCAGGATCAGCCGCGCCAGGTGACGTAGGTCGGATTAGAGGCGCAGCCTCGTAATCCGACACACCATTCTCACTTCAACCCCAGAACATCCTGCATATCATAAAGCCCCGCCGGCTTGCCCTGCAGCCAAAGCGCCGCCCGCATGGCACCCTTGGCAAACGTCATGCGACTGCTCGCCTTGTGGGTCACTTCGATACGCTCGCCTTCGGTAGCGAACAACACGGTGTGATCACCCACCACATCACCGGCGCGAATGGTTTCAAAACCGATTTCCTTGCGGGTGCGCTCGCCGGTGAAGCCTTCGCGGCCGTAGACGGCGCATTCTTTCAGGTCGCGACCGAGGGCATCGGCAACCACTTCGCCCATGCGCAACGCCGTGCCTGAAGGCGCGTCTTTCTTGTGGCGGTGGTGGGCTTCGATGATTTCCACGTCGTAGTCGTCGCCCAGGGTCGCCGCTGCGGTGCGCAGCAGGTTGAGGACGACGTTGACGCCAACGCTCATGTTGGGCGCAAACACTACGGGGGTGGATTCAGCAACCACAGCCAACTGCTCTTTTTCGGCGTCGGTCATGCCGGTAGTGCCGATGATGATCATTTTGCCGTTGGCTTTGCAGAACTCGGCATTTTCCAAGGTCAGGTCCGGAAACGTGAAGTCGACAAGCACATCAAAATCGTCCTTCACGTCTTCCAGGCTGCCGGCCATGGTGACGCCGGTTTTGCCGATACCACTCAGCTCGCCGGCATCCGCGCCAATCAGCGAACTGCCCGGCTCGACCACGGCAGCGCCGAGCTCAAGACCTTCGGTGCCGTCGACGGCTTCGATCAGGACTTTACCCATGCGCCCGGCGGCGCCGATGATTGCTACCCTCATATCACCTGTCCTCAGAATTTCATTTCATCAAAGAAACTTTTCACACCCTCAAACCAGGAGGTTTTCTTCGGAGCATGATGAGTGCCGTTGCCGCCATCCAGTGTTTGCTGGAATTCTTCCAGCAGCTCTTTCTGACGCTTGGTCAGGTTGACCGGCGTTTCCACGATCACACGGCAGAGCAGATCCCCTGACGGGCCGCCGCGAACCGGGCTGACACCCTTGTTACGCAGACGGAAAAGCTTTCCGGTCTGGGTTTCCGGCGGAATCTTCAACTTCACACGGCCATCCAGCGTTGGCACTTCGAGCTCACCACCGAGGGTAGCATCCACGATGCTGATGGGCACTTCGCAATACAGGTTGCGGCCATCGCGGGTGAAGATGGAATGCTCGCGAACGGCAATCTGTACATACAGGTCACCGGGAGGACCGCCATCCACGCCCATCTCCCCTTCACCGGAAAGACGGATACGGTCGCCGGTATCCACGCCGGGCGGCACTTTGACGGAGAGAGTCTTCTCTTCCTGGACCCTGCCCTGGCCATGACAGGCCTGGCAGGGATTCTTGATGACCTGACCGGAACCACGACAGGTCGGACAGGCCTGCTGCACCGTAAAGAAGCCCTGCTGCATGCGGACCTGCCCCATACCCTTACAGGTACCACAGGTTTCCGGGCGGGAGCCTTTTTCCGCACCACTGCCGTCACAGACTTCGCACTCCCGGTGACCAGGGATACGGATCTGAACAGTCTTGCCTTTTACGGCTTCTTCCAGATCCAGCTCCAGGGTGTAACGCAGGTCGGCGCCACGGGTGTTGCGGCCACGGCCGCCACCACCGAAGATGTCACCGAATACGTCACCGAAGATATCGGAGAAGCTGGCACCGCCACCTCCGAATCCGCCGCCCGCCTGGCCATCAACGCCGGCGTGACCGAACTGGTCATAGGCGGCCCGTTTGGATTGGTCCGCCAGTATTTCGTAGGCTTCGCTGGCCTCTTTGAACTTGTTCTCGGCGTCAGTGTCGTCCGGGTTACGGTCGGGGTGATACTTCATTGCGAGCTTGCGGTAAGCCCGCTTGATTTCCTTCTCGTCCGCATCCCGGGATATCCCGAGAATTTCGTAATAATCGCGCTTGGCCATGCTTTAAAACCCTGTTTTTAAAACGCGGAAAACGCGGGGACTCCCCCGCGTTTTCCAACTGCCTGATGTACGTCAGAAATTACCGCTTGTCGTCGTCTTTGACTTCTTCAAACTCGGCGTCGACTGCGTCGTCAGAAGTCTGGGCCTGGGCACTTTCTTCCCCGCCAGCTTGCTGCGTCTGGTCCGCCTGATCTGCGTACATTTTCTGAGCCAGCTCAGAGGACACTTCGGTCAGCTTCTGGGTCTTGGCCTCAATATCTTCCTTGTTGGAACCGGTCAGCGCTTCTTCCAGCTCCTTGATAGACGCTTCGATGGATTCCTTCTCGCTGTCGCTGACCTTGTCACCGGCATCTTTCAGGGTCTTGCGAACGGCGTGAACCATCGCATCACCCTGGTTACGGACCTGTACCAGCTCCTCGAACTTGCGATCTTCCTCGGCGTTGGCCTCAGCATCGCGTACCATCTTCTCGATTTCATCGTCGTTCAGGCCGGAAGAGGCCTTGATGACGATGGACTGCTCCTTGCCGGTCGCCTTGTCTTTGGCGGAGACGTTCAGGATACCGTTGGCGTCGATATCGAAAGTAACTTCGATTTGCGGTACGCCACGGGGTGCCGGCGGAATATCGGCCAGGTCGAAACGACCCAGGGACTTGTTCTGCGCCGCCTGCTTACGCTCCCCCTGAACCACGTGGATGGTCACCGCGGTCTGGTTGTCATCCGCCGTGGAGAAGGTTTGCGACTTCTTGGTCGGAATGGTGGTGTTCTTGTCGATCAGCGGCGTGGCCACACCACCCATGGTTTCGATACCCAGGGTCAGCGGAGTCACGTCCAGCAGCAGAACGTCTTTCACATCACCGGACAACACGGCGGCCTGGATGGCAGCACCCATGGCAACGGCTTCATCCGGGTTAACATCTTTACGGGCCTCCTTACCGAAGAAGTTCTTCACCTTCTCCTGAACCAGCGGCATACGGGTCTGACCACCGACCAGGATTACTTCGTCGATGTCGCCAACCTTGACACCGGAATCATCCAGCGCAGTGCGGCACGGCGCAATGCTGCGCTCGATCAGCTCTTCCACCAGGGATTCCAGCTTGGCGCGGGTGACCTTCACGTTCATGTGCTTGGGACCGCTGGCATCCGCCGTTACGTACGGCAGGTTGACGTCGGTCTGCTGACTGCTGGACAGCTCGATCTTGGCCTTCTCGGCAGCTTCCTTCAGACGCTGCATCGCCAGCGAGTCGCCACGCAGGTCAATGCCGCTGTCTTTCTTGAACTGATCAGCAAGGTATTCGATCAGCTTCATGTCGAAGTCTTCACCACCGAGGAAGGTGTCGCCGTTGGTGGCCAGCACTTCGAACTGGTGCTCACCGTCGACGTCGGCGATTTCGATGATGGAGATATCGAAGGTACCACCACCCAGATCGTACACAGCCACGGTGCGGTCGCCGCTCTTCTTGTCCAGACCATAAGCCAGGGCAGCAGCGGTCGGCTCATTGATGATCCGCTTGACTTCCAGACCGGCAATCTTGCCGGCGTCCTTGGTGGCCTGACGCTGGCTGTCGTTGAAGTAGGCCGGCACGGTGATGACCGCTTCGGTGACTTTCTCGCCCAGGTAGTCCTCGGCGGTCTTCTTCATCTTCTTGATGACTTCCGCGGACACCTGCGGCGGCGCCATCTTCTCACCCTTCACTTCCACCCAGGCATCACCATTGTCGGCCTTGGTGATCTTGTAGGGCACCATCTTGATATCTTTCTGGACCACGTCGTCTTCGAAACGACGGCCGATCAGACGCTTGATGGCATACAGGGTGTTGTTCGGATTGGTGACCGCCTGACGCTTGGCAGACTGACCTACCAGGGTCTCACCGTCTTCGGTGTACGCAATGATCGACGGGGTGGTGCGATCACCCTCAGCGTTCTCGATAACCTTGACCTTGTCACCATCCATGATGGCAACGCAGGAGTTCGTGGTTCCCAGGTCGATACCAATAATCTTGCTCATTGATTCACTCCAATTCGTTTGTTCGATCCGGTTGCGACATCGCCAATCCGATGCCAGTCAAAACTGTTTCGGGCTGTCAGCCCCGGTCATTCAATCCGGCGCCCGCCTGTTTACTGCCTATATTGGCGCCTTAATTCACTTTTCAAGCCTGTTCATCGATTTTTGGTGCATCCTCGGCCTTGGCCACGACCACCATCGCAGGCCGGACCAGGCGTTCGTTCAGGGTGTACCCCTTTTGCACAACCGCGACGACACTGTTCGGCTCGGCATCCGGCGCCGGCACCATGGACATGGCTTCGTGCAGTTGCGGATCAAACGGTTCGCCAACGGGATTGAGTTGCTCAACGTTGAACTTCTTGAGGCTGTTCATAAACAGGTTCAGCGTCATCTCCACACCTTCACGAATAGACGCCACCAGTTCGCCGGAAGCCTCCTGACCTTCGGTGCTCTCAACCGCCTTCTCGAGGCTGTCCGCCACTGGCAACAGCTCCTTCACAAACTTTTCCAGCGCGAACTTGTGGGCCTTTTCCACATCCAGCTCGGCACGACGACGGACATTCTGCATTTCTGCCTGGGCCCGCAGCATCTGCTCCTGATATTCCTGAACCTGAGCCTGAAGGGCTTCGGTTTCAGAAGGCTCCCCGGCCGAATTACCTTCAGCGTCTCCTGTCGCTTCGGCCTCGGCAGCTTTCAGCTCTTCCTCAACCTGCTCGTTACGATTTTCGTCAGCACTCATGGCTACTCCTGATCATTCATCCGCAGCCGCAAATACGGCCGGTTATACATGTCATCCAGCCTTTATCGGCCAGATCAAAGAGGGTTGCGAACGGATATGGGGCCCCTTGCTCCGGTTTCAACCTCCATGAATGCATTTATCCACAATTTCACACCCGCGAATTTGCAAACAGGCAAAACCCTGTATATATTCACAGTCACTGTATGTAACCACAGTGTTTTTTTTCAGAGCGGAGGTCACCAGCATGCTCACACAGCTCACCGTATCCAACTACGCCATTGCCGAAAGGGTCGAACTTCAGTTCAGCAAGGGCATGACCGCCCTCACCGGGGAAACCGGTGCCGGCAAGTCCATTGTCCTGGACGCCCTGGGGCTGGCCATGGGTGGACGGGCCGATGCGGGTGCCGTACGCCACGGGGCCAAGCGGGCCGACATTACCGCCTCCTTCGATGTGTCCCGCATCGCCGAGGCCCGGGCCTGGCTGGAACAGCACGAGCTGGACGACGAGCATGACTGCATCCTGCGCCGGGTTATCAGCAAGGATGGCCGCTCACGAGCTTATATTAACGGCCAGCCCTGCCCGCTCGCACACCTCAAGGATCTGGGCAGCCTGCTGATGGACATTCACAGCCAGCACCAGCACCAGTCCCTGCTCCGCAAGGAAACCCATCGCAAGCTGCTGGACGAATACGCCGGCGTGGAAGCCCTCGCCGCCGACACCCGCGATGCCTGGAAGACCTGGCACAAAACCCGCCAACGCCTGACCGAACGACAGCAAAACGCCGACGAAGCCGAAGCCCGGTTGCAACTGCTCCGCTATCAGGTAGAAGAGCTGGATCGCATGGCTCTGGAAGAAGGCGAACAGGAAAATCTGGAGCAGGAACAGGAACAACTCAGTCACGCCGACACCGTGCTGCAGAACAGTCAACAGGCCGCTCTGCTGTGCACGGAAGAAGACAACAGCGCCGCAGACCTGGTCCGTCAGGCGCTGCAGCAACTGGAACACCTGCCCACCGAAGTGCCGGCTCTGATGGATACCATCCAGATGCTGAACGAAGCACAGATCCAGATCAGTGAAGCGGGGGACAACCTCCGCCGTTTTGTGGAGGATTACGAGGCCGACCCGGCAAGACTGGCCGAGGTCGAGGAACGCCTGAGCGCGATTTACCAGATGGCTCGCAAACACCGCATCACGCCGGAAGAGCTGCCCGAACTGCACCAGCGCCTCAGCGCCGAACTGGCATCCCTGGATGATGGTGAAGGCAGCGTTGAACAACTGGAGGCCGAGCTGGAATCCCAGCGACACCGCTTTGACGAACTGGCCGGCCAGTTATCGGAAGCCCGCCAGCAGGCGGCCGCCAATCTCGACCAGAGAATTGCCGGCGAACTGGCACAACTCAGCATGCCGGCAGTGCAGTTTGTCACCCACCTGAATCGCACCGACGACGAGCCGGCACCTCATGGCCTTGAAGACGTGGAATTCCTGGTCAGCGCCAACCCGGGCCAGCCCGCCAGACCACTGGCCAAAGTCGCCTCCGGCGGCGAACTGTCACGCATCAGCCTGGCAATCCAGGTGGTGGTCGCACAGACCTCAACCACTCCTACCCTGGTGTTTGATGAAGTAGACGTCGGCATCGGTGGCGGCACGGCAGAAGTGGTCGGGCGATTACTGAGAACCCTGGGCGACGATGGTCAGGTATTGTGCGTCACCCATCTACCGCAGGTTGCAGCCCAATGCCACCAACATCTGTTCGTCAGCAAGTTTACCGAACAGGACGCTACCTTCTCGAAAATTGAAACACTGGATGATCACGGGCGAATCAGCGAAGTGGCAAGAATGCTTGGCGGTGTCGACATGACCGAACACACCATTGCCCATGCCCGCGAGATGTTCACCAAAGGACAGGCGACCCATCACTGAGCGACAGAGCACATTCCCCTCTCGATCCTGAGAGCTATTGGGGCGGATTCACATCCGCCCCTTTTTTTATTCTTTCATTCGGGTATCGCGCTTACGGAAGGAAAGTTACTTGCCAATCGGCTTGACGTAGAGAATCAGGCTGTGATCAATGATCTCATAGCCCCGCTCTTCGGCAATTTTCTTCTGGCGCTCTTCGATGATGGGATCGCAAAACTCAATGACCTCGCCGGTTTGCGTGCAAACCATGTGATCGTGGTGATCATCCCCGGCCATTTCGAACACTGCGTGCCCGCCTTCAAAGTTGTGGCGAAGCACCAGTCCGGCAGCCTCAAACTGGGTCAGAACCCGGTATACGGTCGCCAGCCCCACGTCATCCCCTTGCTCCAGAAGCTTCTTGTACACATCCTCTGCGCTGAGGTGGTGTTCCTCGGAGTTTTCCAGAATGTTGAAAATCTTTACTCTCGGCAGAGTAACTTTCAGACCGACTTTTCGTAATTCGGCGTTTTCAGATGACATGTTACTATTCACTCGTTGGTGTGCCCCACGGCTTCCGGTATGATGAAGCCGCATTTATACGGTTAGACCGTGTCACACCTGCCCCTGGCAGGCGATTTCAAGATAGAGGATTTCCCCCGGCGATGCAAAAGCTCACAGCTATCATTCTCACTCTCATCCTGTCTGGTTGTGTCTTTCCTGGCGTATACAAGATCAACGTCCAGCAAGGCAACATCCTGACCGACGAGGAGCTGACATCACTGAGCGAGGGCATGTCCCGCAGCCAGGTACACTCGGTCCTTGGCAATCCGCTGATGATCAACCCGGTTGACCCTTCCCGGGAATACTACATCTACACCTTCCAGCGTCGGGGAGGCGATATCAAAGAACAGCGAGTCATCGTCTATTACGACAACGATCATTACAGCCACTACGAGGCCCAACTACTGGAAGAAACGCCGGCCTATTAAGGCCGCCGTCAGGATTTCTTCTTTGCCCGGTTGAGCCTGGCCTGCTTGGGATCAATCTTCAGCGGTCGGTACAGCTCAACCCGATCCCCCTCCCGAAGCTCATGCCCGGCGGGCGACTTAATGGCCTTGCCAAAGATCCCCATATCATTACTTTCAGGATCAATTTCAGGAAAAACCGCCACAATGCCAGACTGTTTGACAGCCTCAAGAGCGGTAGTTCCCGCCGGCACCTGCAGGCTGATAATTTCCTGCTTGTCCGGGCGGGCATAAGCCACTTCCACTCGAATCATTCCACAACTCCTGCATACACCATGTCCGCACGCCGACAAAACGCATCCACCATCGTATTGGCGGCCTGACTGAATACCGGGCCAAACGTCATACGGGAGAGCGATCCGGAGAATTCGAATTCCAGTGTCAGGATAACCTTACAGGCATTGTCGTCCAGCGCCCGGAAGTGCCAGCGACCGGTAAGATTGCGAAACGGCCCATCCACCAGACTCATCTCGATGGTCTCGGGGTGACTCAACTGATTGCGGGTGGTCAGACGATGGCGGATGCCGCCCTTGGCCACATCCAGGGACGCGGTAATCTGCCCTTCGTCCCGATTGTGAATTTCCGCGCCCGCACACCAGGGCAAAAACTCGGGATAACGGGCAATGTCGTTGACCAAATGGAACATGCGCTCAGCGGAGTGCATGACCAGGGCTGTCTTGTCGATCTGATGGGGCATTCTTCATCCCGCGGTCGGCTGTATTCAGAATTTCAGACGCTATGATAAAGGATCTCGTCCCGTTTTGGGCCTTTTTTGGGGGCCGGATCACTCCCCGGCGCATCATCGTGCCTGGCAGGACGCGCCTCCCCATCAGCCGGGACTGATTGCGAGGGTTCCGTCACCTGCCCGCCCCCACTTTGCTTGCCATTGACTGGCGGAGCCTGCCTGGGTGTCGCAACCACCGGACTGATCTGGCGACACCACTTCGCCTGCTCACCGCCGCCACAGAGGTTATCCAATGAAAACAGCGTGTAGGAAATCCCGATTACCGCCACCACAGCCGGCAACACCAGCCGCATCACCCAATACCAGATACGGCCGAATAGCCAGGGTGTCTTGCCCAGAATGCTGAATGACAGTGAGCGGGTCAGGCACCACCCAGTGAACAAAGCAATCAGGATTGCAACCAGGGGAATCAGCAAACCACCGGTGATCAGTTCCAGCCAGCGGAATAACGTCCCGCCCGCCAACTGGGCGTCGGCCCAGATGTTGAATGACAGCAACGTGCCCAGCCCGGCAAACCACACCAGCGTCCCCATAATGAAAGCCGACCAGCCCCGGGGCGAGCCGGTCCATTCCCGAAACCAGCCTACCACCGGCTCCAGCAGAGCCAGTGAGGTGGTCCACACTACCAGGACCACCAGCAGGAACGCAGCAGCGATAATAAACTGACTGCCCGGCAGGGGAGCCAGCGCAACCGGCAACGAAACGAACAACAGGCTGAAGCCACGCGCACCGTCAAAACTGCCACCGCTGGTCGCGGTGGCGAAAATCAGCACACCCGCCAGAATCGCGATCAGGGTATCCATCAACACCACCGCAAGCACCGATCGCTTCAGCTTAACTCCGACCGGCGTGTAAGCACCGAAGATCGACCACACCCCCATTCCCAGCCCCAGAGTGAAAAAGGCATGGAAAAGCGCAGCCTTGAGGCTGCCGATCGTGACATCCTCCGGGCGGAACTGCAGAATCTCAGCCACCGCCCCCTCCAGGCGACCATGCCAGCCTGCCAGGGCAAACAATCCCAGCAGCAACAGCAGGGATAGCGGCACCAGCGACCGGAACACCCGCTCGAGCCCCTTGACCACCCCCTGAATGGACACCCAGATCACCAGCACGACAAAGAACAGGTGCCATGCCATGAACATCCGGTAGTCACGGGTATCCGATACCATATCCGCCAGTACCGCGGTGGCTTCCGCCTCTCCGGCATTGTTGAACACGCCCAGGGCACCATAGAACACGTAAGCCAGAGCAATCGACCCGAACACCGCGGTGTAGGACAGCACCAGGAACGCCGCGATAATGCTGAGCCGCCCCGCAAACATCCACCATCGGGAACAGCGGGTACTGCGAATATAACCGTCCATCGCCAACACGATGCCGTGACGCGCATACCGGCCCATTGCAGACTCCGTCACCATCAGCGGCAGCGTAACCAGTAACAGACAAGCCACGTACAGCAGGATGAACCAGCCACCGCCGTGCTGCCCCGCCAGATAAGGGAACTGCCACAAGTTGGCAAGGCCCACGGTGGCACCGACCGCGGCCCAGAAAAAAGTCGACTTGCGGGTCCAGGACCCGATGGGGGTTTCGTATGGTGCAGGCATTCAACATTCCGACAGAGCTGAACTGAGCATTGTAGCGGATGAATCTCCCCGGCTACGACCACCGAAGGGGTCTGTCACGCTGATTTCGTGACCGATCTGGCACTCCTGAGCTACAATGCGCGCTTTCCCGGCTTGTACTATACCCGGCAAATTTTTATCCGAACCCGGATTATCGATTCATGAGCAAAAAGAAACCCGGACCCCAGAGCAATACCATTGCCCTGAACAAGAAGGCAAAACACGAATACCACATCGAGGAGCGCTTCGAGGCTGGCCTCGCCCTCCTCGGCTGGGAAGTGAAATCCCTGCGCGCCGGCAAGGCACAGCTGACCGATGCCTACGTGCTGCTCAAGGATGGCGAGGCATGGCTGCTGGGCTCACATTTTACCCCGCTGATCACGGCGTCCACCCATGTCATTGCGGATCCGACGCGCACCCGTAAGCTGCTGCTGCACGCCAAGGAAATCGCCAAAATCGTTGGCAAGGTCAACCAGAGCGGCTACACCTGCATCCCCCTGGCCCTGTACTGGAAACAGAACAAGGTCAAATGCGAAATTGCCCTGGTAAAAGGCAAAAAATTGTTCGACAAGCGTGCCACCGAGAAAGAACGGGACTGGAACCGCCAGAAACAGCGCATTCTCCGCGACGCCAATGCCTGACTCTGGATGCGGCAAATCCATGTCGCATCCGCAACCACTTTTACCCTCCCCTCAATCGGCCTATACTCTTTGTTCTGATCGCCGATACGCCACGACTCCGTGGTATTGATGTCCGTTCGGCAACTGGATTGCACACAGAACGGAGGACCCCATGTCCCTTAGCAAAACCGCCATGTCAGCCGTGGATCGGTCCTGGCTGCGCATGGACAGTCCCACAAACCCCATGATGATTTCAGCGGTCCTGATCTTTGATCAGCCGCTCTCCCTCAAGCGCCTGAAACGCACCCTGAACGAACGCTTCCTGTGCTTTCGCCGCTTTCGCCAACGTGTGATTCAGGAAGGTCAGCGGGTGTACTGGCAGGATGACCCGCTGTTTGATATCGACAACCATATCCATCGTATCGCCCTGCCCGGAGCCGGCGACAAAGCCGAACTTCAGGTGCTGACCAGCGACCTTGGCAGCACGGCGCTCGACACCCGCCGCCCCCTCTGGGACATCCATTACATCGATAATTACGACGGCGGCTGCGCCCTGCTGGTTCGCATTCACCACTGCATTGCCGATGGCATCTCGCTGGTACGGGTCCTGTTGTCACTTACCGACAAGACACCGGAAACGAAACTCAGCCACATTGCTACCACTACGCAGCCCAAAGAATCGCAGGCCGGTGGCCGTCTTCGCCGTTTCACCCACCGCCTGCTCGATAGCGGCCAAACTGCCCTCGAGCAAGGCCGGCTGTTCCTGAACTCGCTGCGCAAGGAGCCGGATTATCCGGTCAAGCTGGCTACGGCAGCAGGCAATATCGCCATCGACGTGATCAAACTCGGTGTTGCGCGGTTTGAACCCAAAACCGGCCTGCTCTCACCTCTCAGTGGCCGCAAAGAGGCGGCCTGGGCCGAGCCCCTGAGCCTGGCGGAAGTCAAACTTTGCGCCCGTGCATTGAAAGGCACCGCCAACGATGTCCTGCTGTGCGCGGCTGCCGGGGCACTACAACGCCATTTCCGGGAAACCGGAGAGCACATCCCAGAGTGCGGTATCCGTGTGGCTGTCCCCTTCAACCTACGCCCCCTGAACCAGCCCATCGAGACGCTGGGCAACCAGTTCGGACTGGTGCTGGTATGCCTGCCGGTCGAGGTGAATTGCCCGCTGATGCGTTTCCGCCAGGTGCAGGAGAACATGAACCGCCTCAAACGCTCTTACCAGGCTCAGGTGACCTACAGCCTGCTGGATCTGTTTGGTCGCGGTCCCGATATCCTGGAGCGGCGGGCGTTGGCACTACTGAGCAATAAGGCCTCTGCCGTGCTGACTAACGTGCCCGGCCCCAAGGAGGCGGTCTACCTGGCCGGCGCGAAACTGGTCCAACCCATGTTCTGGGTGCCACAGAGCGGCAATATCGGTATTGGCATGAGCATCTTCAGTTACGCGGGCACGGTGCAGTTCGGCATCACCATCGACAGGGCCATCAACGCCGACCCGAACGCGGTGATGGGGTATTTCCGTGAAAGTTTCGCCGAACTGAGGGACGCTGCACTTCAGCGCAATGAGCTTACAACCGCCCGGACCGCCAGCTGATAGGTACAAATCCCCAGGCAGGATCGCAAAACTAAACAAGGAAGTCCTTGAAGTTGCGGGAACCGGCCACATATACTGTCGGTAAGGGGACGACATGGCTTCGACGCTGGTGGCGAACCCTTGGGTGCATGTCGAGATGGCAGCCAATCTCGTTAATCCAAAGCTGCAACGCAATAGTCGCAAACGACGAAAACTACGCACTAGCAGCGTAAGCTGCTAGTCGTCCTGACCGGGTCGCCCGTAGCCCGGAAGCAACATCTCAGGACGTCATCGCTTACGGGATGCTCCTTTAACCAGAGCTCACTGGTTAGAGGCTAAGATTTAAAGAGCTCGGTTCCTGCACCCTGGCTCTCGGGTCGCTTGAACTTAAATCAATAGAGAGACGCTAAGCATGTAGACCTCAAGGCTGAGTGCTGGCGGACGCGGGTTCAATTCCCGCCGTCTCCACCAAACTCTCCGAGAAAAGCCCCTGATTTCAGGGGCTTTTTTTTGCGTACGAGAAAACAATCAAAAGAGAGCGGCCACAAAGTGTCCATAGAGGAAGAAATAGAATATAAATGGAAGGGCGTGCCTATGTCCTCAGAGGCACACCTTTTAGACACGACTTTGTTCAGAGGCGCAATTCTTGTCCCGGTACTGATTGGGATATTGTTGATGGTAATTGCAGGCTTGAGCAGCAGAACTCAATTAAGCCCCTGTTTCAACGCTGAATGCTTCAGCACCTTTTTTAGCCTTTTCAAATTCCAGTTCGCTATCATGGGCTTGGCGATTCCTTTAGGCGCGCTAGTGGCATCCCACCACCGATCTATGCAATCAGCTGCCCAAATAAAAACGCAGTTGAACCAGAACATTTTCTCCAACTACATTGACCACAGAAAACTTTTTGAGCAGTTTTTTAAAGACAACAATCCCTTAGAACTCCGAGATCCAAGCAGCAGGCAGGTATGGGCAATTTATGACCGAGTATTCCCCAGCGCCGCATACGGCGACTTATCCCCCAACCCAACGTTAAAAACATTCGTAAAAGATATCGCAGATCATTTTCATGAAATTTCAGATTTAGTAAAAAAGGAATTAAATCCAACAAGCTTAAATTTAAAGAACAGCAGAATCGCTTTTTGCTGGGCAAGTTCTAACTTCTTGGTTTCAGACTTTTTAGGTATATCTCGCCCCGTTGTTCCAATAGTGATAGAAAGAGACCCTATTGATCAGCTAAGACAATATGCCCAAATTACTCTAGCAATTGCAAAAGGTTTGCAAGATTGCGCGAATTTCCACAAATTCTATGAGAATTATTCAGTTATACCTGAAATTGAACGTTATTATTCTGAAATGAAAAAGGTTCTTGAGGAACTACAAAGTATTAATGACGCACGAACGAAAATCCTAAATGCCCTTGAAAATGCTACTGATGATCACGGCAACCTAAATGCTAAAGATGATTACGCATCAAAATCATTAAGCAACCGTTTAAAAGAGTTCACACACGAGCCAAACGTCCGGGAATATATTGACCCAGAGGATGTGAAGACAGTCCTAGAACATTATATTCCAAGCTCACATAAACAAGTGTTCTTAGACCACATGCCTGTATCCTGGCAACTGGCGCTTCAACAAAGTACTAACACCTCCTCTGTTGACCAGTAGTGGGAGATTCAGAATCAGCCAATCCGGTGGGCAATGCGGCGATTTTCAACCCAGTTGTCCAAATGACCGCGTTTAAGCGGCCAGTTTATTCAGCTCAACTTCCTGTAATTTCCCAGGGTTGCGCTATAGAGATGGGCTATAGCCCAGCAGCCTCGTTCCTGGATACGCTAGCATACTCTTCGTCGTGGCACCGCTACTTTTCAGGGCACTGTTTTAACTAGTATTTTTAATTAATGCACTGCTTTAGAAGGGCGCGAAATCGGGCTCAATCTTGCCGTCTGGAGCAAACTCTCTGAATGCGGCCGACATTGCCCTATACTTGATGACACCCTTAAATGATCCGGGACCCAGTGCGTACAGCGCACTGTCGTTCGGGTGTTCGACTGGCCCAGGTCTTTTACAGAGTCTGTGTTTCAAGCACATGGAATCATTTCGAGTGATGAACACGAAGGGTTTTATTGCAGCACTCTGTCTGTATTCGTCATTTGTGTACGGCGGCAGCGAATCGGAGTCGACAGACCACTTCCTCGAGCGGCCCCTGATCAATTTCACCGTCGGGCAGGTAGGTGCGGACCGAAGACTGGACAATCCCCGTCGCTATGGCATCGAGTACCGTTTTACCCCGCTAACACGTTATCGGCTTTGGCCTTCAATCGGAATCGTACTTGGCAGTAACGATTCAAACTTTATATACGCGGAGTTACGCCGGGACTTCCGCTTTGCCGATCACTGGTTACTGACGCCCAGCTTCGGGCTCGGGCGGTTCAACAACCGGCCCCAATTCGATCTGGGCAAGTCGTTGGAATTCCGTAGCGGCCTTGAGATTTCCAGGCAGTTCAACCAGGGATATCGCTTGGGTGTTGCCGTATTCCATCTATCAAACGGTGGGCTATCCGACGAAAACCCGGGCACCGAAGCGGCCGCGCTTTCACTCAGTATTCCCCTTGACGGCAGCTAGCTAAGAGCCGACATCGCTAACGCACTCCCTCCTCAACCAGAAGAAATTCTCCGCGCAAAAAGCTTCTCAAACTGCGAGATATTCTGCTGAATATAGTCAATAAACGCCCGCATAGCCGGCGTGGGATGCTTCGCCTGCGGGTAGACCACGCACCAGCTCCTGCGAAGGGGAAAGCCCGCCAGATCAACGATATGCAAGCTGCCGAGGGCCAATTCCGACAGGATGCTCAGTTTCGGTAACACCGCAACCCCCAGCCCGGCGAGGACGGCGTGCTTCACTGCGTCGTTGGAGCCAAGTTCCATGCTGGGACTCACTCTCAGGCGATGGTTCTGGCAGTGCAGCTCCAGCGCCAGCCGGCTGCCGGAGCCGGACTCCCGCACCAGAAGCTCGCTGTCGAGAAACTCCTGGGCACTTACTTCCTCCCGATCGAGCAAGGGGTGTCCGTGCGGTGCCACCGGCACCAGTTCGTTGTCGAGAAACGGAAGGGAAGTCAGCGGCCGTTCGCTGGGCACCATGCCCATAATGGCCAGGTCGTCGCGATTGTCGTTTAACCGCTGCAGCGCCGTGGCCCGATTCACCACCATCACCGATACGTTGACCTGAGGGTTCAGGTTCAGGAAGGCCCTTAACAGGTACGGCACAACATACTGGGCGGTATTGACCGCCACCAGTTTGAGCTCCCCGGCGACCTGGCCTTCCATGGCGGCCAGGTTGGTCTGGATCCGCACCAGTTCGCCAAAGATCGCTTTGACGCAGCGCGCCATTTCCTCCCCGGCGGCGGTGCAGTACAGCCGCCGCCCCACATACTCGAACAGGGGCATGCCCAAGGCCTGTTCCAGGTGGCGCACCTGACTGCTGACCGCCGGCTGGGTCAGGCCCAGCAGTTCACCCGCCTTGCTGTAACTGTGCAGATCGTAAACCGCCTTGAATACCTGAAGCTGCCGAAAGGTCAGGCGGCTGGCCAGTTTCTGGACGCTCAATGGCATAGGTAATTCGGCCCTCTCCAGGATCCATAAGGTTTAACTTATATATAAACAAAATAATATCAATTTTTACTGCTAATACCTATTCGCTAGTCTTTCTTCGACTTCATTCGGGACGACTTGACGAGGAATCTCCCATGTTGAAGAAAGTATTGATTGCCAACCGCGGCGAGATCGCGGTCCGCATCGTGCGGGCCTGTGCCGAGATGGGCATCCGCTCAGTCGCCATTTACACCGAACCCGACCGCTATGGGCTGCACGTCAAGCGGGCCGACGAAGCCTACTCCCTGGGCGAGGACCCGCTGGCGGGTTACCTGGACCCGGCGCGCATCGTCAACCTGGCAGTGGAAACCGGCTGTGACGCCATCCACCCGGGCTATGGCTTCCTGTCTGAGAACGCGGAATTCGCCCGCCTGTGTGAGCAGAAGGGGGTGACCTTTATCGGCCCGAAATCCGGGGTGATCCACAAGATGGGTGACAAGACCCAGGCCAGGGACAGCATGCGTGCTGCTGACGTACCGATCACGCCCGGATCGGAAGGCAACCTGGACAGTCTCGAGGAGGCCCTGAAACTGGCCAACGACATCGGCTATCCGGTGATGGTCAAGGCCACCTCCGGCGGTGGCGGTCGCGGTATCCGCCGCTGTGACACTCCGGATGAGCTAAAGGCCCAGTACCCCCGGGTTATATCCGAGGCCACCAAGGCCTTTGGCTCCGCCGAAGTGTTTATGGAAAAGTGCATCGTCAACCCACGCCACATTGAAGTGCAGGTGCTCGCGGACAGTCACGGTAACGCCATACACCTGTTCGAGCGGGATTGTTCGATCCAGCGCCGCAACCAGAAACTGATCGAGATTGCCCCCAGCCCCCAGTTGACCCCGGAACTCCGCCAATACATTGGTGATCTGGCCGTTCGGGCGGCCCAGGCGGTGGGCTATGAAAACGCCGGTACCGTGGAATTCCTGCTGTCCGGCAACGAAGTGTATTTCATGGAAATGAACACCCGGGTGCAGGTGGAGCACACCATTACCGAGGCTATCACCGGCGTCGACATCGTCCGCGAACAGCTGCGCATTGCCTCCGGCCTGCCCCTGAGCTATCGCCAGGAAGACATCCAGTACCGGGGCTATGCCCTGCAATTCCGGATCAACGCCGAGGACCCGAAGAACGATTTCCTGCCCAGCTTCGGTCGCATCACCCACTACTACGCACCGGGTGGCCCGGGCGTTCGGGTGGATACCGCCATCTACACCGGCTACGAGATTCCCCCGTATTACGATTCCATGTGCCTGAAGCTGGTGGTATGGGCGCTGACCTGGGAGGAAGTGATCGCCCGCGGCAAACGCGCCCTGGACGACATGCGCCTGCATGGCATCAAGACCACGGCCGCCTACTATCAGCAGATTCTGGACCATCCGGACTTCCGAAGCGGCACCTTTGATACCAGCTTTGTGCCGGCCCACCCGGAACTGCTGAATTATTCAACCAAGCGCGACCCCGCAGAAATTGCGCTGACTATCGCTGCCACCATCGCCGCCCATGCCGGCTGGTAATCCGCAGGAGGAACAAGATATGAGCAACGCGAAGAAAATTGAAGTCACCGATGTCATCCTGCGTGACGCGCACCAGTCGCTGATCGCCACCCGCATGCGCACCGAAGACATGTTGCCGATCTGCGACAAACTCGACCAGGTGGGTTACTGGTCCCTGGAAGTCTGGGGCGGTGCCACCTTTGACGCTTGCGTCCGTTTCCTTAAGGAAGATCCCTGGGAACGCCTGCGACAACTGCGCGAGGCCCTGCCCAATACCCGTTTGCAAATGCTGCTGCGGGGGCAGAACCTGCTGGGCTACCGCCATTACGCCGACGATGTGGTGGAAGCCTTTGTCCAGAAGGCAGCGGACAACGGCATCGACGTGTTCCGGGTGTTCGACGCCCTGAACGACCTGCGCAATATCGAAACCGCCATGAAGGCGGTGAAAAAGGCCGGCAAGCACGCCCAGGGCACCATCTGCTACACCACCAGCCCGGTTCATACACCGGCGCTGTTCGTGCAGCAGGCGAAAGACATGCAAGCCATGGGGGCAGACTCCATTGCCATCAAGGACATGGCCGGCCTGCTGACCCCCTACGCCACCTACGACCTGGTGAAAGCCATCAAGGCGGAAGTGGACCTGCCGCTGGTGGTGCACAGCCATGCGACTTCCGGCCTCGCTCCGCTGTGCCAGCTCAAGGCCGTTGAGGCCGGTGCCAATCGCATTGACACCGCCATTTCGTCCTTTGCCTCCGGCACCAGCCATCCGGCAACGGAGTCCCAGGTTGCCGCACTGAAAGGTACCGACTACGACACCGGCCTGGACCTGGTACTGTTGAGTGAAATCGCCGATTACTTCCGGGACGTGCGCAAGAAGTACCACCAGTTCGAAAGCGAGTTCACCCGCGAGGACGTCTCGGTACAGATTAACCAGGTACCAGGCGGCATGATGTCCAACCTGGCCAACCAGCTTAAGGAACAGAATGCCCTGGACCGCATTCGCGACGTCTTTGATGAAATCCCACGGGTGCGCGAAGATCTTGGCTTCCCACCGCTGGTCACACCCACTTCGCAGATTGTCGGCACCCAGGCGGTCTACAATGTACTGGCAGGTCAGCGCTACAAGACCATCACCAACGAGGTGAAACGCTATCTGCAAGGTGGCTACGGCCAGCCCCCGGCGGCGGTCAATGCTGACATCCAGAAGAAAGCCATCGGGAATGAGTCGGTCAACGAGGGGCGCCCCGCCGACCTGCTTAGTCCCGAGTTGAACAAATTACGAGAAGACATTGGTAGTCTGGCGAAGTGCGAAGAAGATGTGCTTACCTATGCCATGTTCCCGGACCTTGGGCGCGAGTTCCTGCAACAGCGTCAGGACGGCACCCTGAAACCGGAAGAATTGCTGCCTGCCGAGCAAAAAGGCAAGGACCGCATGGGCACTGCGGTAGCCACCGAGTTCCGCATTGATGTACATGGCGAGACATACGAAGTAGCGGTTACCGGGGTAGGTGCTTCCGGTGCCGGCAAGCGCAAGCTGTACCTGTCCCTCGATGGCATGCCCGAAGAGGTGGTGTTTGAGTCCCTGAACGAGTACGTTGCCGAGAGCGGTAGCGGCCGCAAGCGGGCGAGCGAGCCGGGCCACGTCACCACCACCATGCCCGGCAATGTGGTGGACGTGCTGGTGAAAGAAGGCGATACGGTCACCGCCGGTCAGGCGGTACTGGTCACCGAAGCCATGAAAATGGAAAGCGAGGTCAATTCCAGCGTCGACGGGACCGTACAGGCGATCCATGTGGCCAAGGGTGACCGCGTCACCCCTGGGGAAATCTTGATCGAGATCGGTTGATAGAGGAAATCAATATGGAACACATCGTTCGTGGCGTACTGGATTTTCGGGAAAACGTCTATCCGGAGCGTAAGGACCTGTTTGGCGCCCTGGCCGATGGCCAGAGCCCGGAGGTGCTGTTTTTCACCTGCTCGGATTCACGCATCGATCCCAACCTGCTGACGGGGTCCAACCCGGGAGATCTGTTCATTTGCCGCAACGCCGGCAACATCATCCCGCCCCACAGCAATGAGACCGGGGGCATGACCGCCTCCATCGAATACGCAGTGGCGGTACTCAAAGTCCGTCACATCATCGTCTGTGGCCATACCGACTGCGGTGCCATCAAGGGCGCGCTGGATGTCGAGGCACTGAAAGGACTGCCCCACGTCAAGGAATGGCTGGGGCACTGCCGCTCAGCCATGGAAATAGTCAGGGAACGGCACAACATTGCCACCGATGCCTGTCTCGACAGCCAGTACCTGAACGAGGCTATCGAAGAGAACGTCCTGCAACAGGTTCAGCACCTGCGTACCCACCCGGCGGTGGCGGCCAAGCTGGCAACCCACAAGGTACAGATCCACGGCTGGGTATACGATATCAAATCCGGCGAAATCCGTTGTTGCGGCCAGGACAGTCTGGAGTTCAAAAAGTTCGATGACTTCTACGCCGACATCATCAACCGTGTCAAAGGCTGACGGAGACGTGAGAGGTCATTGACGTTGGCGGGGGTGTTACCCCGCCTCGTTTTCCGCTCTCAGGCTGTCCCTCAGGTCCTGGAAAAACTCTTCGGAACGCTCCCGGATCTCTTGCAGCTTTGCTGCCCATTCGTCACGGTTGCGCTCGAAGGATTCACTGCTCACGTCCGCGAGCCGCTGGCCGGTTTCGGTCAGGGTACGGGTCGCCTGGGCCAGCCCCTCCAGTGTGGGTTCGGCCAGCTCTTCACTGCCGGTTTCCAGGTCCTTCGCGGCCTGCTCCAGGGTTTTCCGGTCGTCTTCCGGTGCCTGGCGGTTCTCCTCCAGCGCCCGGTTAATGGATTCTTCCAGTTCTTCCATGTAGTCCCGGAGTACCTGGCCGTAATCGTTGATGGCCTCGTCTGCGCGGCGGGCAACGTCGTTGGAGTAGGCCTCCAACTCGCGGGCCATATCGTTCAGGCGCCGCTCCATATCGCTCGAGGAAGACGAGAAATTCTCTGCGATGCGGTCACTGATCTCACTGAGCTGGCCCATCAAGCTGCTGAACGGGGACGGATTCATGATGGCTTCGCCGGTACGCTGGTAATCCACCAGCCATTGCCCCTGTTGCTCGACCAGATAGGTCATGACTTCCCGACGCTCATTGCTATCGGCGCTCTCCGCCGGCAAGCGGGTAACGATGGAGGCTTCGGTGCCATCGATCACTACGCGACCAAAAGAGGGCACGACGTCGGCCCAGTCACGCTCGTAATTATCGAAGCGGTCGTCACTATCCAGGGTGGAGAGCTCAACCACGTCGCTGGCGTCGTTTTCAGCCATGGCCTGCCAGAAGGCGGCAGCCACCTCCTGCGGGGTATTGGGTTTTGCGCAAGCGGATACCAGGATCGCCAGGGACACCCAGACAAACATTCTCAACACGGAGCGAACCATTCAACCGTTCCTCTGAAGACTGATCGGGAAGCCGATCATACACCGGTTACAGGTTGCAGGTCAGCTCCACCAGTTCCTCATCAAACACCCGCTTGTTCTCGCTGTAATCCACCGGCACATCCACCAGGTGAACGCCACCAGCAGACTGGGCAGCCTCCAGAATAGGTTTGAGGTCTTCCGTGCGCGTCACCCGATGCCCGACAGCGCCATAGGATTCCGCATACTTCACGAAGTCCGGATTACCGTAATCCAGGCCGAAATCCGGGAAGCCTTCCTGAGACTGTTTCCACTTGATCATACCGTAGGCGCTGTCGTTGATGATCAGCACCACCAGATTCAGGTTCAGGCGTACAGCGGTTTCCAGCTCCTGGCTGTTCATCATGAAGCCGCCGTCACCACACACCGCCATCACTTTCAGGTGGGGATAGAGCATTGCGGCCATCATGGCGCTGGGCAGGCCCGCGCCCATGGACGCCAGGGCGTTGTCCAGCAGCACGGTGTTGTTGTCGTAGGCCGGGTAATTGCGCGCAAACCAGAGCTTGTACATACCGTTATCGAGGGCAATAATGCCGTCCTCAGGCATCACCTGCCGCACGTCGTGGACAATGCGCTGGGGGATAATCGGGAAGCGGGCGTCGGACTCACCTGCGTGCACGTGCTCGTCCACCGCGGCCTTTACTTCCATGAAGCGGCTGAAGTCGTGGCTGTCACAGGGCGGGCAGTGTTCGGCAAGGTATTCGACACTGTTCGCGATATCCCCGACCACTTCGTGCTGAGGGAAATACACCGGGTCGACGTCGGCAGCGCTGAAATTAACGTGAATAACCTGCTTGCCGCCTGGTTTCATAAAGAATGGAGGCTTCTCCACCACATCGTGGCCCACATTGATCACCAGATCGGCGTGGTCAATGGCGCAGTGAACGAAGTCCCCTGAGGAGAGCGCTGCGTTGCCCAGGTATCGGGGATGCCGCTCATCCACCACGCCCTTCCCCATCTGGGTGGTAAAGAACGGAATGTTGCTGGTATTGACCAGGTGAATCAGTGCCTGGGACACCCGCTTACGGTTCGCCCCGGCTCCGATCATGATCAGCGGGTGACGGGCACGATGGATCATCTCGCAGGCTATTTCCAGGCTTTTGGTGCTGGCCGTCGGCCTGCGCGCATCACTGGGCTGAAAAATGTGAATGTCCGGTGCCGTGATCTCGGCGGCAATGTCCTCGGGCAGCTCCAGATGAACCGCACCCGGGCGCTCTTCCGAGGCCAGACGGAAGGCTTCCCGGATCTTGGCGGGAATGGTATTGGCGTTGCTGATCTGTCGCGTGTACTTGGTCAGCGGGCGCATCAAGTCGACCACATCCAGGATCTGGAACAGACCCTGCTTGGAGGATTTGATCGGCTTCTGCCCGGAGATCATCATCATGGGCATGGCACCCAGTTGGGCGTATGCCGCTGCGGTTACCAGGTTGGTCGCTCCCGGACCAAGGGTCGACAGGCAGACCCCAACGCGCCCGGTCAACCGGCCATAGGTCGCCGCCATGAATCCGGCTGCCTGCTCATGGCGGTTGAGAATCAACTGAATATCCGATTCCCGAAGCGCTTCCAGCAAGTCCAGATTCTCTTCACCGGGAACGGCAAAGATATATCGCACACCTTCGTTCTCCAGCGCACGTACAAAGATTTCGGCACCATTGGGGGTATTACCGGCCTGTCCTGTCATAGTATCTCCTGATCCGCAGGGGCTGATTGTCAGTCGCTACTGTCCAGATTAGGGAGTGGATTGCGGGGGCACCGCCTGCAGGGAAATATCCGCCGGTACCCGATCACGTCCCCAACTGCCATGCACCCGTTCGATCACTCGCTGCAGTTCGTCCAGGGGGACGTCCGCCGGCTCACCGCGCTCCAGGGGATCAAAGTGGAAGATGTACAACCTGGATGCAAACTGCTCAAACGGCAGCGAGGCTTCGCCAAACCGCTCGCCCTTGCGGGCCGTGCTCACCACCACGCCATCACCCCAGTTCTGGCCACTGTCATTGTTGGGATTGAAGAAATACACCCGCATTACGTCTTCCGGGTCCAGAGCCACCCGCAGGATGGTAATGGCGTGCCACCCGATAAATCGCGCGGCGCTGTCAGTAACGGCTACACCGGCCGGCTGCGGATGGATCAGCGGTTGATTACCGTTGTAATACGGGTGGTAGCTGGCATAGAAATGGCGCAGAAAGCCTTCGAGATCCTGGAGTTTACCGGTCTCCACATCCACATTGATGGCGAAACCCCGGCCAGCCGACCAGCCATGGAATTCCGGGTTCACCCACTGGTGAGGATCGCCCGGGCGATCGACACACAGGCGCCCCATTTCCGCGTAGATGCGGTCCAGATGCGGCACCACCACCAGGGAGACAGGGTCCAGATCCAGGGTTATCTCCGAAGCAACCCCACCTTCACTGTAGGCGGATGACACCGGCTTGCCCTCGAAATGCATGATGATTTCATTATCTCGGGCCGCCCAGGCCACCATTTGCAGCAGGTAGTCGGGGTCGTTGTACGCCCACATGGACAAGGCCCTGGCCGACTGGCAGGTGGGATTATTACCCTGGCCAACCCCCAGGGGCTGGCCCAGCATATTCATCACTCCCTGAATCAGCCAGGCCCTCGGTTGCGGGCTATAACCGTAAGCCAGCTGGATGCGCTCGCGGGCCTGGGGACAAATCGATAACAGCACCTGGCGCCACAATGCCGGCGCCACCGGAGGCTGGTAGAGGATGCCCCGCTCCAGCATCAATGACAGACCATATAACCCCTGGGCTGTCTCTGGGAAGACACCTTCAACTATCAGCTCATGCACAAGCTCCCGGTAGCACAGCAGGCAATCCCGGCCAGTACTGGACAGCCCCAACGCTTCCGTCAACAGAGTATCCTGATTTTCCAGAATATACCGGACAAACGCCGCGTGATAGGGAGACACCAGCCCGGTGTCATGCATGGAACGGGCAAACCCGGTAGCCTCGCTCTGCAGCGCTACGGCGTCCATGGACTGCAGCCGGTCTTCGTATACCGGGATACCCGGGTCTTCGCGGCAGGCCTGCGTGGGACCATAAAGACTGGAGATCAGGCGTTCAGCGCCCTGCCCGGCACCACCAAGATCAATAGTCGGATCAGTCCGGCATAAAGCAATCTGGGTAATCATCCTGCGGACGCTGGTGACCTGGATCGGGCGTTGCTGGAGAATGCGCCAGATTTCCTCAATCAGCCGGTCAATCACATGCTCATAGCCGATTTCACGGGCCACATGCTGGATCACGCTACGACTGATCAGTGCCAACTTGCCCTGTTCACGTTCGGCCTCCCCCCCTCACCAAACAGCAAGCTGAGATTGAGGGCCAGCACCTGGGTCAGGTAATGGTGGGCCTGTTCCGCAGAAACCGACGGATGCAGAAAATCCCCGGTCGCCACCGCCAACAACCGCAATTCGCTGAGTGCTTCGATGATAACGGTATCGGCATGGGGGCTCTGCAGTGAACTGGTGCTCAGGTACGGCAAAAGAATGGCGGGTTCGGCCCAGTCAGTCCCCAGGAAGACACCAGCATCTTCCAGCCGTTCCGCACGCGCGACCACGGCCGCACAACCTTCTGGCTGCAGCAGTACCCGGCGAACGATATCAATCAGCCGGGGTAGCTTTGCAGGCTTGGCAAAGGGGCGACTGTCTTCCAGCGCCTCAATCGCGTCATCCAGTCGCTGTACCAGCTTTTCAAAGTTGACGGCCGGTACAGCGCTGCCAGCGTCAGAGTCGCTCAAACTGTCTTCCTCAGGCCTGGACCAGGCCCATAGTTAGTAATTCCTGACGGAATTATACATAGAAATCCAGTTCTTCCTGGTGTTTAAGAAGATCCCGCATCACATAGGGATCCTCACCGAAGAAGTAGATCAACCCCCAATGGGTACCAAACGCGGTACGCTTGGTAACAGTTTCCTCGACCGGCGGTGTCAACTCATGGGACTCGAAATACTCGTGGTTTTCGGTCTCCTCGGGCATTTCCAGCTTGCTGACCACCCGACGGCGGGGATAGACACCGAAACAACCGGCATAACCCTTGGCGTCCACCACTTCCTTCGGGAAAAAAGCCTTCACCTCTTCCTCGGTAGTCTTCGGATCAAATGTCAGTATCAAGCCCTGATAGGCATTAAAGCCGTAAGCCCGCTCCAATAGCTCAAAGACCTTGAAGCCCGGTGGGCGGTAGGCCACCTCCCCAAAATACATTGTACCGTCACTGGTGACAAAGTACTCCGGGTGTATAAATCCGAACTCTATGTCGAAGGTCTTGATCAGCTTCTCGATCTCCGCGGTGATCTGCGGGCGATACTTTTCCAGATCTGGCGTGGCCGGCACAAACACCGAATAGCCCAGGGTCACGTATTCCGAAATATTGAGGAACGCGACCTTACCCTTGTGGATCCAGGCTTCCACGGCGAACTCCCAGCCGTCCAGGTGGGATTCCATCAACACCGGGAATTCCTCCTCCGGAATAGTATCCACTTCATCCGGGGTACGAATCACCCGATGTCCGAGGCAGCCGGCCTTGTCGAAGGCTTTCAGGTGGATCGGGTCATTAGGGTCACCATCGAGTTTCAACAGTGTCTGGTTGACCCGCTTGAGGAACCGCACCACATCTTCCTTGTCGTGAGCCTCTTCGAAAATACCCACGCGGATGCCGCCGAGTTGAGCACGGCGCTTCATCAACGCCTTGTCCCGCAACAACATGGCCTGACCAAACAGACGGGGGTTATCCAGCAGCACCGAGTTGATGGCACCTGCCCACTCCACGGTTTCCTCAAACAGCGGAATGGCCACATTTACCCCCATTTCCTTGAGGGTCTGGGCAATTTCGAAAGAACGATCGTTCAGGCGTTCGAAATTCCAGGGCACGTAGGGGATATCGTGCTCTTGACAGTACGGTTCAGCCCAATCAGGGGCAACCACGACATACCGGCGATCAAACTTGTCTGCAGCCTCAACGGCGTTGAGACTCCACCCCAGCAGAGCGATGTATCCTTTGTCCGGATTGAACGTTTGCTCACTCACGGCAGTTCTCCTTTCAGGGGATGTACCTACTAAGCTAGAGGTTTCAGTACAAATGGCAAATATTTCGCCCCTGATAAAACACAAAAAGCACCACAAACACTGGTAATTGAACCAGTATCCGTGGTGCTTCTACGGTTTTTAGATTAATTGGGTATATCAGCCCAATTGCAGCGTTGTCAGCGTTCTGTCCCGTACTTTCCGGAGCAGGGACTCATCGTCGACCAGGGACTGACCATAGGACGGTACCATTTCTTTCATGCGGTCCCGCCATTCGGCCGTCTTGATCTTGTCAGCAAAACAGCGCTCGATGACGTCAATCATCGCATGGGCCGCGGTAGAGGCGCCGGGTGATGCCCCCAGCAGGGCCGCCAGCGAGCCGTCTTTCGCCGCCACGATCTCAGTACCGAACTCAAGTTTACCGCCACCGTCGGGGGTCTGCTTGATGATCTGTACCCGCTGGCCGGCGCTCTGTAGCTTCCAGTTTTGCTCCTGGGCATTCGGGAAGAAGTTGCGCAATGACGCCACACGCTCAGCGTGGGACTGGAACACCTCACCAATCAGGTAACGGGTCAGGTCCATGTTGGTCCGGCTAACGGAAAGCATCGGACGCAGGTTAGTGGGCTTCACCGACCCGAACAGATCGAACACCGAGCCCTGCTTCAGGAACCGTGTGGTAAACCCGGCAAACGGCCCGAACAGCAACGCCGGCTCTCCATTGATGATACGGGTATCCAGGTGTGGTACCGACATCGGCGGCGCACCAATGGGCGCCTTGCCATAGACCTTGGAATGGTGCTGTTTGACGACCTCCGGCTCCTGACAGACCAGCCACTGGCCACTGACCGGGAAACCGCCGTAACCGCGAGCCTCGTCGATATTGGACTTCTGCAGCATCGGCAGGGCGCCACCACCGGCCCCCAGGAACACAAAGCCCGCTTCCAGCTTCTTGACCTCACCTGTTTTCTGGTCTTTTACCCGCACCTTCCAGCGACCATTGTCCCTCTTTGCCAGGAAGTGAACCGGGCTGCTGAGCATCAGTTCAAAATTGGGCGTGCTTTCCAGATACTTGACCATGCTGCGGGTAAGCGAGCCGAAATCAACGTCCGACCCATGCTTGATCCGGGTGGCCGCGACTGGCTGTGCGGGGTCACGGTGCTTGACCACCAGTGGCATCCACTCAGCCAGATCGTCCGGGGATTCGGTGTATTCCATTTCCCGGAACAGGTGGTGGGCGCAGAGTTTTTCGTATCGGCGCCGGAGGAACGCCACATCCTTTTCACCCCAGACGAAGCTTTGATGGGGCGTACGATTAATGAACGATGTGGGTTCGGGCAACATGCCCTGCTCAACCAGATAGGACCAGAATTGCAGCGACACTTCAAAGGAGGCGTTGATCTTCAGCGCCCGCTCGATGGCGACATCACCATCTTCGGTTTCGGGAGTGTAATTGAGTTCGCAGTAGCCGGCGTGGCCGGTACCTGCGTTGTTCCACCCATCGGTGCTTTCATGGGCAACGTGATCAAGACGTTCCACCATGACGATGTCCAGTGATGGGTCCAGTTGCCTGAGCATCATGCCGAGGGTAGCGCTCATGACGCCCCCGCCGACCAGCACTACGTCTGCCTGTCTTACGGCCATTGGTCTTCACCCTGCTTGGTTTTGAGCCTGTCACCTCTCCACGATCAGCAAAGAGGCCTTTGGGAAGCCAGCAGGGCATGTCGATTCGGGCCCGGCAACAGCTTCCTGTCCGAATGTGAGGCGCAATTATCCCGGTTTTTGCCCCAAGAATAAATTGCGATAGTCAATGGGTGCGTTTTACCCCCCTTATCGACCATAACCCAACAGTCATTTGTACCTACGAACAGTGGCTTGCGACGGGTCAAAGGTCTAAAATCCGCCCGCGTTGATCACAAACCGTCTCAGGATGTCGTATGTCCGGTTTTGAGTTCCTACTGATTTTTCTGGCCGCCCTGGCCCTGCTGGGCGTCATTTTTGAAGACGTTATTCACGTCAACAAGGCCAAGATCACACTGTTCTTCGGCACTCTGAGCTGGGTGCTGCTGTTTCTGTTCAGCACAGGGCCTGAGGAAACGACGACTATCTCGGCAGGGCTGGCGGACAGCATCGCCGAAATTGCCGGGCTCTGGCTGTTCCTGGTAGCGGCCATGACGTTTGTCGCCTACCTGAACAAGAAAGGTATGATCGAAAATGTGGTGTACCTGATCATGCCGAAACAGGTAAGCGAGAGGAAACTGCTGTTTCTGACCGGTCTATTCTGCTTTATCTTCTCGTCTTTGGCGGACAATATCACCGCCACTTTAGTCTCATGTTCATTAATTCTTTCCCTGGATCTGGAACTGAAAAAACGCATTCAGTTCACCACACTGGTGGTATTTGCGGTGAACTCTGGCGGCGTATCACTGATCACTGGTGACGTCACCACGCTGATGATCTTCCTGGCGGACAAGGTGGAAATCCTGACGCTGCTGACCCTTGCCATTCCGGCATCCATTACGGTGTTTATTCTCGCCATATTCATGTCGAAGGGGCTGACCGGCACGGTAACCCTGAAAACTTCCGTGAATACTGTGCGCCCCGTCGACGCGGTTATCGGGGTTCTGTTCCTGCTGACCATCATTGCGACCATCACCGGCAATGCCTTGTTCAGCATTCCACCGGTGCTGACGTTCCTTTTCGGCCTGTCAATCATGTTCCTGGTGTCGCGCTTCATGAGTGATGACAGCGACCTGGACCCGATCCTCGAATACATCCGCGTGATCGAGTTCGAGACCCTGCTGTTCTTCCTGGGGATTCTTTTGCTGGTGGGCATGCTCAAGGAAATCCATGCCCTGCAATCCCTGGTGGCTATTTATGATGTCCTGCCCCCGGTGGCGGCCAACTACCTGATGGGGATTTTCTCCGCGATTATCGACAATGTCCCGCTGACCGCCGCGCTGCTTAAGTCCGGTATAGAGATGAGCTCCGGGGAATGGATGGGGCTGACCTATGCCGTCGGTGTGGGCGGATCGCTGCTGGTCATCGGTTCGGCCGCAGGCATCGTCGCCATGAGCAAGATTCCCGGGCTGACCTTTGCTACCTATATGCGGTATCTTGGCCACCTTTTGCTGGCATACACCCTTGGATACGCAGGGGTGTTCATGCTGGGTCGTTTCATTCACTGAGGTTTGATTATGCTGTTGGCAATCGGAGCCATTATTGCCGGTCTGATTCTATTGGTCTGGAGTGCCGACCGATTTGTTGAAGGTGCTGCCGCTACCGCCAAACATCTGGGCATGCCGTCGTTACTGATTGGCATGGTGATCATTGGTTTCGGCACCTCAGCCCCGGAACTGGCCGTTTCCGCCATGGCAGCAGCCGATGGCAACCCCGGCCTTGCACTGGGTAACGGCTACGGCTCCAACATCACCAATATTGCCCTGATTGTGGGGCTGACAGCCGTGATTGCCCCCATCGCGGTCCATTCCCAGGTCATTCGCAAGGAATTGCCATTACTGCTGGCGCTGACCGCCATTGCCGGGGTGCAACTGCTGGACGGGCAGCTGACACGATTGGATGGCTGGGTTTTGCTGGGCGTATTCGCCGCCGTCATGGGCTGGTCCATCTATCAGGGCATCAAGGGAAAAGGTGACACGCTGGTGGGCGATACCGATGCGGAACTGATCGCCCATCCGATGCCGCTGAAAGTCGCCCTGATATGGCTGGTGGTTGGTCTGGTGCTGCTGATTGTCAGCTCCAGGATGCTGGTCTGGGGCGCGGTGACCATCGCCCAGAGCCTGGGCGTCAGTGACCTGATCATCGGTCTGACCATCGTTGCTATCGGCACCTCACTGCCGGAACTGGCATCGGCATTGGCTGCAGTCAAAAAGAACGAACACGACCTGATTCTCGGCAATATTGTGGGTTCGGGTATATTCAATACGCTGGCCGTGGTCGGCCTGGCAGCAACCATAGAGCCCCTGATCGTTGACCCCGAGGTGCTTTATCGCGACTGGACACTCATGGCCGCGCTCACCGCCGGGCTGTTGCTGATGACGGTCGGATTAACCGGAAAACGCAGGCTGGTCAGCCGTTTCGACGGCGCACTGCTGCTGCTGGTTTACGTGAGCTACACGGGCTATCTGGCGTCGACCATCATCAGTTGATCGCAAAAGGTGAAGCCGTGGATTCACGCGGCTTCACCGTCTCCCAATAAGTCTTCCAGGCGGCCACGTACTTCGGTCATTATCTCCGCGAGATCTTCCTTGCCCTTACCCGACGTATCGATCGGTGCGCCGACCCGGACATCCACCGGCTGTCCCAGGTTGAGACGCCAGGTCCTGGCCGGCAAAACCCTGTGAATCCCCCTAATCGCCACCGGAACGATCACCGCCTGGGTGTCCAGCGCCAGGTGAAAGCATCCCTTCTTGAAGGGCAGCAACCGACCATCGGGTGATCGTGTGCCTTCCGGCGCGGCCCAGAGCACGATACCGCTCTCCATCATCGCCCGGGCCTTCTCCAGATCCTTCACGGCACGCTGCCGATGGCTCCGGTCGATAGAGGGGAACTCGGCCGCCTTCATCGCCTGCCCCAGCAACGGAATGCTGAACAGCTCCTTCTTGGCCAGCATCCGCACCGAGCCGGGCATAGATACAAACGTCACCGGAATATCATAGTGACTGGCGTGGGTACACATAATGATATACCGCCGCCCATCGCCAAAGTCCGGTACCGCACCCCGGACCGTAAGACTCGCCCGCACCAGTCTCAGCAGGGCTGCTGACCATTCCCGGCAGTACTTGTCGACGATGGGGCGATTCAGCCGACCGAACAATGCCCGCAACAGGACCAGCAGGGAATACAACGCCGTCAGGCCCACCGATCCCAGAACCACCCCTGCCCGCCGCAACAACGTCGCCGACTCCGTCAGCGGGCTCATATTCAGTCTGATCATTCAGGTTCCTTATTGGTCCCGAAACACCATGGCAATGGAGTTCAGGCAATACCGCTGGCCGGTGGGAGGGGGGCCGTCGGGAAAAACATGGCCCAGATGACTGTCACACCGCGGACAGCGGATCTCGGTGCGGGTCATACCCAGGCTGTTGTCCTCAATGTAGCGGATATGTTCCTTATCGTAGGGCTGGAAGAAACTGGGCCAGCCGGTTCCGGAATCGAACTTGGCGTTGGAGCTGAACAGCGGAAGATCACACAACCGGCAGTGGTAGACCCCCTCTTTCTTGTTATCCAGCAACGTCCCGCAGAAGGGGTGCTCGGTACCGTGGTCTAGCAGCACCCGGCGCTCTTCCACCGACAGGTCTGCTGACATTTCCTCGACCTGTGCCGGGGTCAGTGGTGTCAGGTCGTATCCGGAAGCAGAAACACTCATGACAATCTCCTCAGGCTGTGTCGTCATTGCGGTAATCGGGTTTCAGATAATCGCCATAGGACTTCACCAGCTTCTCCACCTTCGGTGCGGCAACCGCCATGACGTAGGGCTGATAGGGGTTCTGGGCAGCGAAGTTCTGGTGGTAGGCCTCGGCCGGGTAGAACGCCTCCAGCGGCTCCAATCTGGTAACGATGGGCTCAGGATAGACGCCGGCAGCATCCAACTGGCGAATGTATGCTTCAACCACGCGCTTCTGCTCCGGCGTCTCATAGAATACAGCAGAGCGGTATTGGGTCCCGCGATCATGGCCCTGGCGATTTAACTGGGTCGGGTCGTGGGCCACGGAGAAGAATACTTTCAATAGCTGACCAAAGCTGACTTTGGACGGATCGTAGTGAACATCCACCACTTCGGCATGACCGGTCTGTCCACCGCATACGGCCTCGTAATTCGCCGTGTCAGCGCTGCCGCCAGCGTAACCGGACTCGACGTGAGTCACCCCGTCCATCGCCAGGAAAACCGCCTCGACACACCAGAAACAACCGCCCGCCAGTACAATATGTGCTGCGGGGGAATCGCTGTTCAGATCCTGTTCCGGGTCGGGGAAGCGGCTTCTTGGCACCTCGAGCCCCGGAATATTGCATGATGTCGCCATAATCGCCTCCGCTATCTGCTGTTTTCCTGAACCCCACAAGTGTGGCCCTCAAGTAATCATTTTACCATCAGCGTACGTCCTGTTCAGAGCAATAGCTGGCCGGCCAGCGCGCTGGCCGGCGCCAGCAACCACACAGGCACTCGCCATACCGCAAGGCACATCCACATCAACAACACCAGCGCCATACCGCTAACTGAATGTATAGCCGAGGTCCAGACCGGATCGTAAAGCGCTGCCAGCAGCAAACCGACAACCCCGGCATTAACCCCGGCCAGGGCCGCCCGTACCGAATCATGGGTTCGTACCCAGGACCAGAGCGGGAGTCCGGCAAAGACCAACAGGGTGCCAGGCAGGAAAACCGCCAGTACTGCAGTTGCAGCTCCAGACCAGCTCCCCTCGATCGCCCCGAGGAACGCGGAAAAGGTGAACAACGGCCCGGGCATTGCCTGGGCTACCCCGTAACCGGCCAGAAAAGTGTCCGCCGACATGACACCAGAGGCAACAAAACCCTCCTGCAGCCAGGGCAGCACCACATGCCCACCGCCAAATACCAGCGCGCCCGCACGATACAGCTCCGCTCCAATCCATCCCAGCCCTTCCGGAGGTTGCGGCACAAAAGACCATACCAACAACCCCAGGAACACGAATGCAAACACCATCGGTTTACGGGACTTCACCGGCACCGTCAGCGCGTCTGTGGCAGCTCGCGAAGGCAATTTCAGGACCGCACCAACGGCGCCGGCGACCACCAGTGCCAACACCTGCATCCAGGCCGCACCGAGGGTCAACAGCGCGATCGCGACCAGGATTGCGATGGAAAGCCTCGGTCCGTCCGGGCACAGACTTTTGCCCATTTGCCACACGGCTTGCGCCACGACCGCGACCACAAACAGTTTGAGACCGGTGATCCAGCCGCCTGCGGCAACGTCCGGCCAGTAATTCAGGCCCGCAGCAAAACACGCCATGATCACTGCGGACGGCAAAGTGAATCCCAGCCACGCTGCAGCGGCACCCCGGTAATGACCCCGCAGGTAACCCAGGGTCAGCCCCACCTGGCTCGATGCAGGCCCTGGTAACAGCTGACAGAGGGCCACCACTTCCCCGTATGCGGCATCGGACACCCAACGCCGTCGATTGACAAATTCATCGTGAAAATAGCCAAGGTGAGCCGCAGGGCCCCCAAAAGACGTCAGGCCCAACCGGAGAAACAACAGAAAAATCCGCCAGGGAGAATCCATTTGTTCATTTTTAACGGAGTGCGTCATGAGTCCAACTTTTCGGGAGTTAGGTGTTTCACATCGGTACTGTCGGCATCAACCCAAACATGAACATTGCCGTATTCCGGTTGCATCACCCCCAGAGCCAACCATAATGAGGTTAGGGGTTTGTCAACACGTGCAACGCAGGATCCGCCATGACCGCCAGGGCACATACACCAGAAAGTCAGGATGAGTTGCTGGAGTATCGTCTGAGCCTACGGCTCGGTCCCGTCCACGCCCGCCAGAGGCTGGGGATTGAGCAGGAAGCCGAGGCCCGGGTATTCGGAACGAACTTCAGGTCGTTCCACCTGGAGAACCTGGCCTCCGCCCCGGGCCTTATCCGCTTTTGCCTGCAAATGGTCGGGCTGTTTCGGCGTGCACAGAATAACAGCCGGCGCTTGAACACCACCAGCAACGCTTTTCATGTCCCTGGCCTGCCGGCATCCTTCGAAGGCTTCCGTATCCTTCACCTGACAGACCTGCATGTCGATATGGACGAAGCCAACCTGCAGGCGGTCATTGACCAGATCGCCCCCCTGGAATACGACCTCTGTGTTCTGACCGGGGATTACCGGCGCCTGACCTGGGGCCCCGTGGACGAGGCACTGGAGGGCATGGCAAAACTCAGGGATGCGATCCGCGGGGACGCCTACGCAGTGTTGGGCAATCACGACAGTATACGGATGGTCCCCGGGCTGGAAGACATGGGCTACCGGCTATTGATGAACGAACATGCGGAAATTTGTCGCAACGGAGAAACTCTTTATCTGGCCGGGGTGGATGATGCCCATTTCTACAAGGTTCACAACCTGCACCGGGCGGGAGACGACATACCCCTTGGAGGCATCAGTATACTGCTGAGCCATACACCGGAAATCTTCCGGGAAGCCGCACACGCCGGCTTCGACATTTTCCTGTGCGGCCATACCCACGGCGGCCAGATCTGCCTGCCCGGAGGCATCCCCGTCACCCTGGATTCAGACTGTCCAAGGGCGCTTGGCCGTGGCCCCTGGCGTATGAACGGCATGCAGGGTTACACCTCGCCGGGATCCGGCACCTCGGTTATCAATGTGCGACTTAACTGCCCGGCGGAAGTCACGCTCCACACCCTGACCCGGGGGCCGGAGTAATAATCAGTGTGGCTGCCGACGGATACCCAGACGGTACAACAGGGGTGAAAACAGAATATTGGACAGGGTAAACAGCACCACAACGGCCACTGCCTGCCAGAACCCCAGGGGTAACCAGAAAAACGCAAGGATCATCGGCAGTAGCGCTTCCGGAATCTGATCCAACCATAATGCCCTGGCACTGGCAGCCAACCCGCGTCGCCGCTTGATGAAGCTGCTGAGCATGTCGCCGAGCAACCCCAGCAAACCAAACAGCAGACCGAAAAACAGCCCCATACCCGCCACCAAGGCAAACAGACCGCAGCTCAGTGTGCCGGCCACCACACCACGCCAGGTTTTACTCTGTCCCAGCAATGGGCGTCCATCATGCCACAGGCGACCTCCGTCCACCGGTGTCTCCCAATGATGACCAAACAGTTTCCTGGCAACCACAGGGGCTCCGTTAGCCAGCACCAACATCACAAACAGCTCCAGTGCCAGGATCAAGTCAGGCTGCCTCCGGTTCAGGAAACCCCGCCACGGGTCAGTTTGAGCGGATCCATCAAGGTTTCCAGCCGGGCCCTGTCCAGCCCGCTTCGCTCCTCAGCCACATCAATCACAGGGCGACCGGTACGATAGGCCTCCTTGGCAATATCCGCCGCCAGGTCGTAGCCAATTTCCGGATTCAGGGCGGTGACCAGCACCGGATTCCGTCCGACACCGGCGTTGAGGTTATCCACGTTAACCGTGAGGCCCTTAATGGCTTTTTCGGCCAGTATGGCGGAAGCGTTGCTCAGCAGGGACACCATGTCCAGCAGGTTGGCGCCCACCAGCGGCAACATCACGTTGAGCTGAAAGTTGCCGGACTGACCGGCCAGCGCAACCGTTGTATCCATCCCCATGACCTGGGCACTGGCCATGGCAACCGATTCCGGAATCACCGGATTTACTTTCCCCGGCATAATGCTGCTACCAGGTTGCAGTGCCGGCAGGGTGATCTCCGCCAGACCATGAATCGGACCACTGTTCATCCACCGGAGATCATTGGCGATCTTGGTCAGTATGATGGCAACACCCCGTAGCTGGGCAGATAAGGCCACCGGTGAATCAATCGCACTTTGCCCGACAAATTTGTGTTCCAGGGAACGGAAATGATAGCCAGTGTCTCTCGCGAGAAACTTGACGAATTGTTCGGCAAATTCATCCGGTGCATTTATACCGGTACCGACGGCCGTTCCGCCCTGCGGCAACGCCATGAGATCGTCAGCCGCCGCTTCCACTCGCTTTTCCGCCGCCAGCAGTTGCTCCCGCCAGGTGCGGAGCTCCTGGCCCACCGTCACCGGCATGGCATCCATCAGGTGGGTCCGGCCGGTTTTTACCTGCTCCGAGAACAGCGCTTCGCGCTCATAGATAACACCGCAGAGATGAGACAGCGCTGGCAAAAGCCGGGTCTGAACCACTGTGACGGCACTGACGTGGATGGCAGTCGGAATCACGTCATTGGAACTCTGACTCATGTTGACGTGGTCGTTGGCATTCACCTGTACACCGGCACGCGCCGCCAACGCAGCAATGACCTCGTTGACGTTCATATTGGTGCTGGTACCGGAACCGGTCTGGTAGCGATCCACCGGGAACTGGTCCGCATACTCGCCCCTCACCAGTTGCTCACAGGCTTCTACAATCGCATCCCGTTTTTCATTGTCCAGATAGCCGAGACTGGCATTGGCTTCCGCCGCTGCCTGCTTGACCCGGACAACAGCGCCAATGAACGCCGGCGGCATGGGCAGGCCGCTGACCGGAAAGTTGTCAACAGCCCGCTGTGTCTGCGCGCCCCAGAGAGCATCCGCTGGGACCTGCACCTCTCCGAGACTGTCTTTTTCCGTTCTGAATTCACTCATGACACCCTCTCCTTATCGGTATCAGGGAATCTCGTCAGCCCCCGTGGTGTGACTTCAGTCTCACATGGTCACAGATTCCCGTAACCTGTTCAAAGTTAACAACTAATGTCTGGACGGTATTGGTGTAGGTATCGTGGAGGTGAAACTTGAACCGGCGCTGTTTCTCACCTTGCAAAAAGGCATCGTATTCCTTCACCAGTTCACGAACATCACCTCCATTGTCCTGGGACCAGGTGGCATTGAAAGGGCCGAGAACGGCACCACCGGCCAGGCAAATGGTCACTTCGTGATTGGTCAGGGCATTATCGGTTATTGCCATGGTGCACTCTCCTGAAATTCGTGGGATCTCAGGATTCAGTGTAGACCCTCGGGCCGCGACAGGTTAGTTCGTTATTCCGCAGATGGCCCAAGCAGACTGGTCAACAATGCCCGCAACCGGTTCGGTTTTACCGGTTTGTTAAGGATCGGCAGGTACTGGGCACGCACCAGTTTTCGGATCTGATCACTGCTGTCGGCGGTAATGATCGCGGCAGGAATGTCACGATCCAGTTCACGGCGAATACCATAGATCGCTTCACAACCCGTCAGATTATTATCCAGGTGATAATCCGCCAGTATCACAGAGGGTTGCTGCTCCGCCGTCGCCAGCAATTCCAGAGCCTCTGCCTCACTACGGGCCGCCATAACCGAGCATCCCCAGCGCTCCAGCAATGCCTGCATGCTATCCAGAACAGCCCGTTCATTATCAATGACCATTATCCGGGCACCTCTGAAAGCATCGGCATAGGACTCCAGCGGATTTCTTTCCCGGGCCTTTGTCTGGTCAGCCACCCTGTTCTCCAGGGGCACGGTCAGCATGAACCGGGACCCCCGGCCAGGTCGGGAGGCGACATCAATATCGTAGCCCAGAATCCGGACCATGCGCTCCACAATGGCCAGCCCCAGCCCCACGCCCTGACGTCCCCCTGTGCCCTGGGGCAGGAGTTGATGGAATTCGGTAAAGATGTCCCTTAGCTTACCCGCCTCAATGCCCACCCCCGTGTCCCAGACCTCGATGCGCAGGCTGTCGCCGCGGGCTCGCAGGGCCAGCAATACACCACCCTGACGGGTGTAGCGAAAAGCATTACTCAACAGGTTGCGGATGATGCGGGTCAGCATGCGTTGATCGGTTTTGACCAATGCGGACACCGTGCGCACGCGGAACTGCAAACCGGCGTTGGCGGCCACCGCTTCAAACTCCTCTCCGAGCCCACTGGCAAGCGCCGCCACATCAGTGACCACCAGGTCCGGCGTCATCGCCTGCTGATCCAGCTTGGAAATGTCCAGCAAGTCCGCCAGCAAGTCTTCCGCACCCTCAAGGGCACGGTGAACCTGGTGCACCATGCGTTGCTCCTGGTCTGGCAACTGGCTGTCCTGAAGTGCAGAGATCATCAACCGGGCGGCATTCAACGGCTGCATCAGGTCATGGCTAGCTGCCGCCAGGTATTTGTCCTTACTGCGGTTGGCTTCCCGCGCGGCTTCCATAGCGACCACCAGTTCGCGTTCAACCTTCTCCCGCTCCTCGATCTGGTAGCGCAACCCGACATTGGCGTTCTGCAAGGCTTCAGTACGCTCTTCCACCCGTCTTTCCAGATCGGCATTGAGCTGTTCCAGCTTTTGCCGGGCCTGAACCCGTTCAGTGATATCCGCCACGAAGGCTTCCACCACTTCCGGGCCCAGGTCCGGGCGGCGCAATATGGAGATCGCGACATGCACCGGTGTGTTGTCCACTCGCCGCAAACGGGTCTCCCGGACACGCAGGCTGCCTTCGTCCAGGAGCTCCTGGCGGATCTTGTCAAACTCATTGGAACTACAGAACAACTGCTCCCGCAGCCGGATCACCCGTTGCTTGAGATCCTCTGCGCTGGCGTAGCCGCAAATACGAGCCATGGCCGGATTACAGGCAAGGAAGCCGCCACGCATGTTGGCCTGGAAAATTCCGTGAAGCGCATTTTCAAACAGCCATTTGTAGCGGTTACGCTCCTTCTCCAGCTCCTCTATGCGTTCCTGCAGCGCCGGGTAGTAGTTCTTGCGGACCGAATGGCTTCCCAGCCCCAACAGATCGCCAACTCCATAGCCGTTGTCCTGTTCCTCAGAGGGCTTCTTCATAAACGACCTGAACATCCCGCAACGAAGACTTGCGGGGATTCGTGAGTATGCAGGGATCCTGCAGGGCAAACCCTGACAGATACGGAATGTCGGAAACGGTAACCCCCAACTGGGAGAGCCGCGCCTCCAGCCCGACTTTACGTTTGAGCTCAATGATACGGTTCATCAACTGCTTCTTGATTTCAGGCTTGCCCATACCCCGGGTATCAATACCCATCGCCTCGGCCACCCGACGGAATCGATCTTCCGCCGAGACGTAGTTATAGGCCACAACATGTTCAAGCAGCAACGCATTACACAAACCGTGGGGCAGATCCAGGTAGCCGCCAAGGCTGTGGGACATGGCATGGACCGCCCCGAGAATGGCATTGGAAAACGCCAGCCCTGCCTGCATAGACGCCAGCATGATCTGTTCACGCAGGAACGGGTTCGCGGTGTTCGCCACCAGCGGCTCGAGGTTGCGGTTAATGAGCCGGATCGCTTCCAGGGCGTGGGTGTCGGTTAACGGCCCACTGCCGGTGGAGACAAACGCCTCGATCGCGTGGACCATAGCATCCACACCGGTGCAGGCGGTCAGATAGGGATCCATGGTCTCCGTGACTTCCGGATCGATCAGGGAAACGTCGGGGACTACAGCCTTGCTGATGATGGAAAACTTGAAGCGCCGAATCGGATCAGAAATGATCGCAAACTGCGAGACATCCGCCGATGTACCCGCCGTCGTTGGTATCAATACCAGCGGAGGCGATGGGTGGGTTATGGTGTCCACCCCCTCGAATTCCAGAATGCTGCGGCCGTGTGTTGCCACAATGCCAATCCCCTTGGCGCAATCCATGGGGCTGCCACCGCCAATAGCAACGATGACATCGCATTCGCTGGACTTGTACAGCTCCGCCCCCACCATCACTTCATCCACCTTGGGATTGGGTGAAACGCCGGTAAATATCGTGGTACGAATACCGGCCTCCGTCAGCAGCGTCACAATCTCATTCACCCAGCCAGCGGCCGCCACCCCCGGATCGGAGACAAGCATTACGTGTTTTGCTCCGAAGTTACTGGCGAAATTGGCCACGGATTTACGTGCGCCCGCACCAAACACGATCTCCGGCGAGACAAATTTTCGAAGTGCTGATATATCGTGACTCATTGGGCTGTACTCGACGCATTATTGTTATAGGAATCGTCGAAAGTTTAACTCAAGTTCCCGGCAGGTTCATGGGTCTTTGAGCTGTGCTTCCGATAAAAGCTGAACAGCCATGTCAGCATACCAGCCTGGCTGGCCTGTTGCCGGAAACCATGCCCCTCGTCATCAAACCAGTGCAGCTCCGGCGATAGTCCGGCATCACGCATCACTGAGATCATCGCTCTGGTCTGCACCGGAACCACCACCTGGTCCTGACCACCCTGGAAGAAAATCATCGGTGTCCGGATGCGGTCAGCCTGGTGCAGCGGCGTCCGTGCGTGCCAGCGCTCCGGATGGGTTTGTGGAGAACCCAGAAGCCAGTCCAGGTACCCGGATTCGAAACGGTGGGTCGCTGCCCTCAGCCGTAACGGGTCGGTCACACCATACATACTTGCCCCGGCGGCAAACCGGCGGCTGGCGATCAGTGCCATCAACACCGTATACCCTCCGGAGCTTCGCCCCTGTATGAAGAGGCGACGGCCATCAGCGAGACCTCGGGCCGCCAGGTAATCGGCCGCCCGTTCCATGTCCTCGACATCGGCCTCCCCCCAACGACCGGCCAACGCCAGCCGGAAGTCCCGGCCAAAACCGGTGCTGCCACGATAGTTGACTTCGGCCACGGCAAATCCACGCTGGCACCAGAACTGAATGTGGGGGTTGAAGACCGGGTAGGCTGCCGAAGTCGGGCCACCGTGGGCCACCAGGATCAGGGGCGGCGGATTCTCCGGCGCCTCTGAGGTGGGGCTGTAGAAAAAGCCCTGAATATCCGGCTCGGATGCGCACCCGGGCGGCACTACAAAGCTCTGCGGCAGGGCCGGTGAGCCCACCCTGATGGCGTCCTCTCCACCGGCTACAACCCGCACCTGATCGGAGTCCGGATCAATGGCCAATACGGCATCCAGCTGCGTGGGCGATCGGGCGATACAATACAGTTCCGCGCCCACCGCACACAGATCACGAAAGTCACTGAAGGTATCGGCCACCCTCCGACCGATGTTGTCTGCGTGATCAAACAGCCAGAGTTCACCGGTCCCGTTACAATAGCGAACCCTGGCCCAACCACCAGCCATCAGAGGTGTATGGTGGGACTCCCCCAGTTGCCAGGGTGCATTGGCATGATCCAGGGTCGGCGCATCGCAACCTACCCAGTCACCACTTGCACCATCCGGGTCCAGCCGCCATGGCTGCCACCAGCCGTCGTGATCGGAGAGAACCCACAGGGTTTTACCGGCAAACACCGGTTGCTGTACCGAGGCTTCCGACGGCGTCGGCCAGGTTTCGCAGCCACGGAGCCAGCCATTCTCGGTCACCACGGCCGTCCACAGCTCGGTTCTGAGCCAGGGCGTAGCCGGTAGCTGCCAACTGACCCAGGCAATATGACGCCCATCGTCGGAAAGCGCCGGTGCCCCGTAAAAGTCCAGGCCACTGTGCAGGACCTGGATGCCCTGCTCCGGCCCCACAGCCACCAATTGCTGCTGGCCAGCGGCCTCCCTTACCGCGAGCACCCGAGGGCGCGTCGGGTCCGCCACCAGCCCACCAAAGGCAACCCCGACTTCATCGGTCAATTGCAGGCAGTGGCCATTCATCCGGTCAATGAAGTGGATCTGCTGATCCTCGCTCACCACAAACACACCGAGATCCGAAGCCGCCAGGGCTCCGCCACCGTACCCGTTGACTCGACTGCGAATACTCAAACTTTGTGGCCCCAGTCGGGCCGGGCCCTGATCTGTCAGGTGCCAGAGGGTCGTGATGCCAAGGGACGGGTCCGTTTGCAACCAGAACAGCCCGCCGCGTGAGACCGACAACGCCCCGCGCTGGATGTAAGCGGCGCAGGCGTCCTCGGCACTCAGCAGGCCCTGAGGAGTGTCGGCTTCCGAATCACCGGCAGGGTGGTGGGAAACATCAGCCCCTGAAGAACAGTCTCGAGTTATCCGCATTGCGATAGGTCAGCTCGTCAATGCCCGCCGTGGCATGGTCGGCGGCTCTCCTCGCCGCCAGGATTCGGTCATGGTGCGACGATTTACTGCACACCGGATCGGCGTTGTCGGCGTTGCCGGTCAACAGGTAGGCCTGGCATCGGCAGCCGCCGAAATCCTTGCCCTTTTCGTCACAGGAACGACAGGGCTCCGGCATCCAGCTGTCGCCCCGGTAATGATTAAAACCGGGACTGTCATACCAGATGGCATTGAGATCCATATCCCGTACATTCGGGAAATCAACAGGAAGCAATTTTGCGCTGTGACAAGGCAACGCCGTACCGTCCGGGGCCACGGTCAGGAACAGGCTGCCCCAGCCGTTCATGCAGGCCTTGGGGCGCTCCTCGTAGTAGTCCGGGGTGACGAAAATCAGCTTCATCGCCGAGCCACTGGCGGCCAGTTGCTGACGATACGCCTGGACTTCCGCTTCCGCCTTTTCCAGCTGTGCCCGGGAGGGCATCAGCCCCTCGCGGTTCTTGAATGCCCAGCCGTAATACTGGCAGGTGGCCAGCTCGACGTAATCGGCGCCCAGGCGCTCGCACAACGCCATGATGTCATTCATCTGATGTATGTTATGGCGGTGGATCACGAAGTTAAGCACCATCGGGTAACCGGCCTCCTTCACTGCGCGGGCCATGGCCAGCTTCTGGTCGAAGGCCTTGCGGGAACCTGCCACCGCATTGTTGAGCTCCGGGTCGGACGCCTGGAAACTGACCTGGATATGGTCCAGACCCGCATCCCGGAAGGCATTCACCTTCGCTTCACTGAGCCCCAGGCCGGAGGTGATCAGGTTGCTGTAATATCCCAGGTGTCGTGCCTCGGCGATCAGCTCCGGCAGGTCCTGGCGCACCAGCGGCTCCCCGCCGGAAAACCCCAGCTGCGCGGCCCCCATGGCGCGCCCCTGGCGCAGTACATTCACCCACTCTTCCGTGGTCAGTTCCTGCTCGGTGTTGGCAAAATCCAGCGGGTTGGAGCAGTAGGGACACTGCAGCGGGCAGCGGTAGGTCAACTCCGCCAGCAACCAGAGTGGTGGCCCCGCCTGATGCGGGTTACTGACCGTTTTGGCTGCCTCGGCACTAGTCATGACATCTCGATCCAATGTTGCTGGCAGGCATCGCGGAGAAAGTCGCTCACATCCCCTTCAAGGGAACCGGCTTCCGGAAACTGCCGTTCGAGGGTTGCGATAATATCGGCCACACTGCGCTGGCCATCCACTTCGTTGAGAATAGCACCAGCGCTTCCATTCAGCTTCACCATCCCTTCCGGGTACAACAACACGTAGCAGTCCTGCACCGGCTCCCACTGGAAGCGGAAACCCGGGCGCAGGCGGGGCACCCTCGCCAGGCTGTCAGTCACCACAGCCCCCGGTGCCAGACCGGCTGATCGGTGACGGTGTGGTACGGTGGCGTCCGGTGCAGGTAAGCCATAGTCAGGGCATCCAACATAGACCATAAGATATCCAGTTTGAATTGAAGGATTTCCAGGGCACGGGCCTGGGAGGCAGCCGTGGTGAAACTGTCCAAGGTGATGGTCAGGCCATGTTCCACATCCCGTCGGGCTTCCGAGAGCCGTTTACGGAAATAGCGGTACCCGCTCTCTTCTATCCAGGGATAGTGTTGCGGCCAGCTGTCCAGCCGGGACTGGTGGATCTCCGGTGCGAACAGCTCGGTCAGCGAGGAACAGGCCGCTTCCTGCCAGGTCGCCCGGCGGGCAAAATTCAGGTAAGCATCCACCGCAAAACGGACACCGGGCAGCACATGGCGCTGATCAATGACTTCTTCCCGGCTCAACCCCACCGCTTCGGCCAGACACAACCAGGCCTCAATACCGCCCTCGTCACCACCATGACCGTCGTGGTCCAGTATCCGTTGCAACCAGATCCGGCGTACGCTGGCGTCCGGACAATTGGCCATGATCGCGGCGTCTTTCCGGGGGATATTGATCTGGTAGTAATACCGGTTGGCCACCCAGCCGCGAATCTGTTCCGGCGTGCATTGCCCGCCGTACATGGCTTTATGGTACGGGTGGTGGATGTGGTAATACTGTCCTTTATCCCGCAGGGCCTGTTCAAAGTCCGTACGGTTCATGGCGGTGTTGGCTTTGGCGTTCATGGCTGCCCCGACAGGTCAATGTGCATTCCGTCCCAGGACACCTCAATCCCATGGCGCGTCAATTCCGCACGCTCCGGGGAGTCCTCGTTCAGGATCGGGTTGGTGTTGTTGATATGAATCAGGATCTTGCGCTTCGCCGGCATGGTATCAAGCACTTCCATCATGCCCCCGGGGCCACTCTGGGCCAGGTGCCCCATGGCCTGACCGGTTTTCGTGCCGACCTCCTGGCGGATCATTTCGTCATCATGCCAGACGGTGCCGTCCACCATCAGCACATCGGCCTTGCGCATCCAGGCCAGGATCCGTGCATCCGGCTCACCCAGCCCGGGCGCATAGAGCACGGTCTGCCCGGTGCGGGTATCCTCCAGAAACACCCCGATATTATCCCCCGGATGCGGATTGTCCCGACGCGGTGAATAAGGCGGTGCGTTGCTTAGCAGCGGGATTGCGGTGAGCCTCAGGGAAGGCGCGCAGGGAACGGTGAACGACTCGTTCTCAGTGGCGGGTATTTCCCGCCAGTTCAGGCCGCCATTCCAGTGTTCCAGCATCCGGAACAACGGAAAACCGCCATTTAGATCCTCATGAACCTGCTCCGTGCACCAGACATCCAGCGGCAGACCCTCGCGCAGGGTCAACAGACCGGTGGTGTGGTCTACCTGGCTATCAATCAACAGTACGGCGCTGATGCCGGTGTCCCGCAGTGCCCTGGCAGGCTGCATGGCCGGGAAAGATGCCAACTGGGCCCGAATATCCGGCGAGGCGTTAAAGAGAATCCAGTGTTCGCCATCTTCGCTGACCGCGATGGAGGATTGGGTTCGCGCCCGGGCATTCAGTGTGCCTTTGCGGAAACCGTCACAATTGGAGCAATTGCAGTTCCACTGGGGAAAACCGCCCCCGGCCGCGGAACCAAGTACATGGATGTGCATGAGAAGAACTCCGGAAGCAAAACGGCCAGCGTCGAAAGGCTGGCCGTTTCGGCTTTCAGCGGTTGGCGAAGTACATGGTGACTTCGAAACCGATGCGCAGATCTTCGTAGGCTGGTTTGGTCCACATAATGCTTACCTCTATTGTCATGATTGTTAGCGCATTCAGGGTGAATCAGCGGCTGTGCCGATAACTCATTTCTCATCCTAGCGGCGGTGGTAAAAGAGCCATATGGTACTTTGGCACTGTTTTCGGACCTCCCTAAGTTGAAGGCTGACAACATCTAAACAATGCACCTTTCCAGCCAACAAAAAAAGGCCCCTGTAGGAGCCTAAAGAGAGTGACAAAGAAAAACCCGACTCTCTTTCGAGAGCCCCCCGACCAGTCGCCGGGGCATGAAAACGCACATCCGTTGTGCTGGCCCATGCGCGGGCCCGTGTGGAGGGGCCCGCCCGTCGCTTCCCAATCAGAAGAAGCCCAGTGGGTTGGTGTCGTAGCTCACCAGCATGTTCTTGGTTTGCTGGTAATGATCCAACGCCATCTTGTGGGTTTCACGACCAACACCGGACTTCTTGTAACCACCAAAGGCAGCGTGCGCCGGGTAGGCGTGGTAGCAGTTCATCCATACCCGACCAGCCTGGATGGCGCGGCCCATGCGGTAGGCGCGATTGGTGTCACGAGTCCAGACGCCGGCACCCAGACCGAACTCGGTGTCATTGGCGATGGCCAGGGCTTCTTCCTCGGTCTTGAAGGTGGTCACACCCACCACCGGTCCGAAGATTTCTTCCTGGAACACGCGCATCTTGTTGTCGCCCTTGAACAGGGTCGGCTGGATGTAGAAGCCGTTGTTGAACTCGACGCCGAGATCTTCGCGATCACCGCCGGTCAGCACTTCAGCGCCTTCTTCCTTACCGATGGCGAGGTAGGACATGATCTTGTCGAACTGTTCCTTGCTGGCCTGGGCACCAACCTGAACGTCGGTATCGAGCGGGTTGCCACGCTTGATGGCCTTGGTCCGCTCTACGACCTTGGCCATGAACTCGTCATACATGTCTTCCTGCACCAGAGCACGGGACGGACAGGTACAGACTTCGCCCTGGTTGAAGAACGCCAGCACGAGGCCCTCGACACACTTGTCGAGAAACTCAGGCTCGGCCTTCATCACGTCGGAGAAATAGATGTTCGGCGATTTGCCACCCAGCTCGACGGTCGATGGAATGATGTTCTCGGCAGCACACTTGAGGATGTGCGAGCCCACGGGGGTAGAGCCGGTGAAGGCAATCTTGGCGATACGCTTGCTGGTCGCCAGCGCCTGACCGGCTTCGATGCCGTAGCCGTTGACGATGTTCAGCACACCCGGTGGCAGCAGGTCACCGATGATCTCCATCAGTACCAGAATACTGGCAGGCGTCTGCTCGGCCGGCTTGAGCACCGTGCAGTTACCGGCAGCCAGGCAGGGCCCCAGTTTCCAGGCAGCCATCAGCAGCGGGAAGTTCCAGGGAATGATCTGGCCCACAACACCCAGCGGCTCATGGAAATGGTACGCCACGGTATTCTGGTCGATCTCCCCCATGTGACCTTCCTGGGCACGGATACAGCCGGCAAAATAACGGAAATGATCCGCAGCCAGCGGGATATCGGCATTCAGGGTTTCACGGACGGCTTTACCGTTATCCCAGGTCTCGGCAACCGCGAGCCTTTCCAGGTTGGCTTCAATGCGGTCCGCAATTTTCAACAGGATGTTGGAACGTTCCTGGGCAGAGGTTTTGCCCCAGGCCGGCGCGGCCTTGTGGGCGGCATCCAGTGCCAGTTCAATGTCTTCCGCGGTGGAGCGTGGAATCTCACAAATAACATCTCCGGTCACCGGCGTGATGTTCTCGAAATACTGGCCTTTCACCGGGGCGACCCACTCGCCGCCGATGTAGTTCTCGTAACGGGGTTTGAAGGAGACGACGGAGCCTTCCTTTCCTGGTTGTGCGTAGATCATGGTGTCGACCTCTTGTTGTGTTTGTCGCTTGGCAACGCGGCCTTTCGCGTTTACCTGTTCAATGTAGACCTACAAACCGGTTAGTTGAATGATTCGATGGAGGCGAAAAACTCCTCCCTTGGTAGTAGGTGACAGGAGGACCGTGGCAGCACTGCGCTCATCGGTATCAACTTTATCGGTAAATCTTCTGCTATTCGGGAAAGCCACTCGGTTATGCGACATTTGGCAGACTTTAGTTTTGGAGGGTTGTTGTTAGGCCGGACATTCTTTATATTTAATTAGCAAAAATAAGTATTGCATTGCGAAACCATAAATCAATTAAATTTCGCTGTGCGAAACATAGTCGGGTGTCCACGGTATCTGCCGGATTACTCGCCTTTATTTTTGCAGTGTCATCCAGCACCCACAGTTTGGATGTGCTGTCGATTTTGCACCGGTCGCTATCTTATGTGTCTTCATTGGCAATAGGTCTCGCGACCGGACAACCACACAGGACAAAGTACGATGCATAAAATCAACAAAAGTCTGCTCGTCGGTGTATTGAGTGCCGCACCGCTGTTCGCCCATAGTGCCGAGAATGTCGAACTGCCCGGCACCCTCGCAATGACTGCGTACGGAACCGGGTCGGCGGGTTACACCCAGATGGTGTCCATCGGCAACCTGCTACAAAACGAATACGGCACCTCGGTCCGTATTCTGCCCGGTGAAAATGACGTATCCCGCATGACGCCGTTGCGGATGGGGCGGGTTCCACTCTGCGCCTGCGGTATTGCCAGCTACTACGGCTCGGAAGGTGTATTGCTCTTTGCCCATCCCGATTGGGGACCGCAACCTATTCGCCTGATCAGCACATCCACTGCCAGCTTTGGCCTGGGTATTGCGGTCGCCGGTGATATCAACGTAAAAACACCGGCAGATCTGAAAGGCAAGCGAGTATCTTACGTTCGTGGTGACGATGCCCTGAACATTGGCACCGAGGCCTTCCTGGCTTTTGGAGGGCTGACCTGGGATGACGTCGAACGGGTGGAATTTCCGGGTTATGGCCGCGCCTTTGAAGGCATTGTGGCCGACCAGGCTGACGTGGCCTTTACCATGAGCGTGGCTCCGCCAGCGCAGCAACTGGCCGCCAGCCCAAGGGGCATCGTGTGGCCGGAACTGGATCCCGAAAATAAAGAAGGATGGAAACGACTCCAGACCGTAGCGCCCTATTTTCAGCCCCACAATGTCACGGCAGCTGCCGGTGAGGACTATGGCAAGGACAGCCCGTGGATCGGCGCCAGCTATCCCTATCCGATACTGGTCGGTAATGAGAGCCTGGACGATAAAATCGCCAGCAGCCTTATCCGTGTGCTGATTGAGGATCACGACAAGTACAAGGACGCCGCCCCTGGCAATGCGGGTTACTCACTTGAGAATCAGAACATGCAGTGGGTGATTCCTTATCACGACGCAGTCGTCGAGTATTACAAGGAAATCGGACACTGGACCGATGCCATGCAGGCGCACCAGGATAAGCTGATCAAACGTCAGGAAATTCTGCAAGCCACCTGGAAAACGTTCAAGGATTCCAATCCGCCTGCAGACGAAGACGCATTCCGCAGCGGTTGGATGAAAGCCCGTGCCAAAGCACTGGAAGCAGAGGGCATGGAGCCCGTATTCCGTTAAGACCTGCGCCATGACGCCGGGGTTCCTTTGCCGAGAAGTCAACGGTGCCCCGGCGCTTTCCATTCTTCTCCTTAATGCTCCGGAGCCGATGATCACATGAGCCTGCCTCAGGAAAAAACCGTAAATACGGGTAAAATATCCGGTATCCGTCAATTGGAGGGATTCTGGCTCTGGGTGCCCCGCGTGGCGACCCTGGCGCTGACCCTGCTGGCGATCGATTACCTGTTTAACCTTGGCCTGTTCACCATTGTCACGGCGGTGGAAAGCCAGTTCTTCTATACCGTGGTAGCGTTGATGCTGCCACTGGTTTTTGTACTCTGGCCAGCCGCAAGCAGGGCCTCACACTCGACAGTGCCCTGGTACGATGTAGTGCTGTTCCTGTTTTCGGCGGCAGTGTGCGGCTTCTTCGTGGTTAACGCGGAACGGATTCTGGACAGTGGCTGGGAGTACGCAGCACCAGATCACGCCATAGTGATGAGCTTCCTGTTGTGGGGCGTGATTTTTGAAGCAGCTCGGCGGGCCGGTGGCTGGCCGATCGGCATCATTGTCGGGCTTGCAAGTCTGTATCCGATATTCGCCGATGTGATGCCGGGGCCGATTCAGGGTTTTCCATCCTCGCCCTCCCAAACCGCCATCTATCACGCCATGAGCCGTGAAAGCGTTATGGGTATCCCGCTGCAGGCGTTTGCCAACCTGGTTATCGGCTTTCTGTTGTTCGGCGTGGCCTTGCAGCAGACCGGTGGAGGCAAGTTCTTTATCAACCTGGCCTTTGCCCTGCTGGGGCATGTCCGGGGCGGCCCGGCCAAGGTTGCGGTCTTCTCCAGCGGTCTGATGGGCTCCATGAGCGGCAGTGTGATCACCAACGTGCTTACCACCGGCGTGCTGTCCATCCCCGCCATGCGACGGGTTGGTTTCGGGCGTTCCTACGCGGCTGGTGTCGAAGCCTGTGCCTCTACCGGGGGTGTGCTGATGCCGCCGGTTATGGGGGCAACAGCATTTATCATGGCCAGCTTCCTGAATATTCCTTACGGTACCATTGCGTTGGCGGCGGTGGTTCCTTCGTTCCTGTATTTCATGGGGCTGTTTATCCAGATTGATGCCTACGCTGCTCGCCACGACCTCAAAGGCCTGCCAGCGGATGAGCTGCCTTCCCTCCGCCAGACCCTGAAAGAAGGCTGGTACTTCATTTTCGTCTTCGTGCTACTGATCTGGCTGCTGTTTTTCCTGCGGCGGGAGGCAACTGCGCCTTTCTACGCCACGGCCTTACTGCTGGTGATCAACCAGGTGCTGCCATACCAGCGCTGGAGCTGGAAGGAGGTAAAAAACTTCTTTTCCAGTGCCGGCAAGCTGTTCGCAGAGCTCATCGCGATTCTGACGGGTGTCGGTTTGCTGGTTGGGGCGTTGTCGGTAACCGGTATGTCGGGCACCATCGCCAACGACCTGATTTTCCTGGCCGGTGGCAACACCCTGGTGCTGCTGCTTATGGGGGCGGCGACCAGCTTCATTCTGGGTATCGGAATGACCGTCACGGCGGCCTATATTTTCCTGGCGGTGGCCCTGGCTCCGGCGTTGATCAACGGTGGCGGTATGGATCCACTGGCAGTCCACCTGTTCATCCTGTACTGGGGCATGCTGAGCTTCATCACTCCGCCGGTGGCCCTGGGCGCCTTTGCCGCTGCTTCGGTGGCAGGTGCGCGGGCGATGGAAACCGGCTTCCAGGCTATGAAGCTGGGTAGCGTGATTTACTTCATTCCGTTCCTGTTCGTGTTGAACCCGGCGCTGATACTCCAGGGAACCTGGAATGAGATTCTGGTGGTACTGTCCCAGGCTGTTGTTGGTGTCGCATTGATTGCAGGCGGCATGCAGGGTTACCTGTTGGGCGTTGGCAACCTGTCGCTTTATCGGGTGCTCCAGTGGCCCATACGTCTGGCGTTGATTGCAGGCGGTATGCTGTTGGCAATCCCCGGAGGTGGTCCGGTACCCTTTACCAACCTGGAATTGACAATGATCAGCGCGGTGCTGATTGTGCCCGCTCTCGCACTGGTGTGGTGGTCTAACCGGAGTGAGACGCAGGCTGTGATGTAAGTACAGGCGCTACGCGTCAAACCTGATACACCAAAAAAAGAGGGTTGCCCGAAGGCAACCCTCTTTTCAACCAATGATAAGTTGCTGTCAGATAATAATTAATTACTGGCAACCCGATCCTTCGGCAGCTTGAAGGTCCAGACCATACCGCCCTGGTTGAAGTCCTTGACCACCTTGGCCACTTCACCACCCCAGAGCGGCACCGCACCACCCCAGCCGGACGCCACGGAGACGTACTGCTCGCCGTCCATGGTCCAGGTCACCGGCGTACCGACGACACCGGAACCGGTATTGAAGCGGTAGAGCTCTTCGCCGGTCTTGGCGTCAAATGCCTTCAAGTAGCCCTCAGGTGTTCCGGTGAACACCAGGTTGCCGGCGGTGGTCATGACACCACCCCACAACGGCGCGGTGTTCTCATAACGCCAGACTTCCTTGCCGGTTTTCGGATCTATCGCACGCAGCACGCCGATGTAGTCGTCGTTGGCTGGTTTGATGGTGAAGCCGGCGCCCAGGAAGGCCGCACCTTTTTTGTAGGAGACCGGCTCGTTCCAGATGTCCATGGACCATTCATTGGAAGGCACATAGAACAGCTCGGTATCCTGACTGTAGGCCATGGGCATCCAGTTCTTGCCACCGAGGAAGGCCGGCTGGGCTACTACCATCTCACCCTTGCCACCGTCAGTTTCTGTAGGGTCACCCGGACGTCCACCCTTGGTATAGATGGGGCGACCGGTCTTGGGATCCAGACCCTCAGCCCAGGTAATCTTGTCCACGAACGGGAAGCCGCGGATAAAGTCACCATTTTCACGGTTCAGGACGTAGAAGAAACCGTTACGGTCTGCCGTGGCAGCCGCTTTAACGGTTTTGCCCTTTTCCTTGTAATCGAAGGAAATCAGCTCATTGACGCCATCGTAATCCCAGCCATCGTGGGGCGTGGTCTGGAAGTGCCACTTGATGCTGCCGTCGTCCGGATCGATAGCGAGCCGTGAAGAGGAGAACAGGTTGTCACCCGGGCGCAGATGCGAGTTCCATGGCGCGGGGTTACCGGTGCCGAAGAACAGCGAATCGGTGTCCGGATCATAGGTACCACCGAGCCAGGTGGCGGCACCGCCGTTCTTCCACATATCGCCGGGCCAGGTGACACCCGCCTTGCCACCGGAAATACCATTCTCGATTTTCTTGCCGTCCTTATAAACGTAGCCCATGTGGCCTTCCACGGTGGGACGGGTCCAGACCAGGTCACCGGTGTTGGCGTCGTAGGCTTCAACCTTGCCAACAATACCGAATTCACCGCCAGATACACCGGTGATTACCTTGCCCTTGACCACAATCGGTGCCGCGGTAATCGCGTAACCTGCCTGGTAATCGGCCACCTTCTTGATCCACATCGGCTTGCCGGTGTCCTTGTTCAGGGCTACCAGCTTGGCGTCCAGAGTACCGAAGATCACCTTGTCGTCGTACAGGGCGACACCCCGGTTTACCACGTCACAGCAGGGCATGATGCCGTCCGGCAGGCGGGCGTCATACTGCCAGATTTCTTCACCGGTACGCGCATCGATGGCGTAGACACGGGAATAGGACGCGCTGACATACATCACCCCATCCTTGATCAGTGGCTGGGATTCCTGGCCGCGCATTTTCTCGCTGCCGAAAGAGAACGCCCAGGCTGGCTGCAGATGCTGAACGTTGCTGGTGTTGAGGTCTTCCAGAATACTGTAACGCTGCCCCTGGGTTCCCATGCCGTAACTGACGACGTCCTCGGGGTCTTATGGTCATTCATGATGTCTTTGTCGGTCACCGCATGGGCGCCGTACGACACCGCCAGCGCCAGGGCGCTGGTAGCAATGCGAATCCCGAACTTGTTCGTTCTCATGGTTGCGCTCTCCAATTCTCTTGTTTTCGGTTCTCTTGTTTCCGTTTCAGGGCGAACCGGGAACTTTTCCCGCCTCTAAAGAGATTCTTCGCTTTAGGGGAAAAACCAACAATTACCCCCCGGAACAGGTTTTCTCATCACTTGGTACTACTACTTCCCAAAAAACGACGCCCGCGAGGACTTCGCGGGCGTCGTTCCACCTGTCATCAACGGAACCTCTTATGCGGGGAGAAACATCAAAGTTGACCTGCAGCTTTTGCCAGCGCCTCCTCACTGAGGAACTCCCGATAGTACTGAGGCACGCTGTAGCGAAGATCCAGTTGGGCAAACAGGGACTGCAGGTCACCGGACTTGACCAGATCACCAATGATCGCTTCCAGGGCATAACCCAATTGCCGATGGGTATGTTTGATGGCCATGCCCACATCCCAGACCTGCTTGCCGATGCCGGGAAAGCCATTGCCAGCGAGCCGGAAACCCCGGTTCTCGGGGCGGCTCAGTTCATGGTCAATCTCTGCACGCATCCCCATAACGGCACTCACCTCACCGTTGCGCATCGCCTCAAAGGCCTCACGTACGTTGACGTAGTGGCGGACCTGATTCCGCAACCGTCCACGCAGACCAGAACTCAGGTAAAAATCCGGCAAGGTATCGATTTCCACGCCAATGGGGTGGTACTGAAACACGGCCACGGTATCGACGGCGTCCAGTTTTTCCGGATTGAAAGCGATCTGCCAGGTTTCCTGCTGATAGGGACCGAACAACACCACCTGCTCGTTGATGTATTCCCCGGTCGAATCCTGCATGTAGGCGTACTTCTTGTCATAAGGCACTCGCATCATCACGTCGGCCAAACGACGCTTGGCCAGGTAGTGCCCTTTCCAGACATTATTCCGCAAGTCATCGCCGAGGTTTTCATCGGGTACAATCCAGTGCACCCTGAACTCCACGCCCATTGCCTCGGCAATCCGCTTGCCAATCTCGATATCGATGCCCCGGGGCTCGCCATCCACCTGGTACGAATAGGGCGGGAAATTCTCATAAACTCCGACCTTGAGATAACCGGACTCCAGAATAATGTCGTAGGTCCGGTCCGCCGGTCGGTTCAGTAACGGGTCACCGTCGTCCACTTCCTGGGCAACCCCCAGTTGACACAGCAACAACAATGCGAGGATACGAGACAGTATTTTCATTGCTTTCCCCCAACGACGTCAGGCCGGCACAGGGCCGGCCCGCAAACAGGCTTCAATTCGGATCAGTCGCGGCCATTATTCCGGCTTGGGCAGGGACTCCACATAGGTCCGTATGGCCCATATGGCGTTCTGGTCCAGCGTCTTCTTCCAGGCAGGCATACCGCGATCGGTGCCATTGAGCACACGGGTGACGTAGTACTCATCATCCCACTCGGTCAGTTCCCGAAGGTCCGGCGTCAGACCGCCAGACATGGCACGGATGCCGTGGCAGCCGGCACAGTTGCCCGCGTAAGCGCTCTCTCCCACCTCGACAGCCTGGGCATTGAAATCCCCGTGTTCATTACCCTCCCGAAAGGGATTTTCCGTGCGCACCTCATCTCCCAGCTCGGGCAGATTACCGGTATCCACCTCCTGCGGCGTTACGTTGCCATGGGCCATGACCAGACCGGTGAAGCCCACAAGAGTGGCCGCCAGGAGCGTTTTGAGTGAAAAGGAAGTTGCCATTGTTGCTACCTCTGTTTTGATTCCCCGTGCGTTGGCTATTGGATTTATCAGATGCCAACTTGCTGACTTCCAGTCTAGAAATCCCGACGTTGAATCCGAATGCCACTTTGGGGTTTTTGGTCTAGTTCCTTGGTAGTAGGTGGTGAGAGCGAAGGCCAAAGCACGAGAATGGCACACCACACCGGAAAACTGTCCGATTCTCAGACACAAACAGCACGATCGGGAATTTTTCCCGTTTTTTATCGGCATTTTCCCGCTTTCCGAATGACTATTTCCGTCGCTCCCCTCGCGGACCAAGGCTAATACTCTGAGCGTCGACGCCACGAGAAAGACGTTGGCCACAACAAAAACCAAGGGGAATAGTTATGAACGTCACCACACGCAAACACCCATTACTACGAGGCATTGGGCTCGCGCTTATGCTGAGCTCAACTGCTGGCATGGCAACCTACGGTCACGCCAAAGACGTAACCTGGCAGGACATTGCAAATGATGCCGAAACCACCGAAGACGTGCTGGGCTATGGCATCGGTCCCAAAGCTCAGCGCTACAGTCCGATGACGACCATTAATCGCGACAATGTCGAGCGCCTGGTGCCGGCCTGGTCGTTTTCATTCGGCGATGAAAAACAACGGGGCCAGGAATCACAGGCGCTGGTCCACGATGGTGTTATCTACATCACCGGATCTTACTCCCGACTCTACGCACTGGATGCCAAAACCGGGGAGAAAATCTGGGAATACAACCATCGACTGCCGGAGGGCATCCGTCCGTGCTGCGACGTCGTTAACCGGGGCGCCGCCATCTTCGGCGACAAGGTCTTCTTCGGCACGCTGGACGCGGGCATCGTTGCCCTGAACAAGGACACCGGTAAGGTTGCCTGGCGGGAAAAGTTCGCTGACCATGAGGCGGGCTACACCATGACCGGCGCACCTACTCTGGTGAAAGACCAGAAAACAGGCAAAGTCCTGCTGATCCACGGTTCATCCGGCGATGAGTTCGGTGTGGTAGGTAAACTGTTTGCCCGTGACCCGGACACCGGCAAGGAAATCTGGATGCGCCCGTTTGTGGAAGGTCACTACGGTCGCCTCAACGGTAAAAAGAGCACACCAACCGGCGACCCTCGCGCTCCGAGCTGGCCGGATGACTCCAACACCGAAACCGGCAAGGTGGAAGCCTGGAGCCACGGCGGTGGCGCCCCCTGGCAAAGTGCCAGTTTCGATGCGGAAACCAACACCATTATTATTGGTGCGGGCAACCCGGCGCCCTGGAATACCTGGAAACGCACCGCACCCGGCGGCGATCCCGCGGATTACGATAACCTCTATACCTCCGGCCAAGTGGGCGTTGATCCGACCACCGGCGAGGTGAAATGGTTCTACCAGCACACACCCAACGACGCCTGGGATTTCTCCGGCAATAACGAGCTGGTGCTGTTCGAATACGACGAAAACGGGGAAACCGTGAAGGCGACAGCCCATGCCGATCGCAACGGTTTCTTCTATGTGGTTGACCGTGAGAACGGTGAATTCAAGAAAGGCTTCCCATTTGTGGACAACATCACCTGGGCGAAAGGTATTGGCAAGGATGGCCGCCCGATCGAAGTGAAAGGCCAACGCCCGCCACCCGTTGCCAAAGGTGAAACTCGCGGTGAATCCATTGAGGTGTCTCCCCCCTTCCTCGGCGGCAAGAACTGGAACCCGATGGCCTACAGCCAGGACACCGGGCTGTTCTATGTGCCGGCCAACCACTGGAAAGAGGACTACTGGACCGAGGAAGTGACTTACAAAAAGGGCGCGGCCTACCTTGGTCAGGGGTTCCGCATCAAGCGTATGTATGATGACCACGTGGGTATCCTGCGGGCCATGAACCCGCTTACCGGCGAAGTCGAATGGGAGCACAAGGAGAATATGCCTTTGTGGGCCGGCGTTCTTACCACCAAGGGTGGGCTGGTCTTTACCGGCACCGGCGACGGCTTCCTGAAGGCTTTCGATGCTGAAACCGGTGAAGAGCTCTGGAAGTTCCAGACCGGTTCGGGAATCATCTCGTCGCCAATCACCTGGGAAATGGATGGTGAGCAGTATATCGGTGTGGCCTCCGGCTACGGTGGCGCGGTGCCACTGTGGGGCGGCGACATGGCAGAACTGACCAAGCCCATCTCGCAAGGTGGCTCGTTCTGGGTCTTCAAGATGCCCTCCTGGGCACAGGCCTCCCGCTAGCCTTCCTCCGGCCTGGGCCTGGCAATTTGCCAGGCCCCTTTTTCCAACTCCGACCCGGGAGTGACATCATGAGACCTGTTATTACCGCCTCACTTTTACTGTTTTTTACACCGACGCTGGCCGGCGATTACATGGCCGATCTGGATCAGGCACCGGTCATCAACGGTTGTAAACTGGAACGCGACACAAGCTGTGCAGGCACAGACCTTCAGGGGGCCGATCTGTCCAATATGGATCTCCGTTCCGCCAACTTCCGGGGGGCCAACCTGTCCGGCGCCAACCTCAGTCACACCAGCCTTCGAGGTGCCAACCTCGACGGAGCGAACCTGGATAATGTCACCGGATATCGACTTCAGGTTTACCGGGCCAGCATGCGGGGCGCCACACTCAGAAATGCGAGTCTGCAGGGAATGCAGGGAGAATATCTGTTCGCCCAGGGTGCGGATTTCACCGGGGCTGACCTGACCGGAGCCAATTTCGATTTCTCCCGGTTCTCCGGGGCAACCCTTGAAAACGCCAATATGCCGTACAGCAGTTTCGAGATTTCCTGGCTGCCAAAGGCAAACCTGGCAGGCGCTAATATGAAAGGTGCCAATCTGCAGGAAGCCAAAATGGGGCTGGCCAATCTTGCCAATGCCAACCTGACCGGCACGCGCATTCATTACGCCACCTTCGAGGGAACCTACATGGAGGGCTGCACCGCGTGCCCCTTTGACTGGTAATCCGGGGCGGGCTCAGACCCGCCTTGCTTCCTCAAGCTGGCCATAGCGAATCAAGCCCGCATCCACCGCCAGGTGAATCAGTTCAACAGACGAAGAGACCTGCAGTTTGCTTTTCAGGCCCGCCAGGTGATTGGAAACCGTCTTGCTACTCACGCACAATCGCTCGGCGATACCCGAAATACTCTCGCCACGGGCATACATCAGCAGCACTTCCATTTCCCGCTGGGTCATTTCCTTCAACCGGAAATCTATCGGCCGCTCCTGATTCATCGCCAGCCGGGTTGCAATTGGATGTTCGATATAGGGCTGCCCGGACGCCACCCGCTTCACCGCTTCCGCCAGCTCTTCGGGAGCGCAACTTTTGGATACAAACCCCAGACCGCCAACGTCCAAGGCCTGCCGCACCATGGGCAGTTCATCGTGCATGGTAAAAAACAGGATTGCTGCGCCACGCCAGCGTTGTCGGAGTCGCCGTCCCACCTCCAGTCCGGAAATATCGGGCAACCCCATATCCAGCAACACCACATCCGGGCGCAATTCCCCGTACCGGGCCACCGCGTCCTGGCCGTTATCGATTTCGGTGATGGCCACTGCCGGTAGCATTGAGCGCAGGAGATTGGCTATCCCCTGCCGGACCACCTGATGGTCGTCCACAATCATCAGTTTCACAGGACACCTCCGGTTGTTGGATAGCGCCGGGCAAGTGGCACCGCGAGCCGGATGCGGGTTCCCTCCCCCCTACGGCTCAAAAACTGCGCTTCACCACCGAGACAGCGCGCTCGCTCACGCATGGAGCGCACCCCGAGGCCAGCGTTATCGGGTAAATGGTCATTACCGACACCATCATCACGCACTTCAATACTCAGCTCATTGTCATTCCGTGCGACCGCCAAAGTGGCGCAGGAAGCATGGGCATGGCGGGAAATATTATTCAGAGCTTCCTGAAGGAAGCGGTACAGATGGGTTTGCTGCTCACCGGTAAACTCCGGCAGGCGCTCATCCATGGCCAGGTGGCAGTCCAGTCCACTGAGTTGCTGCCATTGCTCGCTCAGGTGCCGGATCGCACTGCCCAGGCCCAGCTGTTCCATGACCAGCGGGTGCAGATCCTGTAGCAGGTGGCGGAAATGTTTCTGGATGGTTTCGCAGTGTTCGGCCAGGTCCCGGGCCTGCTGTTTTTGCCGCTCATTCAGCTCCGGGTCGTAGAGCAGGCTGCGGGACTGGGCGCGGATGCCGGTGAGGTACTGGCCGAGGTCATCGTGCAGGACCCGGGCAATGTGTTCCCGCTCCCTGTCCTGTAACTGCAACAATTCATTCACCAGGCGACTGACCGTCTGCTGCTCCGATTCCAGGGCAGCGGCCATGGAATTGAACCGGCACACCAGCGAATCCAGTTCCTGCTCCCCCTGTCGCGGCAGCCGGGAGGTAAGATGACCTTCGGACACCGCTTCCATGGCCCCGGAAAGGCTGGAGAGCGTCCGCATGCCACGCCGGACCATGACAAACAGCGCGAGGAAGCACAGGGCCATACCGATCGCATAAGAGCCCGAAATCAGCAGGAAACCTTCCCAGATTTCCTCGACTTCATCCGATGGATCGATCTGCCAGCCATTGAGGACCGGGCGCACCGATTGTCCCGCAATCATGTCCGAGAACCAGTCAGGAACCCGGGCACCGTATCCCGTACCAGGCTCACTGGCAGGCCGGAGGTGGCGCACACTCTCAACCAGCGACGCCGGCAGGCTTGCCGGGACACCCAGACTCTGCGCCAGCCCTGCGACACCATCCAGTTCACGCTCGACATCGTGCCGGGCCTGCCGGGCATAGAGCAGCGCACCGAACAGGTAAATCACGAGAAAAACCGCCAGCATCAACAGGGAAATCTTCCGGTATACAGTCATTATTGTGGTCCGTTTCAGTTCCAGGGCCCCTCTCTCCCCATGCTAAAGCGGCCAGTTTTTACCGGAATAGTTCTTTAGTACCGCCACTTTCCTACTTTCTGAATATTTCCGGGGCTTTTTCCCTTCTCTAAGCTGGAAGCACAACAACAAACCGGAGAATCCCATGTCTCTTTTATCCCGGACAGCTGCTGCAATACTGATCACCGTCGTTGGTGCAGCCCCACTGCAGGCCGAGTCCCTCGATGTACACATCGGCTACCTGCAGTGGGTTCCGGATCAGGGGCCGGTGCTTTCCAACGTGATTCCGGAGCCGGAAGATGCCGGTCTGCGGGGCGCCGAACTGGCCATCGCCGATAACAGCACCACCGGCAAGTTTCTGGGGCAGACCTATTCACTTCAGAGCAAAGTTGCGGATTCCGAAGACGCCGCCGTTGCAGCCTTCGAAGCCATGCGCAAAAACGGCATGGAGTTGTTCGTCGTGAATGCGCCGGCACAGACCCTGAAAACCATCCTGGACAAGGGCGGTGACAACATCCTGGTTTTCAACGCCGGTGCCAAGGACGACGCCCTGCGCACCGGGCAGTGCCACACCAGCCTTCTGCACACCATGCCCAGCTACGGCATGCTCACTGACGCTCTCGGCCAGTGGCTGAACCAGCGGCGCTGGAATGAGGTGTTTCTGATTACCGGTCCCACCGAGGCCGACAAGGGCTGGGCCGATGCGTTCCGTCGCTCGGCCAAGCGCTTTGGTCTGCAAATTGTCGAGGACAAACCCTGGACCTTTGACGCCGATTTGCGGCGAACCGCCTCGAAGGAGCTGCCATTGTTTACCCAGGCCAGCGATTACGATGCCGTGGTGGTGGCCGATGTGCGAGGCGATTTCGGTGAGTACGTGCCATTCAACACCTGGCTGCCACGCCCGGTCGTCGGTACCCAGGGCATGTCGCCGGTGACCTGGCACCGGGTGGTGGAAAGCTGGGGCGCGGCGCAGCTGCAGAACCGCTTTCGCGACCTCGCCGGCCGGGACATGAACAGCGAAGACTATGCCGCCTGGGCTGCCATTCGCTCCATTGGCACTGCGGTGACCGACCTTGGTACCGCAAACCCCGGCGAGATCCGCGATTTCCTGTTCAGTGAAAAATTCCAGCTGGCAGCGTTCAAGGGCCGCAAGCTTACTTACCGTGACTGGAACGGCCAGTTGCGACAGCCGATTCCCCTTGTGCATCCCCGGGGTTTGGTAGCACGGGCACCGTTTGAAGGCTTTTTGCACCCCAATACTGAAATGGACACGCTCGGGTTCGACAGGCCAGAGAGCGAATGTCGGATTAACGGCTGATGGCTTTGACGTCAGTCCATCGAAAACAAGAAGGAGTTACACCATGAAATCTCTGTTCAAGCACACCGCCCTGGCCGCCATGATCGGCCTGTCAACACCGGCACTCGCGAGTCTGGCCTATGTGTCCAACGAAAAGGATGACACCATCTCAATCATCGATACCGAAACCCGCGCCGTGGTCGAAACCATTGATGTAGGCCAGCGGCCACGGGGTATCCTGCTGTCCAAGGATTACACCAAGCTGTATATCTGCGCCAGTGATGACGACACCGTGCAGGTGCTGGATCTGGCTACCCGCAAGATCATCGACACCCTGCCCTCTGGCGAAGACCCGGAGCAATTTTCCCTCCATCCGAACAACAAACACCTGTATATCGCCAACGAGGACGACGCTATCGTGACGGTGGTGGATGTGGACACCAAGGACGTTCTGGCCCAGATTGATGTGGGCATCGAGCCGGAGGGTATGGCCGTGAGTCCGGACGGCAGGTGGGCGGTCAACACCTCCGAAACCACCAGCATGTTGCACTGGATCAATACCGACACATTTGAGATCGAGAAAAACATTGTGGTGGGCCAGCGTCCCCGCCATGTGGAATTCAGTAAGGACAGCAAGATTGCCTGGGCCTCTGCGGAAATCGGCGGCACGGTACACATCATCGATGTTGATAACCTGGAACAGATCCACGAAATGTCCTTCAAGGTACCCGGCGTCAACCAGGATCGTGTCCAGCCCGTAGGCATCGAACTGACCTCCGACGGCAAGTATGCCTTTGTGGCTCTCGGGCCCTCCAACCACGTAGCGGTGGTGGACGCCCAGACCTACGAGGTACTGGATTACCTGTTGGTGGGCAGCCGGGTCTGGCAACTGGATCTCGACAAGGACGAAAAACACCTCTATACCACTAACGGTGTGTCCGGCGATGTGTCGGTCATCGACGTGGAGGACCTGAAGGTGATCAAATCCATCAAGGTAGGCCGCTACCCCTGGGGCGTGGTCATTGACCCGACTTCATAACACCAGCATGACTATTGAAGCCAGGAACATCAGCTTTCGCTACGGCGACAAGCCTGTGCTCAAGGAGGTCAGTTTCACGCTGACCTCCGGCCGTTTTCACGCCTTGCTCGGGCCCAACGGTGCCGGCAAGTCCACTCTGTTCGGCTTGTTGACCCGGCTGCTGGCACTCCAGCAGGGTGAGCTTCTGCTCGCCGGCCAATCGCTGAAAAAACAGCCGTCCGAGACCATGCGACAGATTGGTGTGGTATTCCAGCAGAATGCGCTGGACCTGGACCTGACGGTGCGCCAGAACCTGCTCTACCATGCCGCGCTCCATGGTCTTTCCCGCAAGGAGGCCCGCACACGGGGTGACCGGGAACTGGCGCGTTTCGAATTGTTGGAACGGGCCAACGAACCGGTACGAAAACTCAACGGTGGCCATCGCCGGCGGGTGGAAATTGCCCGCGCCCTGCTCCATGAGCCCTCTCTCCTGCTGCTTGATGAGCCGACGGTGGGGCTCGATGTCGCCAGTCGCAAGGCACTGAATGACCACGTACGGACCTTGTGTGATGAGGCAGGGCTGACGGTTCTGTGGGCCACGCACCTGATTGAGGAAGTGCGTCAGGAGGACCGGGTGTTGATCCTGCATCAGGGGCAGCTACTGGCCGATGGTTCCGGCCAGGCCATTTGCGAGGCCGAGGGCACCCGCGACCTGGCGGAAACCTTCCACACCCTGACCGGAGCCGGATAACCATGAAAGCTGCGCATTACTGGCACTGTTTCGTTGGCATCCAGACCCGGGAGTGGCTGCGGTTCTGGCAGCAGCGCACCCGCTTTGCCAGCGCCCTGGTGCGGCCGCTGCTGTGGCTGGTGGTGTTTGCCGCCGGCTTCCGCGCAGTGCTGGGAATTTCCATTATTCCGCCGTATCAGACCTACATTACCTACGAGACTTACATTGTTCCCGGGCTGTGCGGGATGATCATTCTGTTCAACAGTATGCAGGGCGCCCTGTCCATGGTGTATGACCGGGAACTGGGCAGTATGCGGGTGCTGCTGATGAGTCCCTTGCCCCGGCCGTTTTTGCTGGTGACGAAGTTGCTGGCGATGGGGGTGGTGTCGGTGGGTCAGGTGTACGTGTTCCTGCTGCTGGCGTTGCTGGTGGATGTAGAGCCGCCATTGTGGGGCTATCTGGCGGTACTTCCCGCGCTGATCCTGTCCAGCCTGATGCTCGGCGCGCTCGGCTTACTGATTGCCACCTGGATCAAACAACTGGAGAACTTTGCTGGTGTAATGAACTTTGTCATCTTCCCAATGTTCTTCATGTCGTCAGCGCTTTACCCCCTGTGGCGCATGAACGAAGCCAGCCCCTGGCTCTACTGGATCTGCCAGTTCAACCCGTTTACCCACGCGGTGGAAGCCATCCGGTTTTCGCTGTACCTGGAATGGAATCCGATGGCCTTTGGCATTACTGCGGCAGTTACTGTGGTGTTTGCCTCACTTGCGACAGCCGGGTTTCGGCCTCAGCGGACCAAGATACTTGGGACCAAGCCTGCCTGATTGGAGTATGTGGGCTGTGGGGGACAGGTTTCCAAAACACGCCTCAAGACGTCCTGTTCGGCTTGGGCTCCGCCATCCCTGGCTCCGCACAGTTTTGGAAACCTGTCCCCCACAGCCCACCCACACTCCGAGCTAGCCTTATAGCTTCGTAGGTCGGATTAGGCGAAGCCGTAATCCGACAAACAAGCAAGCGCCTATCCATGAAACCTAGGAGTCAGCCAAATCAAGCCTTCGAAGCTTCCCCAACAACCCATCGATCAAACCAGCCTCACCGACCGCATCATCCCACTGCAGCCGCGCCGGTCTCCCATCCAGATACCACAAGCGATTCGCCAGGATCTCGGCGTCAGTGCCATCGTGGGTTACACAAATCATCGCCATGCCCGGATTGGCATCCAGAATGCCGGCAATCAGTGTCTTCAGCTCACCGGCCATCACCGGATCGAGTGATGCAAAGGGTTCATCCAGTAACAACAAGTCGGGCCTCACCGCAAGACAGCGGGCAAGCGCCGCTCTGCGCGCCATCCCAAGGGAGAGTTGGTCCGGCAGATAGTGGCCATATCCTTTCAGACCCACACTGGCGAGGTGGTCTTCTGCTTCCTGCGGAGTTGCGCCCACCAATTGGAGATTGGCGCTCAGAGTTCGCCAGGGTAACAGACGATGTTCCTGAAACAGGTAGCCAACCCGGAGTTTGTCACGGCCGATGATGGCTTCGTGAGGAATGGTTTTATCCAGACCGGCTATGGCGTTCAGCAGAGTGGTTTTGCCGATGCCGGAAGGTCCAAGCAGGCAGATGCGGTCGCCCCTCTCCACGGTCGCGAATATTTCCCCCAACACAGGCTGACCGAAATCACGGCCTGCAATCCGCAGCTCAAGCATGGGCGGCCTCCGGTTGTCGCCAGCGGCTGGAGCGCCGCTCCAGGGGCTGCAGGATGGCCAGTTCGATCAGTTGGACGACGGCAATGAACGCCAGGCTGTAAGCCAGGATGGTGGCCACGTCGAAGACCTGGAAGGCCATGTGGAGCTGAAAACCGACGCCGCTGGAGCGGCCCAGCAACTCCACGACCAGGACAATTTTCCAGATTAGCGCCAGGCCGCCGCGGGTGGCGGCCATCAGGTAGGGAAACAGTTGTGGCACCCAGACGTCGCGGAATCGCTGCCAGCGGCTGAATTCGTAGACGGTGGCCATTTCCTCCAGCCGGTAATCCAGGCTGCGGGCACCTTCGCGCACGGTGACGGCGACGTTGGGGACTTTGTTGATGACAACGGCCATGATAGCCGCCACTTCCACCAGCCCGAACCAGACGTACATCAGGATGATGGTAACCAGCGCCGGCAGGTTAAGCAGCAATACCAGCAAGGGGTCGAACAGGGCGTTGGTGGTGGCGGAACGTCCCATGCCGACACCAACAACGGTCCCCAGGAACATGGCAAGGACAAAGGCCACCACCACACGGCCGAGGGTCGCGCTCAGGTGGTGCCAGAGATCACCGGAAGTGGCCTCACGTATCAGTGTGTCGAGTACCTGGAGTGGCGTCGGCAACAGCGGGGACTGGATCAGCCAGGCGATAACTGCCCAGATCAGGACAAAGCCCGGCAAAACCACCCAGTAACTCCAGAAGGGAGGATGTCCCTTCACAGATACGCTTTTTGGGCTAGTCACGGCTCACTCCGATAGAAGAGCGAAGCGGGCATCAGGTTGTCTGCCACCGCGCCGGTGAGTACCAGAAGCCGGTGCAGGTCGGCTGTTCGCCGGTCGGTTTGTGGTGCTGGCGTGCCTGCAATGAATCCGTCCCGGAGTGCCTCGAAAATGCCCTTGCCCGGGTTGCCCATCAGTGGCCGGAGTCGCTCCCAGTATCCGGGATCATCAGCCAGTTCGGCTTTCGTCTCCCGCAGGGAATCGGCGAAATGCCGGACCAGAGATGGGTGTTCCCGCGCCCAAGATACCGGGAAGACATAGCCCAGCACCGGCAGGTTGGAATCCAGATCCAGGGCGGTCAACAGATCCGCCATCCGGAACGCCGAGCGCCAGCCTCCCTCACCCTTGAGACGCGCAGCAAAATGCCAGTAGGTGACAATTACATCCACCTGCCCCCGCTTGAGGGCCTGGTTGAGCAGGGGCGGTGCCGCAAACTGCACATCGGCGGAATCCGGCAGGTTGAGCCCCTGCTGGGCGGCAACTTTCTGCAACAGTACCCAGCCCTTGCTGTCCGGACCACCGGCCACGCCGATTCGCTTGCCGGCGAGGTCTGCCACAGACTGAATGGCAGAACCATCCGCCACCACAATGTCGCCAATCTGGCTGGAAAACGGAAGATACAGGTAGGGACTGCCGGTCTGGTAACGGGATTGCGCCCAGAGCAGGTCCGCCACGGCGCCGTTCGCCGAGCCGCTGGTGACCGCAAGGCGGGAGGCCGGCAGGTTGGCCACCGGCATCAACTCCAGGCGGTAGCCATGTTTCCGGTCCAGGCCCCGGTGGAGGAGATGGTCGAGTTCCCAGTGCGCCGTGCCAAACTGCAAGACACTGATCGACAACACCGGCAGCCCGCCCGATACATCAGCACGGGCATCGGGCGCAACGGCCGGCACCGCCACCAGAAACATCAGGCTCATCACCGCCAGCCAATGGGCACGCCAACGGGCTGAGGATGGTTTGAAATGTCGCGTTGTTACGGGCTGCTGGCTCATCTTTCCACGATACGAACCCTGCAGTCAGGCAAGAATAGTACTTTGGTGCCTGTTTTTTGGTGCGATGGTCGCATTCAACCTGAGGCGCAGATCGCGTGTAATGAAATCATCACAATAATAATCAGAGGATCGCCTCCGTTTCCGGAGATCCTCTGCACAGGAGGCCGCTATGCTTAACGAGCTCGATGCCGCACTTTCTTCCGAAAAGCGCTATCATGAGTCAGAAGCAACCCAACATAATGAAAACAAACAGGTGGAACCACCCATGGAGCCGGCATACAAGATACTGATCGCCGACGACCACCCGCTGTTCCGTGAAGCCATCAGCAGCGTGATCGCTTCCGGGTTCGAGGGCAGCGAGATCATTGAAACCGATGATCTCGACAGCGCCCTGGACCTTACCCGCGAGAACGATGACCTGGACCTGATCCTGCTGGATCTGAATATGCCCGGCATGCACGGGCTGAACGGCCTGATCACTCTCCGCAACGAAGCGCCCACCATTCCCGTGGTAATTGTCTCGGCAGAAGAGGACAAGCAAGTTGTACTTCAGGCCATTACCTACGGTGCCGTAGGCTTTATTACCAAGTCATCGCCTCGGCCCCAGATGACCGAAGCCATCCAGCAGATTCTCAACGGCAACGTCTACCTGCCTTCGGACATCATCCGTACCGCTAAAGAAAGCAACACCCGCCGCAGTCGCCATGAAGACAATCCAATTTCTCCGGAGCTGCTGAACTCGCTGACACGTCGCCAGTTGCTGGTACTCGAGCGTATGTCCAAGGGCGAATCCAACAAGCAGATTGCCTACAACCTGAACATTGCCGAGACCACGGTGAAAGCCCATGTGTCAGCCATTTTGCGCAAGCTTGGTGTGCACAATCGGGTGCAGGCCATTTTGTCCGCCAGTGACGTGGATTTCAGCCAGTATCTGAAACGGTAACTTGCCTGACCGAGGCCTGCTTGTCGGATTACGGCTTCGCCTAATCCGACCTACAAACGCAAACCTCACTCTTCCGCCCCGTAGGTCGGATTTACCGGTGAACAGCACAATGAGCGAAGCGTAATCCGACATCCATCGGCAAACTCAGTTTCTCAGTATATGACTCAGCACACTGCGCAGCTTCAGCGGCTTCACCGGTTTGTTCATCAGTAAGTGTCCTAGCTCCCGAATATGCTGCTTGAGCTCATTGGTATAATTGGCGGTCACCATCACCACCGGTGCCGGACAACGGCGACGACCGTTAATCTCCGCCACCACATCGACGCCATTTTCATCGTTGTCCAGGTGGTAATCCGCCAGAATCAGGTCCACCGGGCTGTCGGCCGGGTCCAGCTGATTCTCCAGATCCGCCAGTGACACCGCCGTCACCACGCGACAGTCCCAGCCTTCCAGCAAGGTTTTCATGCCAGCGCAGATCGACGGGTCGTTATCGATCACCCAGATCCGCGCACCACCCAGTCCGCTGTCGAAGGACTCCGTCCGGTTCTGATCCGCGACCGGTCGTTTCGGCTGCAGACGTCCCAGGGGAACTTTAACGCTGAATACGGACCCCTTGCCTTCAATGGAAGACACGCTCACCTCATGGCCCAGCATGCGCGAAATCTTGTCCACGATGGCCAGCCCCAGACCCAGCCCCTTGTCGGGCTGAGAACCTGCCGGCCGGATGCGTTTGAATTCCTGGAAGATCTCGGTCAGCTTGTCTTCGGGAATGCCCGGGCCGGTGTCCCAGACCTGCAGCTGCACGTGATCCTGGCGCCGTCGGCAACCGAGAAGAATCCGACCACTCCCGGTATAGCGGACGGCGTTGGTGAGGAAGTTCCGGAGGATTCGGGCCAGAAGCTGGGAATCGGATTCCACGATTGCGGAACTGGCAACAAAGTCCAGCCGCAGACCTTCGGCCATCGCCATCTGCCGGAATTCCCGGGCGATGTTGTTGAGCAAATCCCGCAGATCAAACGCAGTCACATCCGGTTTGATTACCCCGGCATCCAGTTTGGAAATATCCACCAGCGTACCCAGCAGGTTTTCAACATCATCCAGGGAAGTGCTTACCGAACGGACCAGACCCTCGGCCTTGGGCCCGAACGACTGCTCCAGAAGCGCGCTGGTGAACAGCCGGGCCGCGTTCAGGGGTTGCAGCAGGTCATGGCTGACGGCGGCGAGGAACTTGGTCTTGGAAAGGTTCGCCCGCTCCGCCTCCAGTTTGGCGTCCCGCAGCCTGGCCTCGACCGCGGCCCGCTCGGTGATTTCCTGGCGCAGTTGGTTGTTCAGCCCGGTCAACGCCGAGGTGCGTTCCTTGACCCTCCGCTCCAGGTTGTCATAGGCCTGCTCCAGCGCCAGGGCGGTCTTGCGACGATCGGTAATGTCCCGGATCAACACGAAGAAGCCGGTAACACTGCCCTCCTCGTTGATATTGGGTACATAGGAGCGCAGCATATAGCGCACTTCTCCCTGCTCGCCACACTCCTCAAACTCGAAGGTCACACTGTTTCCCGCCAGCGCCTGCCGCATCTGTGGCAACAGGCGACGGTACAGATCGATGGAATGCACTTCATCCAGCGGCTTGCCGAGGGGCGACTCACCGTTGCGGCCATACCAGGATTCGTACACCTTGTTGCAGAACTGCACCGTGAGGTCCGCCCCCACATAAGCTATCAGCGCCGGCACGTGGTCTGTCACGACCCGGATCCAGCGTTCACTTTCTTCCAGCGCCTTGATACGACGGGCCATCTCGCTGTTCTTGACGTCGGTGATATCAGAATAGAGAACCACCAGTCCGCCTTCACGGGTGGGCCTCTCGGTCATCTGAACCCAACGGTCGTTGGCCAGCAGGAAGACAACGCCCTCCGAATCCGGGTGGCTGTGCTCTTCCACGATCAGCCCCGAACTGACCGCCTGCCGCTTCACATCGGCAATGGTGGTGCCTGACTCCGGCACTTCCACACCGGCATGGCGCCAGTAACTGCGAAAACGACTGTTGCTTTGAATCAGGCGGTGTTGGTGATCAAACAGGACAAAGCCATCAGCAATGCTTTCAATGGCGTCGCTAAGACGCTGGCGGGTGGTTTCGGCTTCGACGCGGGCACGGCTCAAAGCCTTATTGCTGGCTTTAAGCTCCTCCATGGTCTGGTTAAGGGCCTCGGTACGCTCGCGCACCTGTTCCGCCAGCACCACGGAATGTTCGAAGGCTGCGTAGGGCTCAGGCTTGTGGGAGGAGCCTGACTCCACCCGAACGATCAGGGCATCGCGGATGCGGCGCAGACGTTCATTCTCCGCTTCAAGCTCGGCGATGCGCCGGTCCCTGTTATCAGCGGATGCTTCATTCTTGCACGACACGGGCTTCAGGCTGGCCAATGACCACCCCCGTAAAAGTCTGGTTGATATGCATACCGTCGAACTGCTCGCCGTATGTGTTGAAACCGATCACCTTGTGATGGCGAAGAAATTCGGACACTGCTTCCACCTCCCCGGTCAGCTCCGCCTCCAGCCGACGCAGGAAACAGTCACATCCGATGGTGACCAGCGGTGGTCCCACCACCCGCTCGGACGCTTCAATCTGGGTTCGTACACTGTCCAGCAGGCCTTCGGGCTCCATCGCCGTCATCACAATGCCGGTTTCCACCGCACAGTAAAATGTGAGGCTCTTGTCCGGATTGACTCGCTGAACTGAACGTACAAAATAATGTCCGCCAATTTTCACTCCCATGGGCCGCAGGGCGAACACCTTGCGATCCAGGGCATCCACCTCCACGCCAACGGCACGGGCATAGGCATCCGCAGCGGGCTCGGCATTGAGTTCATACACGGTGCGACTTTCGGGACAGGCATCGGTAACCACCAGCTTTTCACTGCGCTCAACCATGTGATGGGTGGAGAATACCCGGAAATCCAATGGCGTATTGACCAGTAGAACAGTTGCTGCACTGGTATGGAACTGGCCGTCGTAGAACACGTGGGTATTGGCGAGGCGCTCGTCATCGCCTGCGGATCCGCCAAATTGCGGGATGGTACCGAGCGCTGCATTAAGCGTCGCCAGCACCAGTTCCTCGCGGCTGGAAAGACCGTCCAGCAGCGTAATGGCAAAGGTGTTGCCCTTGACCGGCGCGAGCCTGGCATCACGACACGTGGACAGCAGGCCGTCAATGACCCCCTGGGCGTCCTGCAGGGTAAACCGGTCGAGCTCCCGAATCAGTGCGCAGTCAATGGCAAAGTAGCGGTCATCGAAGCCGATGGCGGTAATGCATCCGCGACCATAGCCTTCTGGGGTAATCTCTCCGGCGGATGTACAGCCACACACCCGCACGCCCTGAAAGGCATGTTCGAGGGCAATGCCGAGACGACCGAGATCGTATTCCGCGGAACAGAAGAACAGCACACAACCCAGGTGATCATGGTTCAACTGACTGGCAAGATTGGTGGCTGCCAGCATCGGGTCGCGGACACTGGAACTCGCTACCCGGACGGCGGGCAGGGTCGTCGCTGGCTTCATAAATGCGGATCCCGAGAATGGATGACTTTCCACCGATTCTACGGCATCTGCAAACGCAGCCAATGCGACTTCAGTGCATTTAATGGGCGCGCCGAAATGATCGTAAGCCATTGATTAAAACCCTCCTGAATCAATGCCTGGCGGCGCGGCCGGTTTGCACGCAGGCAAACCGGCACTTTAGTCTTAGACAACCCGGCGCTGCGGACGACCTCCCGTCTTCCACAGCAAGGTCTAATGCTTAGAACGTTACGACAGCGCCGAGGGCAAGGGTATCGGCATCCACTGCAGTAGCGCCCGAAGATTTAATGTTCTGCTCGAACATGTTGTATTCGGCAACCAACTTGAAGTTGCTATTCACATCATGGAAAACGGCCAGGGAGGTATTCTCCGTCTCGAAATCGCCCTGATCCGAATCCGTTTCGCCATAGGAGGCCACGAAGCGATTACTACCCAGCGTGTAGGAAGCCTGGACCAGATAGCCGTCAGCATCCTCTTCCGAAGGAAGAGCACCATCCACGATCAGAACCGGCGCATCCCCTTCCGAGGTGAATCCGGACGCCGTCAGTGAAAAGCCGGCCGCAGCTGCTTTAAGACCGTAACCGATACCCTGGCTATCGATCTCGGTGGTGGCGTTTTCCGAGCTCTGGTGACGACCGTTGACCCAACCGGTTAATGCCAGGCCGCTGAGGTCGGCACTGTAGGTGACTTCCGCCTCAAAACGCGGTGCTGACTGCTCGGATTGGGCCCCAGGAGTGGTATCCGCTGGCTCAAAGATACCAGCGGCCACTTTCAGACCACCCATATCCGGAGAGCGGTAGGTAATCTGAGCCGATGGATTGGGATAGGGGTAGCCGGTGCGGATGTTACCGAAGGAGACGCCGGTGGCCGCCCCCGGAGAGCCGAAGCCCATGAGAATTTCGTCGAGGAAGATATTGGAGCGGGCATACAACCCGAAGTCCTTACCGATGAGCACCTGCCCGAAAGAGCCATCGACCGTGGCATAAAGTTGACGAACATCGATCGCTGTATCGGTTGGTGACTGAAGGCTGTCGTTGATGGTGCTCCAGAAAGAGGATCGGCCACCCATCGTCAGATCGCCCACTTCCTTGCTGAAGTTAAAACCAATGGTATTCGGCAGGAAACCCATTTTGACATCTGAGTTGCGGGTGTCGGACACCTTGTCGTCACGATTTACATAGAAAGCGTTGAAATAACCGTCGACGGAAAAGCTGGTGCCATCCTCGTTGTATAGCTCAACGGCCGCATTGGCGCCGGCACTGGCCCCCATGGCAGCGGCCATCGCAATCGCTAACCCTGACTTTCGAAAATTGTTGTTGTTCATAGTTCCCCCGGTTGTTTTTAGGAAATCTGGGATCGGGGTGCCGAGTCATCGGACCACCCCAGGCGTAGGTCTGTCGCCTGAATTCCATGGTCGGTGATGGCTGTAACGGGGAAAATGCGCCAAGGGGGCAGGTTTTCTGATCTTTTAGGAGGTCTGCAAAACAGGACTTTGGGCTTAATACCCGCTGAAACCCACGAGTTCTTCGAGGCAATCTGCCAGGAACTGTGAGGGGGATTCCATGACAGCCTCATCGGCCACCACCCCAAACTGAACACTGCCGGCGTAACTGACAATACTCACTCCCAGGCCGATGTCCCCGGCCTGGGGCACCCAGAACATTTGTTCAGTGATTCGGCAACCCGCCAGATACCGCTCCTCACGGGAGCCCGGTACATTGGACACCACAGCGCTCGCCTTGCGATAGAACACATCGGCCAGTGGCTGACGCCAGGGTTCCGGCACCAGCGAGGCACTGGCAGTCAGTCCCCAGGCAAGGCCGGGTTGCCAGCTTTTCTTCAGTCGGCGGGTTTCATGTTTGATGCGATAAAGCCGTTCCAGCGGACTTTCCCCGTCTACCGGAAGGGGAACGAACACGGTGCCGAAGCAGTTTCCAAGCGCGCCCGCTTCGGGCTTGATCCCCGCAGGCAACTGGCCACGGATATCCACCGGCACTGCGGCATGGAGAATGGCTTCGTCGAGGTCGGCCGTACTGGCCGTCAACTGCTTGCGCACGGCGGCCGCCACGCAACTGAGCAAGACATCGTTAATAGTGACCCCGGTTAAGCGGGCAACGTCCTGAAAGCGCGACAGCGCCACGGGGGTCGACCAGCAACAATGGCGACGCCCAAGCAACGGGCGTTTCAGTGACGAGGGAGAATCCTCCGGTTCCACCAGAAACTGGCTGATCTCACTGACCAGTTTCAGACCGCCATGGGCCACCCGCTCAAGTACCTTGCCGGCATCCTGCAGCGTGCCAGATGAGCCTTCGACATGACCGGACAGATCGCCGGAACGGCCTCCCGATGCTGCCGCGATCTCATCGCCAATCAGTTCCCTGAGCCAGGAGCCCGCCGCCATCGTCCAACTCTGGAGTCGGGCGGTTTCCTGCGAGCCGTAGATTGCCGGCAATTGTTGCGGGGAAGGCGGACAGATCCTTTCAAAGACCCCCAACAGGGATAACCCGTCGGCATAGCAATGATGCATTCGCAACAACAGGGCCGCACCACCCTCGGCATTGGGCGCAAGCCAGAATTTCCAGAGTGGCCGGAAGTCCGGCAGGGGCTGGTTCAGGCGCGCGGAGACCCATTCCTGGAGTTCCCCCCGGGAAAATGCATCCGGGGTCACCTGCAGATGGTGCTTGAGATCGAACACCGGGTCCGTCTCCCACCACCAGCCCGGCGCCCGCCGTACAGGCATGCACCGGAAGCGCTCCCAGGCCAGCCAGTATGCTTCCAGGAACTCCCACAACCGCGCAGTCGTCAGTCCCTCGACCCGCAACATGACCGTGATGGTCATCGGGTTTTCCGGTCGTTCCAGGGCCAGCCATGCGGAATCCACAGGTAACAGGAGATGTGAGTCCTCTTGGTTCAAATCTGGCTGTCCCCGGGTGAATTGACAAACATTGAATTATTGGCGAATCCGGCATTGTGCCAGACAAGAACGGACGGCTCCATATAAGCCACAGAACCGCGGGGAATTACAAAAAATTACGCGCAAGTAACTCTTCCCCTCTATACTGGTTATAACAATTAATGGAATGGTTATTACTGAGCCCCGAGGAGGTATTCACCAGCCAACCAAGCAGACTATTGGCCGTGGGCGTTCGTATATTGAGTAACCAGTGCCAATAACTATGGCCCGGGAACACGTTAAAACAGTGACTATCAGCACACACCAATACCAAAAGCAGTCGTCCACGGTGCTGACAGGAGAACGGTTATGAAAGCGAGCCATGTTCGCAAACTGATACAACCGATTGAAAGTGCCTACTCCGAGATGTTCTCGGGGAGAGTCTACCGTGTAGGCAGGGGCGCGGTTTCCGTCCGCAACCACAGCGGCAAGGCGGAACAGACGGTTATTGGTGTGCACGGTTTCCTTGAGAATCACTGTTACTTCACCCAGGCTTACGAAGCGCCCACCACGGAACTCATTCTGCTGACCTGCAGCAACTACCACATCCCGGTCAACGGCGTGACGCCGGAAACCCCGGAGTGGGAAGTGCCCATCAAGCATCTCGAGGGCACCATTGAATACGACGCCTGCATACTGAATCAGGCTGTTGCCAATCTTCCCGGAACCGACAATATTCGCGTTCATGGTCATTCCCGGGGCGGCGCTGTCATCCTGGAAGCGATTCGCCAGTGGCCGGAACTCTATGAGAACGTGGAAGTGGTCCTGGAAGCGCCGGTACTGCCCCAGGGCAAGCTCCACGCGCTGGTCACCACCATTCTGGAACCCGTCAGTCACGGCATGTGGCCCTGGCTGATCCGCCTGATCAACAGTGCCCCGTCTTCCGCCTACGGCCAGACCTTTTTCGGCCGTATGAACCCGCGCAAAAAGCAGCTGTTGAGCAAGCTTTTCTCGGCCACCAAAGATCACCTGACCATTGTGCGCAATATCGAAAATATCATGGACTGGATGCAGCGCACCGACACCGGCGTATACAACCATGTACGCCACGGCACCTTCCTGATTCCGGGTGTGGACCGCATTCTGGACCGTAACGCGATGCTTGCCAGCGCGCGCCAGAGCCCGACCACCATGCGCATTGTGGAAACCCAGGCCCCCAGCCATTTCATTACCCTGGACAGCAAGGAGTGGGTGCCCGATTTCGAAACCCTGTCAGCCACTGCACAGGGCTGAGGCTGCCATCTGACTGTCTGCTCCGGTAAACTTGCGGGTTTCCTGCCAAAGGTCTACCGGAGCACCATCCATGTACCGCGAGCGTCTCGTTGCCACCGAAGTCCATTCTGACAGCGCCCGTCGGTTGCAGCGGCTGCTGATTGAGTACCACGACTTCCGCCAGCACAAGATGGCTCATCCGTTGCTGGAGGACACGTTTCGAGTGGCTAAATGGCAGGCGGAACGGTTGAAACGCACCCATCAGGATCTTTACCGCCACCCCGGCTACCATACCGGCCTGGAATTTCTGCTCACCGACCTGTACGCCCCGGCACACATGACCCGCCGTGACGACAACATCGACCGTGTATTCCCGAAAATGGTGAAGTGGCTGCCCAACAGCCTGCTGGACACGTTCGCGGGTCTGGTGGAGTTGAACCTGATCACCCAGAAGCTTGATCTTGAGCTGACAGAACGGCTCGATCAGCAGGGGGGCCGGGTGACGGCCTGTCCAACCAGCAATACTGCGCCGCCTTTCGCGCCAGCTGTAGCCTGGCACAACGTCGACGTCAGATTGCCCTGGTAGCCGAGGTGGGTCAGCAACTGGATCACTATGTCCGCAACCGCACCCTGGGCTGGCTGCTCAGCATGACCCGTGGGCCGGCGGAAATGGCGGACCTGAGCGACCTCCACAGTTTCCTGCACCGGGGGTATACGGCGTTCCGCAAAATGGAAGACGTTGACGCCCTGATTGAACGGCTGGTCGCCCGGGAGCAGCGGGTTCTGGAGAACATCGTCAATGGCGTCCCCGATCCCTTCAACCTGCCGGACGATCTGTGAGTCGGTGATCAGGCCTTGATGATCTGATCCAGCTGGGAGTGAATCTCCTGCTCAATCCGTGACTTGAAGGGCCTTAGCAGCATGCCCAGTTCCAGACGAATGTGCAGGTCATTGTGATCGATGGTCAACTGCCCCTTTACCCCACTGCGCCTGAACCGCAGCACATCTCCTTCCCACTGGTAGTTCACATCAAACTGCCTGGACAGATCCTGCGCCAGTGCTTCCGCCGCCTCGCGGGCGTGCTCCTTGTCCAGGGAATGGGCGCGATGAACATCGATAACAGACATGAATCAGGTTTCTCTTCAAAAATGGAAGGTTTTATAGTTTAAGGGGGTAATAAACTTGTAGCCACCCCCCTAACCGTTAGAATACGGGGTTCAGATTCTGACAGGATACCCCCATGAGCGAGCAACAAACGCCAGCCAACGAAAACCAGGCCGGCTCCCCACAGGACGATGTCACTCACTTCGGTTTCCGCAATGTGCCGAAAAGCCAGAAGGCCGGCCAGGTAGCCGAGGTTTTTCACAGCGTGGCCGGTAAATACGACCTGATGAACGACCTCATGTCCATGGGCATCCACCGGCTCTGGAAACGCTTCACCATCGAACTCAGCGGTGTCCGCCCGGGGCACCAGGTACTTGACATCGCCGGCGGCACCGGCGACCTGACCATGAAGTTTTCCGACCTGGTTGGCCCCACCGGCAAAGTCATACTCGCTGATATCAATGCCTCCATGCTTCAGGTGGGGCGCGGTCGTCTGATGGATCGGGGTTACGCCGGCAATATCGAATTTGCCCAGGCCGACGCGGAACACCTGCCGTTTCCGGATAACACCTTCAATGCCGTGTCCATCGCCTTTGGCCTGCGTAACGTGACCGACAAGGACCAGGCCCTGCGGGACATGACACGGGTGCTGAAGCCCGGCGGCAAGCTGATGGTGCTGGAGTTTTCCAAGCCCACCAACCCGCTGCTCAACAAGGCGTATGACATGTACTCCTTCAACGCCCTGCCGCTGATGGGCCAGCTGTTTGCCGGTGACAGCGAAAGCTACAAGTACCTGGCCGAGTCCATCCGCATGCACCCGGATCAGGACACTCTGAAGGGCATGATGGAGCAGGCCGGACTGGTGAACTGCAAGTACTACAACATGACCGGCGGCATTGTTGCCCTGCACGTGGGAATCAAGCCCTGATGTTTCCCGGCCCTACCCTGCTTTCCGCCGTGACTGCCGTTGTTGAGGGTGCCCTGAATCGCGCCCTGGAACTCGACCCGGCCGGTCGCAAGGCGTTAATGGGCGCCCTGACAGGGCCGGTAGAATTTACCCTGACCGCCCCCCTGCACCTGACTATTACGCTTTATCAGACAGGGGACCGGGTACAGGTCAGCAGCCAGCCGGCAGAAGAGCCGGCATTACAACTAAGCGGCAGGCCCATGGCGTTTGCCGCGCTGGCCAGCGGTGACGACCAGGTGTTCCGCCATAGGCGGATTGAAGTCAGTGGCGACACCGCCCTGGCCCACCAGTTCCAGCGGGCGCTGCAGCAACTCGACCCCGACTGGGAAGCCGCCCTGGCCCGCCATATCGGCGATGTACCGGCCCACTTTATCGGCCAGCGCCTTCGCGGTGCGGTGAAGTGGAGCCGTCAGGCCTTTGCTGCCCTCAACGCCAATATCGAAGAATACGTGCACGAGGAAAGCCGGACCCTGCCGGGGCGCCGGGAGCTGGAAGCCACCTTTGAGGATATCGATCAGGTGAGCCTGTGCACTGAACGGCTGGAGGCGCGTGTCGGGCTGCTGGAACGCCACACCAACGAAGAGCCCCCGGAGAGACCGTGACCCGCTTGCAACGCCTGTTCCGAATAGCCTGGGTATTTTGCCGTTACCGGCTGGACACGTTCCTGCCACTGGCCGAGTTGCCCGGTCCACTCAAGGTATTCTTCCTGCTGGCGCCCTGGCACCTGTTCCCACAACCGAAACTGAGCCGCGGTGACCGCCTGCGCCTGGCAATGGAAGAACTGGGACCGGTGTTCGTGAAGTTTGGCCAGATTCTGTCAACGCGCCGCGACCTTCTGCCCGACGACATGGCCGAGTCGCTTAAGCACCTTCAGGACCGCGTCCCCCCTTTCCCCAGCAGCACCGCGCGGGAAATCATCGAAACCTCCCTGGGTGCACCGGTTGCCGAGCTGTTCAGCGAATTCTCCGCCGACCCGATGGCCTCGGCTTCCGTTGCCCAGGTGCACGCCGCCACCTTGCTCAATGGCCAGAAAGTCGTGGTCAAGGTATTGCGGCCAGGTATTGAGAGGGTTATTCAGCAGGACCTGGCGCTGATGTACCTGATGGCCGGCCTGCTGGAAAAATACTGGTCCGAGGGCAAGCGTCTGCATCCGGTTGAGGTGGTCGCGGATTACGACTCCACCATCCACGACGAACTGGACCTGCAACGGGAAGCCGCCAACGCCAGCCAGTTACGCCGCAACTTCGACAATTCGTCGCTGATCTACATTCCGTTTATTGACTGGGATTACACCCGTAAAACCGTACTGGTCATGGAGCGCATCCACGGCATTCCCATTGCCGATGTGCCGGCACTGCAGGCAGCCGGTGTCGACATGAAAGTGCTGGCGGAAAAGGGCGTGGAAATCTTCTTTACCCAGGTCTTTCGTGACAGTTTTTTCCACGCCGACATGCACCCGGGCAACATCTTTGTGGATGTCAGCAACCCGGCGGACCCGAAATACATCGCCATTGATTTTGGCATTGTCGGTACCCTGGCGCCGGACGATCAGAGCTATCTGGCGCGCAACCTGCTGGCGTTCTTCCGCCGCGATTATCGTCAGGTGGCGCAACTGCACATCCAGTCCGGCTGGGTGCCGCCACACACCCGGGTCAACGAATTCGAGGCCGCCATCCGCACCGTATGCGAGCCGATCTTCGAGAAGCCGCTGAAGGACATTTCCTTCGGTCACTTCCTGCTGCGGCTGTTCCAGACGGCCCGGCGCTTCAACATGGAGGTGCAGCCACAACTGGTGCTGTTGCAGAAAACCCTGCTGAACGTGGAAGGCCTTGGCCGCCAGCTGTATCCGGATCTCGACCTGTGGAGTACTGCACAGCCCTTCCTGGAGAGCTGGATGCGCAAGCGTATCGGTCCGTCCGGGCTGATAAAGTCACTGCAATCCCATTTACCGGCCTGGCTTGAGCAGTCCCCGGAAATGCCGCAACTGGTACATGATACTCTCGTGCAGTTGCGCAGCTCCGGCCCCACAGAAGAGCAGAATCGCGCTACACTGGAGCTCCTGCGGGACAACCAGAAACGGGCGGAGAGACGCTGGCGACGTACATTGATCGCCGCTGCCCTGGTGGCTGGTGCCTGGGTCAGCGCCCATTACGAATTGCCGGCCCTGGCCCAATCGCTGCCGCCATGGGGCTGGGCCATGCTCGCGGTGGCGGCCGGCCTGGTTGCCCGGGGTGGCCGGTAACATTTTTTCAGGATTCACAGAAATGCAAGATTCATCACCTAAAGTCGACAACCCTGACTGGCTCGACGCCATCCGCTGGAACACCGACGGACTGGTTCCCGCCATCGCCCAGGACGCCACCACCGGCGAGATCCTGATGATGGCCTGGATGAACCCGGAATCCCTGCGGCTTACCACCGAGGAAGGCCAGGCCGTCTACTGGTCCCGCTCGCGGGGCAAGCTCTGGCGCAAGGGCGAAACCTCGGGGCACCAGCAAGTGGTCCATGAAATACGCCTGGACTGCGATGAGGATGTGATTCTGCTGAAAGTGGAACAAAAAGGCGGTATCGCCTGCCATACCGGAAGGCGCAGCTGCTTTTACCGGAAATTCCAGAACGGTGAATGGGTGACCACCGCCCCCGTGATCAAAGACCCGCAAACCATCTACAGACCGGCCAAAGGGAGCGCACAGAGTGAGTGACGTACTGGAACGACTTGCCCAGGTACTGGAAGCAAGAAAAGAAGCAGATCCGGACAAGTCCTACGTTGCCAGCCTGCACGCCAAGGGTCTCAACAAGATTCTTGAAAAGGTGGGCGAGGAATGCACCGAGACCCTGCTGGCAGCCAAGGATGCCGAGCGGTCCGGGGACAACCGGGATGTGGTATACGAAACGGCGGATCTCTGGTTTCACAGCATGGTCATGTTATCGAACCTGGGCCTTGGCCCCGGGGATGTGCTGGATGAGCTGGCCCGTCGCTTCGACCTGTCAGGGCTTGAAGAAAAAGCGTCCCGGGGCGAGTAGTGTCGTGGGTACCCCTTACGGGGGTTTCCGCCAAACCGGTCCGGTAACGTACAATGGCATGTAACAGCAACATTACAATGAGGATCCCGTCATGGGTATCAGTATCTGGCAACTTCTTATCGTACTCGGCATCGTTATCCTGTTGTTCGGAACCAAAAAGCTCCGCAACATTGGCAGCGATCTGGGCGGCGCTATCCGTGGCTTCAAGAAGTCCATGAATGACGAGGACAACAAGACCTCCGATCAGGACTCTCTGGAAGACAAGGAAGAGCCGGTGGCCCACCAGACCACCCCGGAAGAAAAGCCCCGGGACAAAACCACGAGCTGAGATCCGGCTGAATGTTTGATATCGGCTTTGTCGAGCTGTTGATCTGTGGTGTGATCGCTCTGCTGGTCCTCGGCCCTGAACGCCTGCCAACGGCAGCGCGGGCGGCCGGTCGCTGGATTGGCGGCGCCCGCCGCATGGTTAACCAGTTCACCTCGGAACTGGACCGCCAGTTGAAGGCCGAAGAACTGCGCGAGGAGCTGCGCAAGGCGGGTGACGTCGGCCTCGAAGACGTGGAGAAAAGCGTTCGTGGCGCCCTGGATGAGGCCAAAAAGTACGAACACATGATCCTCCCGGAGGGCCAGACAACCAAGTCCAGACCGGCACCTGCAACCCGTCGGACAGCCGAACCCCAGGCACCCGAGAAGCCTGCCCAACAGCCACAGCAAGACCCGGAGCCGTCGCAAACGACAGGGCAGACGACCAGCGACCGACAACCCGCCCCCATCCAGATCAGGAAAGCGCTTCGGACAATCGTTCATGACCAACAAGCCTGACGGCCATAATACCCCGGATTCATCAACAGCCCAGTCCGAAATGCCCCTGATAGAGCATCTGCTGGAGCTGCGCAACCGTCTGCTTAAAATGGTGCTGGCGGTGGTGATCTGCTTTGCCGCGATCTATCCGTTTGCCAACGAGCTTTACCTGTTGCTTTCGGAGCCGCTGCGGGAACTGCTGCCGGTCGGCCAGATGATGATCGCCACCGACATTACCTCGCCCTTTTTCGCGCCGCTGAAACTTGCCCTGGTACTGGCAGTCTTCGCCGCCATCCCGGTCATCCTCTACCAACTGTGGAGCTTCGTGGCACCCGGCCTGTACGCCCATGAAAAACGGCTGGCGTTCCCACTGCTGTTCACCTCCGTGATCCTGTTCTACCTGGGTGCCGCCTTCGCCTACTTCGTAGTGTTTCCCCTGGTATTCGGCTTTTTCACCGCCATCGGTCCCGAAGGCATCGTCGAGTTACCGGACATCACCAGTTACCTCAATTTTGTGCTGAAAATGTTCTTTGCCTTTGGCGTGGCTTTCGAGATTCCTATCGCCACCATCCTGCTGGTGCTGACCGGCGCCACCACCCCGGCGGATCTGGCCGCCAAACGGCCTTACATTGTGGTCGCCTGCTTTGTGATCGGCATGCTGCTGACGCCTCCGGATATCATTTCCCAGACGCTGTTGGCGGTGCCCATGTGGTTATTGTTCGAGCTTGGCATCATTTTCAGCAAGCTGGCTGTGCGGAAAACCGATGACACGGACACCGGTGAAGCGACAGACGAATGAATCTGGCACTGCTGTTCGAGGAAGACTTTGTCACGGCTGATCGCGCCGTGCTCACCGGTCGCCGGTTATCTCACCTCCATGAGGTCCTGAAAGTCGCCGAGGGAGATTGCATCCCAGTCGGCAGGGTGAATGGCGACATCGGCACCGGGCGGGTTCTGAGCCTCACTGACTCCCAGGCCGACATACTGGTGGAACTGGCGGAGCCCCCGCCCCCGCCGCTGCCTCTGACACTGATCCTTGCCATGCCCCGACCAAAAATGTTCCGTCGTGTGCTGCAGACCTGCGCCACCCTCGGTGTGAAGGACATCTGGCTGATCAACAGCTACAAGGTGGAAAAAAGCTTCTGGCAAACGCCCTGGCTATCCGATGGCAACCTGCGGGAGAATATGGCTCTGGGCCTGGAACAGGCGCGGGACACGATCCTGCCGGAAGTTCACATCCGCAAGCTGTTCAAGCCGTTCGTGGAGGACGAGTTGCCGGCGCTGCTGCAAGGCAAACGGGCGCTGGTGGCCCACCCCGGCACCGACACCCCCTGCCCTATGCATCTGAACAGGCCGACCGCGCTTTGTGTCGGCCCGGAAGGCGGTTTTACCCCTTACGAAGTCGCCAAGCTGGAAGAGGCCGGGTGCGAAAGCGTCCACCTCGGCCCACGGATTCTGAGAGTGGAAACGGCGGTGCCGGTGCTGGTCAGCCGGCTGTTTGACGCCTGCGGGTAAATCAGGCGGAACGCGCTTCCCACATCTTCAGTAACGGCGTGATAATCGCCACCAGCAAGGCACCCGCCAGCACCCCGAACAGACCATCCGCCAGAGTCGGAATCAGCACACCGGTCACACCGCTAAAGGCCTCGGCAAAGTGGTGAATGGCATCATAGACCGGCGGCAGGCCATGGGTGAGAATGCCGCCACCCACCAGGAACATGGCGATGGTGCCGAGAATGGACAGGGTCTTCATCATATAGGGCGCGAGCCAGAGAATACCGTTGCCCACCCGCTGGACCATGACACTGCTCTTGCGACTGAGGTACAGGCCGGCATCATCCAGCTTCACAATACCGGCAACCAGGCCGTACACACCCACCGTGATCATGATCGCCACGACTGACAGCACCAGAAACTGCATGCCTATCGTCTGGGTGGTGACGGTACCGAGAGTGATCGCGATGATTTCCGCTGACAGAATAAAGTCCGTCCGTATCGCCCCCTTGATCTTGTCCTTCTCCACCGACTTCATGTCAGCATCCGGATTCTTCAGGGCTTCATGAAGCTCAGCCTTGTGCTTGTCGTCTTCGTCCTTGTGCAGGAACTTGTGAACCAGTTTCTCGAAACCCTCGAAACAGAGGAAGGCACCACCGAGCATCAGCAACGGCGTCACCAGCCAGGGCACAAAGAAGCTGATGGCCAGCGCCGCCGGCACCAGGATGGCCTTGTTGATCATCGAGCCCTTGGCGACCGCCCACACGACCGGCAGTTCCCGCGCCGGTTTCACACCGGTGACCTGCTGGGCGTTGAGGGCCAGGTCGTCCCCCAGCACGCCGGCAGTTTTCTTGGTGGCGGTTTTGGTCATCAGGGCGACGTCGTCCAGTACGGTGGCGATGTCGTCGATCAGGACAAGCAGGCTGCTTCCGGCCATGACACGTTCCTATGTCGGGTTGTAAATATGTCGGGTAGTAAAAGGTCTCTTCTCAAATGGCAATTCAGACTTCCAGCCCCATGGCTTCTGCGGCGATCCGGTTCTTCACCGGCCCGAGCTGGTTCAACCAGCGCATGCCGGTATTACGCAGCCAGCGCAAGGGCAACTCATCGCGGGCAAAGAGCTGCTTGAAGCCCTCCATCGCTGCCATCATGGTGAGATTCTCACCCTTGCGGCGGCGCTGGTACCGGGCGAGCACCAACTCATCGGACGCCTTGAGGCCGAGCTTTCTGGCCCGTGCCAGCTCGTCCAGCATGGCCCGCACATCGCCGTATCCCAGGTTGGCGCCCTGCCCGGCCAGCGGATGAATGGTATGGGCCGCATCCCCCACCAGTGCAAAGCCGGGCGCTATGTAGTCCTTGGCATGGCGTTGGCGCAGGGGGAAGGCAAAGCGGCGGGAGATCGATTCGACCGCACCCAGCTCCCGCTCAATGGCCCGCTCCAGCTCCCCCTTAAAGGTTGCGTCATCCAGCGCCATCAGCCGGCGTGCTTCCTCGGTATCCTGGGACCAGACGATGGAGCAGAAATGCTCATCGCCGTTTTCTGTCAGCAGTGGCAGGAACGCCAGTGGCCCGGTGGGCGAGAATCGCTGCCAGGCGGTGAAGCGGTGGCTCTGACTAGTCTTTACGGTACACACGATGGCCTGCTGGTCATAGTCCCATTCACGGGTCGGCAGGCCCACCCACTGGCGCAGCCGGGAATGGGCGCCGTCGGCCGCCACCACCAGATCTGCGCCCAGCATGGTGCCATCCTCAAGCTCAATGCCACGCCGGTCCTGCCCCTGCCACCAGCCGGTGACTTTCACACCATCAATCAACTCAACATCGCTGTCAGCCAGGGCAGAAAACAGTCCCCGCACAATGTGCCGGTTTTCGATGATGGTGCCCAGGGCCCTGGCTTGTAGCTCCGCTGCTTCGAACTGGATACGACCGGTTCCGTCACCATCCCACACCGTCATGGTCTGGTACGGGCAATGCCGGCCAGCGACAATGGTGCCCCAGACGCCCAACGTTTCAAGCAGGCGCTGACTGGCCACGGAAATAGCGCTGACCCGGGGCTCAAAACCATCCACACTGTCTGCCTGTTCCGGTACCTCCAGCAAGGTCTTGCGATTACTGCCCTCCACCAGGCCGACGCCCCAACCCTGGCAGGATAAACCCAGCGCCAGGGCGGAACCAACCATCCCTCCACCGACGACCAGGATGTCGAATACTCTTGGGTCACTCATGATTCGAAGACTCCCTGCTCACCCCGAGAGGATGGTCGATCACGGCCCGACGACCGCCAATGCCCATGGCCTTGCGGGCAAACCAGCGTTTGGCGCCCGGCAACAGATCCAGTCCCACCAGCCCCGCATCACGGGCAACCGCCAGTGGCGGCAGCGGCTGGCCGAAGAGTCGGATCAGGGAATCGGAGAACTGGACCGTTTGCTGCCAGTCCTGCTGGTGCAGCGTTTGATAGCGTTTGAGAACACCCAGGTCACCAATGGACGTCCCCTGCGCCTCAGCCAGACGGAACTGCTCCACCAGCGTCATCAGCCCCCGCAGGGCCAGGTTGAAGCCCTGCCCCGCCACCGGGTGCAATGCATGGGCGGCGTTGCCCACCAGGGCGACACCCGGCCTGACGGGTTCGTCCACCGTGGTCAGCTTCAACGGATAGTGATTGCAGATACCGATGCGGGTAAAACGTCCCAGCCGCCAGCCAAAACGTTGCTGGAGTCGGCGGCCTTTGTCTTCGTCCGACAGGGACAGGACCTCGTCCAGGGCCTTATCCGTCAGCGTCCACACCAGCGCCGACTGGTGGCCAGCGTGGGACGGCGAGCCGTGGGGCAGCAACGCCATAGGACCGGTTTCGGTGAAACGCTCAAAGGCGGTGAAGTCATGACTCTCCGCGGTCGACACGTTGGCGATCAGGGCATTCTGGCCATAATCATGGACGCGGGTCTGAAACCCTAGCTTTTCTCGCAGGCCCGAGCGACCACCATCCGCCACCACCAGGCACTGGGCGGTAAGCTCACGGGTATCTTCGCCGGATTTGACCGACACCCGGACACCTTCGGGCAACGGCCTCATATCCACCACCTCGGCCGGTGCCTCCCATCGCACCCGGGTGTCCAGCAGCTCCCGCATGAGGCAAAGGCCCATCCAGCGGTTGTCGGCTACGTAGCCCAGTGCCGCCTGATCATGCTCGGAGGCATGCAGCCGAGTAGCTCCGAAGCGACCACGGTCCGACACATGGATGTGCTCTATGGGGGTGGCATGCTCAGACAACCGCGACCACAGCCCCAATTCCTCGAAAATCAACCGGGAGCCCCAGGCCAATGCCGTGGAGCGGGCATCGTAGCTGGGCTGGTAACTCTCTGGCAGGGCATCGGGGGACAGCGGGAACGCCTCCACCACGGTTACCCGCAACGAAGGCACCATCCGGGCAAGCGCCAGCGCCAGGGTTGCACCGGCAAGGCCCCCGCCAGCGATGATCAGATCGGTATCAGGCCTGGTCACCGGGTCAGTCCGCCATCAGAGCTTCGATATCGGCGATGGTCTTGGGCACACTCTCTGTCAGTATGCGGCAACCCTCTTTGGTAACCACCACATCGTCTTCAATACGGATGCCGATGCCACGCCATTTCTTGTCCACATCGGTGTTGTCCGGCGCGATATACAGGCCGGGTTCCACCGTGAGCGTCATACCCGGCTCCAACTGACGCCAGGCGTCGCCGATCTTGTAGTCACCGACATCGTGCACATCCAGCCCCAGCCAATGACCGGTGCGATGCATGAAAAATGGCTTGTAGGCTTCCTGTTCCAGGGCATCATCAAGGGAGCCGGACAACAGACCAAGATCAATCAAGCCCTGGGTCAGCACCCGCAGGGCCGCTTCGTGGGGGTGGTTCCAGTGATTACCGGGGCGCACGGCTTCAATCGCTGCGTACTGGGCTGACAGAACCACTTCATACAATGCCTTCTGCTCGGCACTGAAACGACCACTGACCGGGAATGTCCGGGTAATATCCGAGGCATAGCAGTCCACTTCACAGCCTGCGTCGATCAGCACCAGATCGCCCTCTTTCAACGGCGCACTGTTTTCGATGTAGTGCAAAATACAACCGTTGGCACCGGAGCCGACGATGGACGGATACGCCGTGGAACGGGCGCCATGGTCCATGAACGTATGGATCAGTTCCGCCTCCAGGTTGTATTCATACCCACCCTTGCGGGCTCGTTTCATGGCCCGGCAATGCGCCTTCGCGCTGATCTCACCCGCTTTCGCCATCACCTTGATTTCATTGGCGCTCTTGTACAGCCGTAAATCGTGGAGCAAATGTTCCAGAGCGACAAATTCTCCCGGGGGATGGGCACCCGCGCGCACCTTGCTGCGGATCACCTTGACCCAGTCCATGACCCGCGCGTCAAAACTGTGATCCTTACCCAGCGGGTAGTAGACCCGGCTGCGCCCCTCAATCATGCCGGGCAGGATGTCGTCAATGTCGGAAATCGGGAAGGCATCGTCCAGTCCGAACTTGTCAATGGCTCCTTCCGGCCCCGACAGGAAACCGTCCCACAATTCCTTCTCCGGATTGCGCTCCTTGCAGAACAGCACGGATTCGCCATGCTCGCGCCCGGGGATCAACACCAATACCGCCTCCGGCTCGCCAAACCCGGACAGGTACTGGAAATCGCTGTCCTGACGAAATGGGTGCAGCACATCCCGGTTACGAACGCTTTCCGGAGCCGCCGGCACAATCGCAATACTGTCCGGAGCCATCCGCTCCATCAGCTTGCGGCGGCGATCGGCAAATTCTTTCATGGGTATCATTGACGGCATAACCTCTCCCGCAGGCACGTACCTGCTCAGTGCAGTGTCGGAGTATCCGTGGCCGGCTTTTCTGGCGGGTTGAATTCGGTGAACACCGCCAGCGCCCCCAGGCGCACGTATTCCACAATTTCCATCAGTTGCTGTTCGCTGTCATCGTCTGCTTCTTCGTCCTCGGACACCTGACTGATGGCGACCATGTCCTCGATCAGCTCGCGGATCTCATCCGGCGCCTGCCCCAGGGACTCACCGGCAGACAATGCCATACCTTCAAGGAAACCGCGCACCCAGGAAGTGAGTGCTTCCAGACGTTGGTCAATGGCATAGTCGTCATCCGGCAACAGCGGATGGAAACTCATGTCCGTGGCTTTCAGCAAAGCCAGGGTCTGGTCGTAGGCTGCCTGCATGAATTCTTTCAGTTCAGCGGACTCGTCGGCAGCGGTATCCGGCAATCCCATGTGTTCGCAGACCATGGCAAGCCATTCTGACTCGTCTATACGGGCACCGGCGGCCAGCCGCCCACAAAGGACACCGTGAAGTTCGGATGGGTGGCTGAAGGCTTTATGCGCGGTGAAGATATTGGCCCAACGCTCGAACGCTGCTGCGCGGGCGGCACCTGAGGTGTCGGTTTCTGACATGAAACGGAACTGTCCTGTATGACTGGATTTAGGGGTCTATCCTAGCATCCGGGCGCTGCGAAGGCACTCGCCCTCTTGATTCAGGGAAGCAGATGGTCAATTATGTTATAACATATCAAATTCGAGAGATTCGCACCCATGAACAGCCACATTCTCCACACCCTGCCCAGAACAGCCGTCAACCTTGGTGTCGCTGCCCTGCTGGTGGCAGGCCCGGCCATCGCCAGCGATAATCCGGGCGCTCATCGTCATGGCTATGGGCAACTGCAAATGGCTATCCAGGGTAACAGCATTGATCTGCTTTTTACCTCGCCAGCCTACAACCTTGTCGGCTTTGAAAGGCAGGCCCAAACACCGGAAGAAAAAGCCAGGCTGGCAGAGATTTCAAAGTGGCTGGGCGACAATCCACTGATCGACACCGTCCCTGGCTCCTGCGTTGTGACGGCGGGCGCGGTTCATCATACCGGGCCTGCGGATCAGCCAGACGAGGATCATCACCATCACGACGAACACCATCATGACGCCGAGGACGAAGGCCATCGCGAATACGAAGTCTCTCAGCAACTGGAATGCAAGACTCTGACTGCCGACCAAGCGTTCTCAAGCCCCCTGAAGGCCAGGTTTCCGAACCTTGAGGTGCTGACGGTAGAATGGGCAGGCGAAACCGGACAGGGCAGCATCCGGCTTGGCGAGGACGAACCCACGTTCCAGCTCGGCCAATAACCAGCCTTACTGCTGGTACCGCTCCACCTTCTCGGCGACCACGGAGTATGACGATTTGGCAATGTCGTTTTCGGTACTCTCGACAACCAGAGTGCCCTCCACCCAGACCGGATCGTAAAGCGCCTCGAGAGTAAAGCCCTCTTTGTACTTCACGTGGATGATCTGGTTGGGGGGTGGCGGCGGGACGTGGATACAGGCACCGTAGTACGGCACCAGGAAGAACTCGAGGATACGCATGTCATCGGTGGTTTTCAGGGGCACAACAAAACCGGGAATTTTTCCGGAAACCCCATCCATCTCGGGTACCACCCGACCGGTCATGATCTCGTCCGGCAACGTAGGCGGGCCGTCTCCCTCATGAACGATTTCTGGCATACTCTCCAGCAAATTCAGGTCTTCTTCCGGCATCAGTTCGAGCCAGTCAATTTCCCGATCGGCTGCGGTGGCAACACTCAGGAACGCTGCCAGGAAAATGGTGACGCCACCCCGAAACGAGCGGCGGATAAACACAGAGAAAACTGAATACATGCGTGAAGCCGAGAACATAAAACGCCTACTTATGGATTTGTGGGCAAATCATACACCGAATAAGCGCAAGCGCACATGACCAAGCAGACACCCGGACAGACCCTCGGTTCCGAATATAAACAGCAGGCCGTCACAACACGTGGCCTGGGCTATCAATGGCCCCAAAGCCACGTCACGCTGCCATTTCCGGACATCACCCTTGCGCGCGGTGAGCACCTGTTTATCAAGGGTCCCAGTGGCAGCGGGAAAAGCACACTGCTGAGCCTGCTGGCCGGCATGTTAAGCCCTACCTCTGGTACGGTTTCACTGCTGGGCAAGGACATTACCCCCTTCTCCAATGGACAGCGAGACCGTTTTCGGGCCGACCACATGGGCGTTATTTTCCAGCAGTTCAATCTGGTGCCCTACTTAACGACTCTTGGTAATGTCACCCTGCCGTGTCGCCTGTCTGCCAAGCGGCACCAACTCGCGAAACCGGAACCCTCGCAGGAAGCCGGGGAACTGCTGGCCGAACTGGCCATTCCGCACAGCCACTGGCACCAGCCGGTCACCCGCCTCAGTGTGGGCCAGCAACAACGGGTGGCCGCCGCCCGCGCCCTGATTGGCCACCCCGAACTGATCCTCGCCGATGAACCCACCTCGGCGCTGGATACCGATAACCGGGACCGGTTCATCGAACTGCTTCTGACCCTGGCGCAACGGGCAGGCTCCTCGGTAATCTTTGTCAGCCACGACCAGGGCCTGGCTTCCCACTTTGACCACGAACTGTTCCTGGAGGTGCAGTCATGAAGGCCCGCCTGGCGTTTTCCCTGGCCTGGGCCAGCCTGTGGCACCGGCGCCGCGTGCTCGCGCTGGTGACGCTGACCCTGACCCTCAGCGTGACGTTGCTACTGGGGGTTCAGTACCTGCGTACCGAGGTGCGCCAGTCGTTCACCAACACCATTTCGGGTACCGATCTGATCGTCGGCGCCCGCAGCGGGCAACTGAACCTGCTACTTTACACCGTATTTCACATCGGCGATGCGACCAACAATATCCGTTGGTCCACCTATCAGGGACTGACCGAAGACAGCCGTATCGACTGGACGGTTCCGTTGTCCCTGGGCGACAGCTATCGCGGCCATCGTGTTGTCGGCACGGATACCGGCTTTTTCGAACACTTCCAGTATGGCCGGGACCAGGCACTCAAGCTGAGTGACGGCCATTGGTTTGACGATGTCTTTGATGTGGTTCTCGGGGCGGAAGCCGCCCGCAAACACGAGCACACCCTCGGAGACCAACTGATCCTGTCCCACGGCGGCGGTAGCACCAGCTTTTCCAACCACAAAGACACCCCCTTCACTGTCACCGGTATTCTGGCACCAACCGGGACACCCGTAGATCAGGCGGTCTACATCAGCCTGGAAGGCATGGAAGCCATGCACATCGGCTGGGAATCCGGCGTGGCAATCCCGGGAAGAACGGTCTCTCCCGAGCAGGCCAGGAAGCGCGACCTGACCCCCGATGCCATCACCGCGGCGCTGGTGGGCATTGAGCGCAAGGTGATGACGTTCCAGGTGCAGCGGCAGATCAACGAATCCCGGGCGGAGCCGCTGTCTGCCGTACTACCCGGGGTGGCGCTGAGTGAACTCTGGCGCATCATGGGACAGTTTGAGCGCGCCCTGTTGGGCATTACCGGCTTTGTGGTGGTCATCAGCCTGATCGGCCTGGTCGCCGTGCTGCTGACTCTCCAGGCTCAACGAAGCCGCGAGATCGCCATTCTCCGTGCCACCGGAGCCTCTCCGGGACTGGTCGCCGCCCTGCACGTGATCGAATGCCTGTTCCTTGCCGTCATTGCCTGCTTGCTGGCCGTAGTGCTCGGTAGTGGAGGGCTGACGCTCCTCAGCCCCTGGCTGCTGGAGCACTACGGAATATCGATCAGCCTGCGCCCCCTGGCCGCGCCGGAATGGATCATTCTCGCCAGCGTGCCAGGCACGGCGGCCCTGGTGGGCCTGATTCCCGCGCTGCAGGCCTGGCGTCAAGGCCGGCAGCAGGGCCTCAGCCACAGCGCCGGAGAGTGACAGTTGTCACGCAGACGAGGCCATGACAACCCTGTAAATTGACCGGGTTGCAGTCCACACTTATAGTTACTTGCATCTATAACCACAGGCGTTGACGCAATCATGGAACAGTCCGAACTACAGGCATTGGCGGACAAACTGGACAAGCTCATTGAACGCTGCCGCAAACTGGAACGGGATAATGCTGCACTCAGGGAACTGCAGGATGACTGGAATCGGGAGCGTGCGCAGTTAATGCACAAGAACGATCTTGCGAAAAACAAGATCGAAGCCATGATCGGCCGCCTACGGGCCCTGGAGCACCACTGATGGCAAAACAGCAGCCCACCACGGTTGAAGTTAAGATCCTCGACAAGGAATACCTGGTTGCCTGCCCCGAGGAAGCTCGCGAGGCACTGATTCAGTCTGCCCACCACCTGGACAGCAAGATGCGGGAAATCCGTGCTAGCGGCAAGGTCTTTGGCACCGAACGTATTGCGGTCATGGCAGCGCTGAACATCACCCACGATTTACTTGAGCGCGACACCATGTCGGACACCGCCAGCTCTATCCTGGAGGCGATGGACAGCAAGCTCGATTCCGCCCTGGGGGAATCCTCCGGCCAATAGACCTTGGTCTCCTGTGCGGATTCAGGTGTTGCAATCGGCCCCGCTGATGCCCGTATAATGTAGTTAACTTCCTGGGCTGTTCGCAGGTCGGATACGTCCTCGAGCCGATGCGCACTACCCAGGTGGCTACTTCAGGGCATTGTGAGCACGTCCCCCGAGGGGGAAAGCCTAATATGTCACAGCGGCCACCGACCTTGAACTTTGGGTTCAAGGGCCACATCCGATAAACGGCAGCTCGGGAAGCTTTATTTTGAGTCAGATCATTACCCCCAAACCGTTTGAAGCACATCCTGACACGCGATCACGTAGCGCCCTTCGCAAAGCACTCCGCTACGAACGTCGGTCCCTGAGCCCGGAACAACAGCAACGCGCCGCCGAAAATCTCGCCCTGAACCTGCTGAACAACCCGGACCTGCACCGGGCACGACATATAGCGGTGTATCTGCCCAATGACGGCGAAATTGATCCGCACACCTACCTGTCCGTCGCACGACGCAAGGGCATTCGCTTCTACCTGCCAGTCCTGCATCCCATACATCACGGCAAATTGGTGTTCAGCCCGTACGAGGACGGCGTGCAACTGGTCAGCAACCGTTTCGGCATTCCGGAGCCCCCGTTCCACAGGGGACTGCGGCGTCCAGCCTGGGCACTGGATGCGGTTCTGTTTCCACTGGTTGGGTTCGATGAATCAGGCGGGCGACTGGGTATGGGGGGCGGTTTCTATGACCGGACATTCGCGTTCACCAGGATTCGCCCCCGGCTCGCGCCAAAACTGATTGGCATTGCCCATGATTTTCAGAGGATGCCGGAGTTGCCCACTGAACCCTGGGACATTCCCCTGCACAGCATTGTCACGGACCGGCGTTGTTACCGGGTCGGTTCACGGTGATCGCCGCGGCTGACCGGCACCAGCACGACATCGTTGGCAACGGCGCGGGCGTTTGCACCCTGCTTCTCTTCGGAGGCCTGCAGCGAGGTAATACCAGTGATCACAAGACCAACAGCGAAAACCAGCACAATGGCCCGGAGGATGTCAGGCTTGCGTTCCATGTTACGTTTCTCCAGCTCCCGGAAAGGTAAAAACTCGACAAATCAGTGAGCTATTATTGTTTTTTAAGAATTAGACGAAAGACTAACACGCATCTCGATATTTACAATTTTTGACAGATTAAAATTTTGTAAGGCTAATGATTTCTGAACTCTGACGGGACCGGGTCGTGGGTAGGGCTTCCGAAACTGTGCAGATTCCCGGGGTGTGCGGGACCATCCTGCCGAAACACGCTCAAGCACCCGCAAGCGGGTCCGGCCAGCAATCGCAGATTGCTGTCGCTCAGCTGCACATGAAGCTTTGCTTCATAAGCGTTTGCTTCGCCCATGTGGCGCTTGGGCTCTGCCATCCATGGCTCCGCACAGTTTCGGCAGGATGATCCCGCACACCCCTAACTTTGGTCGTTACCTCTAGCCATTCCCAGCACCAAGAAACAACTGATAAGCCTCGTTATCCGTCATGTCTTCGTAACGGAAACCGACCTTGTCCAGCATCTCCTCGAAGTCGGCCAGATCCTCTTTGTCGACCTGGGCACCCAACAATACACGGCTGTAGGCTGCGCCGTGGTTGCGGTAGTGGAACAGCGAGATGTTCCAGCGCGTGCCCAGTGACATCAGGAACTTCAGCAGCGCGCCGGGGCGCTCCGGGAATTCGAACTGATAGACCTTCTCGTTGGTCACCGACGGTGCGTGCCCGCCGACCATGTGGCGAATGTGTTGCTTGGCGAATTCGCTGTCGGTCAGGTCCACCACCGAGTAGCCCGACTCCCGCAGCTCCTGCACCAGTTCATCCCGGCCGAGGCCGCCGGCCTGGATCTGGACACCGACAAAGATCGTGGCCAGCTTGCTGTCAGCATAGCGGTAGTTGAACTCGGTGATGCTGCGCTTGTGCAGGGACTTGATAAAGGTCTTGAAGGCCCCCGGCTTCTCGGGAATGGTGACCGCCAGGATTGCTTCCCGCTTTTCACCGATTTCGGTGCGCTCGGATACATAACGCAGACGATCAAAATTCATATTGGCGCCACTGAGGATCGCCGCCAGGTTTTCCCCTTCAATGTTCTCGCGCTCGATGTACTTCTTCACACCCGCCACGCCGAGGGCGCCGGCCGGTTCGGCGATGGAGCGGGTATCCTCGAAGATGTCCTTGATAGCCGCACAGATTTCGTCGGTGGAGACGGTGATCACTTCATCCACATAATCCTTGCAGACTTCCCACGGGTGCTCGCCGATCTGCTTGACCGCGACGCCGTCGGCGAAGATGCCGACTTCATCCAGCACGACCCGTTCGCCGGCTTTCATGGCCGCCTGCAGGCAGTTGGAATCCTCCGGCTCCACACCGATGACCTTGATCTCCGGACGCAGGTACTTGATGTAGGCCGCCATACCGGCAATCAGGCCGCCACCGCCCACGCTGATAAAGACTGCATGCAAGGGTTTGGTGAATTGCCACATGAGTTCCATGGCCACAGTGCCCTGCCCGGCAATCACGTCCGGATCGTCGTAGGGAGGAATGTAGGTGTAACCATGTTTTTTAATCAGTTCCTGGGCGTGGGCCGCCGCTTCGTCAAAGGCGTCGCCCTTGAGCACGACCTTTGCGCCATGATCCCGAACAGAGCGCACTTTAATATCCGGAGTGGTCTGCGGCATCACAATAACGGCCTTGATACCGAGATTCTTGGCCGCCAGCGCCACACCCTGGGCATGGTTACCGGCCGACGCACAGATAACCCCCCTGGCTTTCTGGTCCTCGGACAGCTGGGCAATCCGGTTGTAGGCGCCGCGAATCTTGAAGGAAAACACCGGCTGGAGATCTTCACGCTTGATATGAATGTGATTATTGAAGCGTTTTGAGAGGCTCCGCGCCTCGGTCAGCGGTGTCTCGATGGCCACATCGTACACCCGGGCATCGAGGATTTTCTTGATATAGCGTTGCGGCATGGGTCCGTCCGGAAGTTAATGAGATTCGTGGGAAAAACGCACAGTGTAGAAACTTTGGTCGCCCTCCGTCTATAAGCGATGACGCCAGAAAGGCTATAATAGCGCCAAACCTGTTCACATCCCCAACCCGGAGCTCCCCCATGACCCAGGACGAACTGAAAAAAGCCGTTGCCAAGGCCGCACTGGATTACATTGCCCCCCGCCTTGATAGCGACAGCGTTATTGGTGTCGGCACCGGCAGCACCGCCAATTTCTTTATCGACCTGCTGGCGGACATCCGCAATGAATTCGATGGCGCCGTAGCCAGTTCGGACGCCACCGCAGAACGTCTGAAGAGCCACGGTATTCCCGTGTACGATCTGAACAGCGTCGGCGAGCTGGAGTTCTACGTGGACGGCGCCGACGAGACCAACGAACACCTGGAACTGATCAAGGGCGGCGGTGGCGCACTCACCCGGGAAAAGATCGTGGCCGCCGTTGCCAAGACCTTCATCTGTATTGCCGACGAGTCCAAGCTGGTCGGCACCCTCGGAACCTTCCCGCTACCGGTCGAGGTCATTCCCATGGCCCGCAGCCATGTCGGTCGTGAAATTGTCCGCCTCGGCGGCGACCCGGTCTACCGCGAAGGCTTCACCACCGACAATGGCAATATCATCCTGGACATTCACAACATGGATATATCCCGCCCCATTCAGGTTGAAGAGAAGCTGAACCAGATTGTCGGGATCGTTACCAACGGACTGTTCGCCCGCCGTCCGGCGGATCTGTTGCTACTGGGCACCAGTAGCGGCGTAAAAAGCATCCCCCGCCAGGGGAGCTAACCTACTTCAGTCGGACTTTCTGGCAATTCAGGCCAGCCAGCCCCACCCCATACCAAGCGCTTGCTTGGTATTCGCAATTGAGCGACACTGCCTCCCAAGGTTTACGATCATTGGGAGGTTGTCCGTGTCCGATTACTTCAACGATATTCATGAACAGGCCCGCCTGAGCGCGCGCAAGTTTGTTGCCACCCATGTGCTTCCCCACATTGACGATTGGGAAGAATCCGGTGAGTTTCCCCGTGATATTTACAAGAAGGCCGGCGATGCCGGGTTGCTCGGCATTGGATTTCCGGAAGCCCTCGGTGGCACCGGAGAGGGGGACGTGTTCCTGAAAGTTGCCGTTTCCGAGGAACTGATGCGCTCTACCTCAGGCGGTCTGGTGGCCAGCCTCGGCTCGCTGGACATTGGCCTGCCACCGGTTGCCAAGTGGGCGCAACCCGAGGTGCGTGAACAGATCGTGCCGCCGGTGCTGCGCGGCGAGAAAATTGCCGCCCTCGCCATCACCGAACCCGGCGGCGGTTCTGATGTGGCCAACATCAAGACCCGTGCCGTCCGCGATGGCGACCATTACATCGTCAATGGCAGCAAGACCTTCATCACCAGCGGCATGCGTGCCGATCACTACACCGTTGCCGTTCGCACCGGGGGCGAAGGGCATGGTGGCATCAGCCTGTTACTGATCGACCGCGACATGCCGGGTTTCTCCACCGGCAGGAAGCTGCGAAAAATGGGCTGGTGGGCCAGCGACACTGCAGAGCTGTTTTTCGAGGACTGCCGCGTGCCTGCCAACCGCCTGATCGGCGCCGAGAACGCCGGCTTCATTGCCATCATGAGCAACTTCCTGGCCGAACGCCTGATGCTGTCCATCATGGCTTACACCACAGCGGACATTGCGCTGGAGGCGTCACTCGCCTACGCCAAACAACGTCAGGCTTTCGGCCGCTCCATTGACCGTTTCCAGGTGACCCGCCACAAACTGGTGGACATGGCCACCCAGGTGGAGATCGCACGGGAGTACACCTACCGCTGCGCCGCGCTGATGCAGGCCGGCAAGAACCCCATCAAACAGGTGGCCATGGCCAAGAACTTTGCGGTGGAGGTGTGTGAGAAAGTCACCCGTGAGGCGGTTCAGATCCACGGCGGCATGGGCTACATGCGGGAGTCGGTGGTGGAGCGGCTATACCGGGATGCGAAGATCCTGTCCATCGGCGGCGGCACCGATGAAATCATGAAGGAACTGATCGCCAAGCAAATGCGACTCTGAAGAGAGACCAACGTTTAGTTTCGATCCACAACAGAGTCCCGTATAATTGCGCCCACTTTTTAAACGCAGTTAAACGTACCTCAGGAAGGATTGCTCATGAACTTCGACAACATCCCGGCAGGCAAGAACCCGCCAGAAGACATCTACGTCGCCATTGAAATTCCGTCGAACAGCTCGCCGGTCAAGTACGAGCTGGACAAGGACATGGGCGCCCTGCTGGTCGACCGTTTCATGGCTACTCCCATGTTTTACCCGGCCAACTATGGCTTCATCCCCCATACCCTGGCCGATGACGGTGACCCCCTCGACGTTCTGGTCGTCACTCCGTACCCGGTTCAGGCAGGCTCTGTCATCCGCTGCCGCCCGGTAGGCGTGCTGAACATGGAAGACGAAGCCGGTGGTGATGCCAAGCTGGTCGCGGTTCCCCACGACAAGCTGACTGCGTCCTACAAGGGTGTGCAGGACGTCGAAGACCTGCCTCAGTTGCTGCGGGACCAGATCCAGCACTTCTTCGAGAACTACAAAACCCTGGAGCCGGGCAAGTGGGTCAAGGTACAGGGCTGGGGCAACGCCGAGGAAGCCAGGAAAGCCATCGTCGATTCGGTTAACGCCTACAAGGGTTAAACGCCGCACTCGCACAAAAAACCGGGCCATGACAGCCCGGTTTTTTTGTGCCTGGATCAGAGCCGGCAGCCCGGCTGTCACGGGGGGTCAGCCCCGGGACAGCAGATCCCGCATGTCACTGATCGCAGCGCTGGCGCGGGACAGGTAGGCCGCCATGGTCAGGGAATGGTTCGCCAGTACCCCGAAACCGCTGCCGTTGAGGATCACCGGACTCCACATAGCGCCCTGAGCGCCTTCCAGCTCGATGATAATCTGCTTCACACTGGCCATGGCATTTTTATCGTTCAACACCTTGCGGAAGTCGACCTCAATGGCCTGGAAAATGTGCAACAGGGCCCAGGAACTGCCGCGGGCTTCATAGAACACGTCGTCGATCTTGGTCCAGGGGGTCTTGACCTCCTCCCCCGTGGCCTCCTCGGCCAGCGGATCATCGGGGTTGATGGTGGCGACCGCCTCCGATACGGAGGTCTTGCCAACACTCTCACCCAGGGTACGGGACAGGCTGCCGAGACGGGTCTCCAGGTCCGCCAGCCAGTTGTTCAGGTTGTCCGCCCGGGCAAAAAACTGGGCAGAGGGCTGGTCCCGACGCGACAGCCGGTCCAGATAGCGATACAGCGCTTCGATACCCCGGCGGTATTCCGCCTCGGTGGAAGGAATGGCCCAGCTGCCACTGTCAAAATGGAACTGGGGTTCCGCCACGATCAGGTCCGGATCTTCCGCCGACTGGCTCTGGGACCGGCTGATATCCTTGCGCATGGCCCGGGACAAATCCCGCAGCTGTACCAGCGCGCCGTACTCCCAGCTTGGCATGTTGTCCAACCACAGCCCGGGCGGAAAGATGTCGTTGGAAATATAGCCACCGGACTTGTCCAGCAGGGTTTCCGCAACACGGATCATGGTCACGGTGGTGGCAAACCCCGCCACCGGCTCCCGATCCATTTCAGAAGCCACGGCGCGGGTATGCTCCCGCACCGAAAAGGTGTCCGGCTCGCTGCTCCAGAACATACCCAGTATCACCGTTACCAGCAGATACACGCCCAGTACAATGAGGATGAATTTACCAATCACACCGCTTCCATCGGTGTAATCCTGTACATCGTCCTTACGATCCCTGAAATACTGTCTGATTCTGCCCGGCATCGGTTACTCAACCCCCTGTCAGTTATCGTTATCCGCCTGGAACGGCCGGCCCAGATGGTACCCCATCGCACCATCCACACCCAATGTACACAAGACCTTGTATTCTTCGGCGGTCTCTACGCCTGTCGCGAACACTTTTACCCCCCGACTATGGGCGATTGCCACCACAGACTCCAGATAAAAGCGGTTTTCTTCATGGCTATCAATACCATGAATAAAGCTGTTATCAATACGAAGGCCCTGGAACCTCAGATTCCTCAGGTAACTGAAAGGTACGCCGCCGACCCCGAAGCGGTCCACCAGGACCGCCACATTGAGCCGGTTCAGCGCTCGCACCAGCAAGCCGACCGCCGTCCGGTGATGGTGCACGGTTTGTTCCGAAATACCAACCCAGAGGCGTTCACGCGCAGGCCCGGCCGACTCCAGACGCTCAATCAGGTCTTGCCGGAACGATTCACTGGCAACGGAGGAAGCCCCCAGGGTCAACGCCAGACTCGACTGTGGTTGTCGTTCAAGCAGAAGAAGCGCATGACGCGCCACCAGCCGGTCAATGTCCGCGATCATATCGAAGCGCTCGGCGATTGGCACAAACACCGCAGCCCTGAGCTCACCCTCATCGCTCTCGATACGTGAAAACACCTGATGATAGACCAGATCGCCATTGCCGTTGACCACCATGGGCTGCAGCCACAGTGACAAACGGTCCTGATCAATGGCACGGCGGATTATCGCGCGCCAGGTTTCCAGATTGTGATGACCGGTCCGCTCCGGGTCCGCCGCGTAGCACTCGGTCTGGGGACTGGTCTGAGCCTGTCGCAGCGCCTCATCCGCTGCGGTCATCAGTTCCCGTGCATTCCGGCTTTCCAGCGCCTGAGCCACGCCAGCGTGGACCATCACCTCCATGGGGGATGCCCGGTCAGCATACACACCATCCAGTTCTTCGATCAGTTGATGACACCAGACAACGCCATCTGCCTGGGTCACTCCGGGCAAAAAAATGGCGAATTCGGCACCACTTCTACGGCCGGCAAATGCGCCCGTGTGGGCCCGGACAAACTGATTGATAACGCCAGCAATACCCAGAAGCAAACGGTCACCTTCACTACGGCCATAGGTCTGGTTGTACAGAGCAAAGTCGTCGAGCTGTATCAGGAACAATACCCCCGGAGCCGCCCGCTCCTCCGATTCCACCTCAACTTTCAGGCGCTGATCGAAGGCACTGCGGCTGGCCAGCCCGGTGACGCTGTCTTCATTACTGACCCGCCGCAGGTGTTGAATCAGTTTCGCCTGTCCCTCGAACAGGTCGCCGAGGTCATCCGCCATCTGGTTCATCGCACGGGTGACCTGGTTCAGGTCACGAGTAGAATTTATCTCGACACGCTTGCGAAAGTCTCTTCGCCCCAGCGCCTCGGCCTGCTTTTCCAGCGCTTTCAGCGGCTTGAGCAGCCGTCTCACCATCCAGAACAACAACAATAATCCGATGGTGCCAACCACCATGGTTCCGCCGATCATCCCTATGGTCACATGCCAGAGATCGCGATAAGCCCGCCCCGGGTGACTGACGACTTCCACATACCCGAGACGGGACCAGCCACGCACCACCTCCGCCTGCCCCACAGGCAAAGGCAAGTCCGCCAATGACACAAACCAGGACGGTACACCGGCACTGGACAGCCTCGCCTGCCGGCCTGCGATCCATTCACCCTGATGATCGAAATACACCACCGACAGGTACCTGCCACTGTCAAAAACCGAGTCAATCAATGATGCAGACGCCACAGGATCACGGCCATCAATGGCGTTGGACAGCGACAACCCCACCGCGGTCGCCCCGTCGCGGGCATGCCCCTCCAGTTGATCCGACACATAGTCCCGGAAACGATCAAAGCTAAAGGCAAGGCTGGCCAGCAGAATCAGCAGCAGCAAGCTGCCGGTATAGAGCAATAGCAGGGAACGAAGGGAAATCAGCCCCCTCTGGTGAAAAGGCATAGCTAGAGACTGCATCCGTGCCATAACTGGCGGCCTCCGGGGCCTGTCTGACCCTGAATGATGAGGTTCTGCCGGGACACTGATGTGATCTGCCCCGCAGAGTTGACAAACATTTACATTGCATGATCTACGCCGACAACACTAAACACTATAGACTCTGTGGAGGACTCGTGTCCCGGAGAGGGGCGACTCAGTAACGAGAAAAGGCAGGTCGGATTACAATGAACGATGAAAGCCAGAAAGAGAAACTCAGACAACACTTTGCCCGCCGCGTAACAACACAGGCAAGAGTGGTGCTCGACACCTGGCAGAAAATTCATGGTAACAACCAGCAATCCGCCGCCTTTCGCGGGGACTTCATCACCGCCACGGACAAACTGGTCCGCTATGCCCAGCGCTTCGAAATGGCCGGCCATTCCGATGCCGGCAAAAAGGTACTGACGCTCCTTGAAGACTGGCCGACCGGAGAGAACCTTCCGGAAGGCCTGGAACGGCAGCTGCAGGATGCCATAGAGCTCCTGTCTCGCAACACACTTCGCCGAACCGATGAAAACACGGCGGATACCCCCCGGCAGTTTCGCCGGACGCCGGTTTATATTGCCCTGGCCAATGATGAAATGGCCAGGCGGCTGATTCGCCAGCTGGAATTTTTCGGTTTCCGGGCCTCGGCATTCAGTGACGCCGACCAGCTTATTGAAGCCTGCGCCCTGCACAAGCCCGAAACCATCCTGATGGACGTCAATTTCGGTGATAAAGCCAACGCCGGAATCGCCACTATCGAGTGCCTGCAGGAACGCCATGACACCCCCATCCCCGTCATCTTCATGAGCGATGAGGATGGCACAATCGAAACCCGCCTGCGGGCTTCCCGCTGCGGAGGTGAAGAGTTCTTCTATCCGGCGGTCGACCCCGGCCAACTGATCGAGAAAATCGAAAGTTATACCCATGGCAACACGGTGGAGCCATACCGGGTACTGGTGCTGGACGACTCCCGCGCTCAGGCCAAGTTCATGGAAACCGTCCTGAAAAAAGCCGGCATGAAGGCCCACATCATTACCGACCCGATGCAGATTATTCATGCACTGGAAGAGTTCTCACCGGAAATCATTGTCCTCGACATGTACATGCCCGGATGCACCGGCATGGAGATCGCACGGGTGATCCGCCAGCAGGACAAACTGCACAGCGTTCCCATCATCTATCTGTCCGCCGAGGAGGACGTTTCCAAGCAGCTGCACGCCATGAGCCTCGGGGGCGACGACTTCCTGACCAAACCCATCGATCCCAAACACCTGGTCGCCACCATTCACAACCGCGGACGACGTGCCCGCTCCCTGCTGGCTCTGATGATCCGGGACAGCCTCACCGGCCTGTACAACCACACTCACACTCTCCATCTACTGGATCAGGAGATTGCTCGCGCAAAGCTGAAGGAGACATCCCTATGCTTTGCGATGATCGACATCGACTATTTCAAGAAAGTGAACGATACGTTTGGCCACCCGATCGGCGATCGCGTGTTACGCAGCTTGTCCATGTTCCTCAAACAGCGCCTGCGTAAGACCGATCATATCGGCCGCTATGGCGGAGAAGAATTCGCCATCATTCTGCCCGACACCCGGGAAAGCGATGCCCGCAACGTGCTCAATGAAATCCGTGAGCGCTTCTCGGAACTGCAACAGCCCGCCGGCGACCGGGATTTCAATGTCACGTTCAGTTGCGGTGTGGCAGCCTGGACCGGCGACAGCTCCCAGGCCCTGTGTGAGCGCGCTGACCGGGCACTGTACAAGGCCAAGGAACTTGGCAGGAACTGTGTGACGGCGGCCACGGACTGACGCCCGGTCAGTCCCGTTCCAGCGTCAGATACACCGCTGTCTGATTCAGCAACTGATAGGCGACCTCACCAAAGGTGATCGGCCCCGTCAACTGGCCGGTGCGTTGCCCTTCCAGATTCGAGTCCAGATAGTTCAATATGCAGTTGCAACTGAACAGCACCTCACCGGAATCCTCCGGCATAGCGGCCAGAAAAGCCTCGGGGTAATTGTCCACCGGTTTGGCGAATCGATAACGAACCCCCTCGAAAACCGGGGCATAGAATCGGACAGATCTTTCCTGTGCATCCACCGCCTGAATACTGACATTGACCAGTGCTCCACAGTAATCCGCCACCAGCGGCCCGCGCCTGTCGGTGCCAGACGCCTGCAGGGTATCCGCGAGGTTGCCCGGCTGACCATCGATCAGGCAGTCTTCCGCGGAGAACCCCGTGGCGGCAAATTCCAGCTCCGGTCCATCGCCCGCCTCGAACAAGTTGACCGTGTGCACCGTAACGGATTCATGCTCAGGCAACTGGACATGCAGGACAACAGCCCGATCGGTAAACAGATCGCCGGTACGACCATCCACCACGGCTGCACTGACCTGCCCTAGCTCCGCCACATGCACGCCGGATACCCAACCCGCTATTGGCTTGATAAACATATCGAAGTAGGTGGGCGCATAGCGCGCATAGTCTTCCAGTACCCGACTACCGGCAGGCAGGATAATAAGGGAGTAGCCATGTTCGGGGGCGTCCTCCAGGACATGGGGAAGATGGTCGCCATCATAGTTCCTGATCGACGCTCCGACTCCATGCAGGCATTGGACATAAACAAAATCCCGGCTACACAGGCCGCCCTGACTGGCGACAAAATAAGGTGTCGTTCCGCCAATCCAGTTGCCTTTCGGCAGCGCCAGCAACAGCTCCCGGTCACCGGCGATACTCAGCGCCGCACCGGAATCAATCAGCGCCGATGCCTGGTCCGGCGTCATCAGTCCGTTACGGGAACCGTCACTCATAGCTGCCTGCCTCTGTCTGGCTACGGAATTTGTCCAACTGGGCAATTTCATCACCCAGTTGCTTTTCATGCCGGATAAAGAAACGCCGGACCGCATTGACCCGTATGATTTTCGCATCCTCGCTGGCCAGCCTTGAAAACTCCTGACGCGTCCGGGCCAGCAGCAATTTCAGGCCCAGCATGTTGGCGTGGAATGGCTGCTCTGACTCCAGCAGATTGAACCAGACCGGATCGCCGGTGGCAGGAATGGCTTGCCGCGCCGGCTCTGCGTCTTCCTCATCAGACATCTGTGATGCCAGCTTGCCACCAACATCGGGAAACTGCCCCTCATTGATCCCATGGCGGATCTGCCAGGCAAGATAGACATCAATGCCCAACAACTCGCAAATCTGACGATACCCGAGGCCAGCCTGAAGACACTCAATCACCTGTCGCGCCAGACCATGGGTGTAATCCTGTCCCACACTGCCCAGGAACGGCTGGGACTCGTTGGCGATGCCCCCTTCATCCGGCAACGTGGCGTGGATGTATGTCTTGTAAGTGCCCACGTTAATGTGCCGCCAACGCCACTTGTGCTGTTCAAATGGCGAGCGGCCGAACCAGGGTTTGCCGGTGGTCAGATAGACATGCAGCTCCTGACTCTGAACATCCACCCGCACCCGGGAAATGCCCCAGGGCTCCTGTAACACCAACAGTCTTTTGCATAGTTCGGTGTCTCGCATGAAGTCCTCCCTGCTCCGGCAGTATCAGAAACCCCGAGTCTGGCAGCAGAGAGAGGCGTTAAAAAAGTACACTTCAGCCGGAGATCGGCACCACTTCCGTCGTAAACCGAACTTGTTAGACGATGGTCTAAAAGGACTGCCAAACCGTCGGAAATGAAACAAACGTCTTATGGACGTGTGGCCGGCACCCTCCGACAATGATTCGCAATGTGAGAGTTATCCGCCATCACATCCGGAACGTCGAAATGTATTGATCCGAAAGCCATGAGCACGCACCATGAATGGAAAATGACGCCATTTTCGGCGATCCTGTAGAAAATAATGGAAACAAGGCACGTATCATCATGTCGACTATACTCGTACTCCATGGCCCCAATCTGAACATGTTGGGCACCCGGGAACCGGAGCTGTATGGCCATGAAACCCTGGCGGATATTGACGACCGGCTTCACCAGCAGGCAGCAAAACAGGGCCATCACCTGCTGCACCTGCAGTCCAATGCGGAGTACGAACTGATTGAGCGAATCCATGATGCACGCAATGAAGGGGTGGATTTCATTATTATCAACCCGGCGGCATTTACCCACACCAGTGTGGCCCTGAGGGACGCCTTGCTGGCATCGGGTATACCCTTTATCGAGGTGCACCTTTCCAATGTGCATGCGCGGGAAGCGTTCCGGCATCACTCCTATTTTTCCGATATCGCCGAAGGCGTTATCTGCGGGCTGGGCAGCCAGGGGTACGACCTCGCACTTCAGGCCGCCCTGCAGCGAATTCACCGATAGACCACAGACAATACGGGACTTAACTGACTATGGACATTCGTAAAATCAAGAAGCTGATTGAGCTCCTGGAGGAATCCGACGTCGAGGAGCTGGAGATTCACGAAGGTGACGACTCCGTTCGCATCTCCCGTCGCGGTGAACAGGCTGCCGCCACTCAGTACATGGCCCACTACCCGGCGCCCAATCCTGCTCCGCAGCCTGCTCCGGCCGCCGAAGCTCCGGCACCTGCGGCCAGCGAAAGCGCAACCCCCGCTGCGCCCTCCGGTCATACCGTCAACTCACCCATGGTCGGCACCTTCTATCGCTCACCGTCGCCGACGGCCAAGGCCTTCGTGGAAGTCGGTCAGGAGGTCAAGGCAGGTGAAGTGGTCTGCATCGTAGAAGCCATGAAAATGATGAACCAGATCGAATCAGACAAGAGCGGCACCGTCACCGAAATCCTGGTGGAGAACGGTCAGCCAGTAGAGTTCGACCAGCCTCTGGTCGTCATTTCCTGAACTCGGTGATTGCACATCATGGCTATGTTAGAAAAAGTTCTGATCGCAAACCGGGGAGAGATCGCGCTCCGCATCCTTCGCGCCTGTAAAGAGTTGGGGATCAAGACCGTCGCGGTACACTCACAGGTCGATCGTGACCTGATGCATGTTCGCCTTGCGGATGAATCCGTGTGTATTGGCCCGAACAGCGCGACGGACAGCTACCTCAACATCCCCACCATTATCAGTGCGGCGGAAGTGACCGATTCTGTCGGCATTCACCCGGGCTACGGTTTCCTGGCCGAGAACGCCGATTTCGCCGAGCAGGTAGAGAAAAGCGGCTTCCGCTTCATCGGCCCGAGAGCGGAGACCATTCGCCTCATGGGCAACAAGGTGTCTGCCATTAACGCGATGATCAAGGCGGGCGTACCTACGGTTCCTGGTTCCGACGGTCCACTGACCGACGACGAGGAGCGCACCCTGCGCATTGCCCGTGAGATCGGCTATCCGGTGATGATCAAGGCCGCGTCCGGTGGCGGTGGCCGTGGCATGCAGGTGGTTCACTCGGAAGCGGCACTGCTAAAGGGTGTCCAGATTACCCAGAGCGAAGCCCGCAACGCCTTCGGCGACCCGACGGTCTACCTGGAAAAATTCCTGGAGCATCCACGGCACGTCGAAGTTCAGGTGCTGGCTGACATGCACGGCAACTGCATCCACCTGGGGGACCGCGATTGCTCGATGCAGCGCCGCAACCAGAAGGTAATCGAAGAGGCGCCGGCTCCGAACATCAACCCGGAATCCCGCGAGCGCACACTCAAGGCCTGCGTGGACGCCTGCAAGGAAATCGGTTATGTGGGTGCAGGCACCTTCGAGTTCCTGTACCAGGACGGCGAGTTCTACTTCATCGAGATGAACACGCGGGTCCAGGTGGAACATCCGGTCTCCGAGATGGTCACCGGTGTCGACATCGTGCGCGAGCAGCTCCGCGTTGCCAGCGGCCTGCCCCTGCAATACACCCAGGACGATATCCGCATTTCCGGTCACGCCCTGGAATGCCGGATCAATGCCGAAGATCCCAAGACGTTTGTTCCCAGCCCGGGCAAGGTCAAGCACTTCCATGCCCCTGGCGGCAACGGTATCCGGGTCGACTCGCATCTGTACAGCGGCTATACGGTGCCCCCGTACTACGATTCCCTGGTGGCCAAACTGATCACCTGGGGCGACGATCGTGAGATTGCCCGTCGGCGGATGAAGAACGCCCTGGACGAACTGGTTGTCGAAGGCATCAAGACCAATCAACCCCTGCATCGGAAACTGGTACGCGATGGTGGCTTTAAACAGGTAGACTTCACCATCCATTACCTGGAAAAACTGATGCGGGATTGAACCACACATGCCCTGGATACAACTTCAGATCCCGGCTGATCCGGACAACGCGGATCAGCTGGAAGATCTGCTCATGGAGATGGGCGCCGAAGCCGTCTCCATGGAAGATGCAGCCGACCAACCATTATACGAGCCGGACCCCGGCACCACCCCCCTGTGGCACCAGACCAGCGTCACCGGCCTGTTCGACTCCGAACGGGACATCGACCAGTTATGTGCCGCTGTCACCGATGCCTGGCATCAGCAGACCCAACAGTCGTTACCGGAGATTGCGGTGACCCTGGTGGAAGACAAGGACTGGGAGCGTGCCTGGATGGACGACTTCCAGCCCTTGCAGTTCGGCGCACGGCTGTGGATTGTCCCCAGCTGGCATGACGCTCCCGATCCCGACGCTGCCAACCTGATGCTTGACCCTGGCCTGGCTTTTGGCACCGGCACTCACCCTACCACGGCGCTGTGCCTGCAGTGGCTGGACGGTCAGGACGTGCAGGGTAAGCAGGTCATCGATTACGGTTGCGGCTCCGGTATTCTCGGCCTGGCGGCGCTGTTACTGGGCGCCGATCACGTGATCGGTGTAGACACCGATCCACAGGCACTCGAAGCCAGCCGCGACAATGCCCAGCGCAATGGCGTCGAAAACAGCCGTCTGGACCTGTACCTGCCCGAGCACGAGCCCGATACCCGCGCGGATATCGTTCTCGCCAACATCCTGGCCCAGCCGCTGATCGGACTGGCATCGCACCTGGCTTCCCGGGTCAAACCCGGCGGTGACCTGGTGCTGTCCGGCATTCTGTCCAACCAGGCACGGGAGGTCATGGCGGCCTATGAGCCCTGGTTTGTAATGGATGAACCCGAGCAACAGGAAGAGTGGATACGACTCACAGGACGACGCAACGACAGGTGACGAATCCACTGTGAACGACTAAACTCCGTGACTCGTAGCGAAGTCGCTTACAGGAACAAAGCATGACCCAAAGCAGCCTGCAGACACGATGCCCTAATTGCGATACCCGGTTCCGGGTAACGGAAGAGCAACTCAGTATTGCCAAAGGCAAAGTGCGCTGCGGAAACTGCATGGAAGTCTTCAACGCCATCGAGCACCAGGTAAAACCCGCAGCGCCGGCAGCACCGCCGCCACCCACCTCGCCCGCGTCATCGGACGCGGAATCCACCGATTCCGCCAGCGGCTTCTCAGCTGACGATGATTTTGTTTTCGCCGACAATCCGGAAGAGGACGCAGTTGAGGGGCGATACGCCGGCTCCCGGATGACCTTCTCCGAAGACGAGCTCAGTGACAGCTTTCGTTCCATTGAAAAAGGCTCCGAATCGGAATTCGAAGCCGAAGACAATCGTACCGACGATGATATCGATGAAAGCTGGGCCGAAGCCATGCTTGTTGACGATGACATCAGCGGGGGACATAGCGGCATATCGGCCACCCGTGAGCCCGAGCCATGGACAGAGCCCTACAACGAACCCCAACCGGAAATCGAACCGTCTGTCCGGTCTGGCGCGGACCTTGAGCCCGGGGAGGATCAGACGCCACCCGAGGATACACCGGCCACGCCGGCCAATACCGCCCTCAGCCTGGAGCCCACCAGGGACCATCAAGAGACGGCGTCTATCGAAAGCCCCGTAGCAGAGGAAGCTGAACCGGAGGAGCCGCTGACAACACACCGCCCCTACAGTGACCTCCGGCGGGAACCGGTGTCCGTACATCGCGGCTCCGGCGGACGACTGCGCACGGTATTGTGGAGCCTGACGGTACTGGCACTGATTGGCGTACTGGTGGCCCAGGTCGTCTGGTTCCAGTTTGACCGCCTGTCTGCCATTCCTGAACTGAGACCTTTTTACGAGAAAGGTTGCGAACTGGCCGGCTGTGAACTCAAGCCTCTGGTCGACGTAGACGCCATCCAGAGCCGCAAACTGGTGGTTCGGACCAATCCCGACAACCGCAGCCAACTGTTGGTGGAAGCCGTGATTATCAATCGGGCAACGTTTTCTCAACCTTTTCCAGCCATTGCCCTCACCTTCTCCAACCTGAACGGCGACGTGGTCGCCCAAAGCGTATTCACTCCGGATGAATACATTGCCGGCGAAGGTCATCAATTGTCAGCCATGCCAACGGACACACCGGTGCGAATTGCGATCAGCATCCGGGATCCGGGCAGGGATGCGGTGAACTACAACATCGCCTTCCGGGCCTACAACCCCGAGTAAGCCAGCATTCACTTGCTAACCGCGGCAGACGCCATCGAACAGACTAAAAGTCAACCAGAAAGCACGAAAAATAATCAATTTTTTCACCTCCTTGCCCCTTCAATCGCTGGCGTCCCGGCGGTATCATTACCGCCCTTCGGATCAGGATCGGTCACTTATTGAGCAATCGATCTGCTCCGATCCTTGCTTGAACCGCTGTGACACGGACTCAGATCATGCTGCCAACGGCAAAAATCGGGCCGTACACGTTGCCCAACCCGCTAATCGTTGCCCCCATGGCGGGTGTGACGGATCGCCCGTTCCGCCTGCTGTGCCGGAAGATGGGCGCCGGGCTGGCCGTATCGGAAATGGTCATAGCGGACAGCAAGCTCTGGCACACGCGCAAATCCAGAACCCGCATGAACCACGCGGGCGAACCGGAACCCAGATCGGTTCAGATTGCCGGTGGCGATCCCGAGATGCTGGCCCACGCCGCGAAACTGAATGCCGAGTACGGCGCCCAGATCATCGACATCAACATGGGCTGCCCGGCCAAGAAAGTCTGTAACAAGGCCGCGGGTTCCGCACTGATGAAGGACGAAGGTCTGGTCAGAAAAATTCTGGAGGCCGTCGTCGCCGCCGTGGACATCCCGGTCACCCTGAAAATGAGGACTGGCTGGGACCGGGATCATCGTAACGCGCCGCTGATTGCACGGATGGCAGAAGATGCCGGAATTCAGGCACTGGCTGTTCACGGTCGCACCCGGAAGGACGCCTATAAGGGCGACGCCGAGTACGACACGATTGCGGAAGTGAAATCCCGCGTCAGCATCCCGGTATTTGCCAACGGTGATATAACCTCACCAGAGAAGGCAAAACAGGTACTCCAGCACACCGGTGCCGATGGTTTGTTGATTGGCCGGGCAGCTCAGGGCCGGCCCTGGATCTTTCGGGAAATCCTGCATTTCCTGGAGACCGGAAAACACCTGGCTCCCCCTCCGCTGGCTGAGGTGGAGCAGATCCTGACGCAACACCTGGATGCCCTGCATGAGTTTTACGGCGACTTCATGGGTGTGCGCATTGCCAGAAAACACGTGGGCTGGTATCTGCAGTCCCACGAGGAGAGCAAACAGTTCCGCAAACGCTTCAACGCCCTGGACGAGGCGACGGAGCAAAGAGACAGTATTCAACAGTACTTTGCAGGCTTACGAAATGGAGAGGTATTCGCAGCATGACCGCTGAGACTTTGGCAAACGACAACCTGAGCCCATCCGCAAACGATGACATTCATCAGTTGCAGACGGTGAACAGCAGCGGCAACAGCGTCACCCTGCGTGACAGCGTCGAAGTTGCCCTGAAGAACTACTTCGCCCAGTTGGACGGAGCACCGGTCACAGAGGTGTACCAGCTGGTGCTGTCCGAAGTGGAGGCACCCCTGTTGGAGCAGGTGATGAAATACACCCGCAACAACCAGACCAAGGCCTCCACCATGCTGGGACTGAATCGCGGCACCCTGCGCAAGAAGCTGAAGCAGTACGGTCTGCTATAATCCAGCTACCCGATTGAAACGAGGGCCTCCCGGACACCATTCGCGAGGCCCTTATTCGTTCATCTCCAGCAAAGAATATGACCCATGGCAAACCAGGCTAACACCCCCGTCCGTCGCGCGCTGATCAGTGTCAGCGACAAATCCGGCATCGTCTATTTCGGCCGCGCACTGACCGAGCGCGGCATTGAACTGCTCTCCACCGGCGGCACCTTCCGCCTGCTGAAGGAGAACAACATCCCGGTGACCGAAGTGTCCGATTACACCGGCTTTCCGGAAATGATGGATGGCCGGGTAAAGACTCTGCACCCGAAAATCCATGGTGGCATCCTGGGCCGGCGCGGCACCGATGACAGCGTGATGGGGGAGCACGGCATCAACCCCATCGATATGGTGGTGGTTAACCTCTACCCGTTCGAAGACACGGTCGCCAACCCTGACTGCGATCTGCCCACCGCCATCGAGAACATCGATATCGGTGGACCAACCATGGTGCGGGCCGCCGCCAAGAACCACAACGATGTTGCCATCGTGGTGAATGCTTCGGACTACGGCCGGGTACTGGACGAACTGGAAGAAAACGATGGCCAGCTGACCTACAACACCCGTTTCGACCTGGCGGTCAAAGCCTTCGAACATACAGCTGGCTATGACGGCGCCATTGCCAACTATCTGGGCGGCCGCACCCCGGACAACGACAACGCTGACTTCCCCCGAACCTTCAACGCCCAGTTCGTCAAGGTTCAGGACATGCGTTACGGGGAAAACCCCCACCAGCGCGCCGCCTTCTACGCCGAGCGCAACCCGCGGGAAGCCTGCGTCGCCACCGCCAGGCAGCTCCAGGGCAAGGAACTGTCCTACAACAACGTCGCGGATACCGATGCCGCCCTTGAGTGCGTGAAGCCGTTCGCCGATCCCGCCTGCGTGATCGTCAAGCACGCCAATCCCTGCGGTGTTGCCATCGGCGCTGACATTCGCCAGGCCTATGACCTGGCGTTTGCCACCGACCCGACCTCCGCCTTTGGCGGCATCATCGCCTTTAACCGGGAGCTGGACGCGGAAACCGCCAGGGCCATCATTGACCGCCAGTTCGTGGAAGTGATCATTGCCCCGACCATCGCCGCAGACGCGGTGGAACTGGTGGCCGCCAAGAAAAATGTGCGACTGCTCGCCTGTGGCGAGTTCGATGGCGAGCGTGCAAAATCCATGGACTACAAGCGTGTCACCGGCGGCCTGCTGGTGCAGGACCGTGATCTGGGCATGGTGGCCATGGAGGACGTCAAGGTAGTGACTGAGCGGCAACCTTCCGAGCAGGAACTGAATGACCTGCTGTTCGCCTGGGAAGTGGCCAAGTACGTCAAATCCAACGCCATTGTCTACGCCAAGGCCGGACGTACCATTGGCGTCGGCGCTGGTCAGATGAGCCGGGTCTACAGCGCGAAAATCGCAGGCATCAAGGCCGCCGATGAAGGCCTGGAAGTGAAAGGCTCAGTGATGGCTTCGGATGCCTTCTTCCCGTTCCGGGATGGCATCGACGCTGCGGCACAGGCCGGCATCACCGCCGTCATCCAGCCCGGCGGCTCCATGCGCGACCAGGAAGTGATCGACGCCGCCAACGAACACGGCATTGCCATGGTGTTCACCGGCATGCGCCATTTCCGGCATTGATCGATTGGGTGAGCACGGTGTCGGATTACGCCTGCGGCTAATCCGACCTACCTCTAGCCTCAGATTTGAACCGTAGGTCGGATTTAGCCGCAGGCATAATCCGACAATCAGGAACCGACTATGAACATTCTTGTAATAGGCTCCGGCGGCCGCGAACACGCTCTGGCCTGGAAAGCCGCCCAGTCCCCGGTCGCGGACCGGGTATTCGTTGCCCCCGGCAACGCCGGCACCGCCAGGGAAGCCGGTCTGGAAAACATCAACATCGACGTTATGGACCTGGACGGGCTGGCGGATTTCGCCGCAGCGAACAACGTCGGCCTGACCATCGTTGGTCCGGAAGCGCCACTGGTTGCCGGCATCGTCGACAGATTCGAGGAACGGGGCCTGCGAGTTTTCGGCCCCAGCGCCGGCGCGGCGCAACTGGAAGGCTCCAAGGCCTTCACCAAGGATTTCCTGGCTCGCCACAACATCCCCACGGCCGCCTATGCCAACTTCACCGATGTGGATGAAGCACTGACCTATGTCCGTGAACAAGGCGCCCCCATTGTGGTCAAGGCCGACGGCCTGGCGGCGGGTAAAGGCGTGATTGTGGCGATGACCCTGCAAGAAGCCGAAGACGCCATCCGTGACATGCTTGCCGGTAATGCCTTCGGTGACGCTGGCAGCCGGGTGGTTATCGAGGAATTCCTCGACGGCGAGGAAGCCAGCTTCATCGTCATGGTGGACGGCGAACACGTCCTGCCCATGGCCACCTCCCAGGACCATAAACGGGTTGGTGACGGTGACACCGGCCCCAATACCGGCGGTATGGGTGCCTACTCACCGGCCCCGGTGGTGACGGCGGATATTCACCAGCGCATCATGGACGAAGTCATCTATCCGACTGTGCGTGGCATGGCGGCCGAAGGCTACCCGTACAAAGGTTTCCTTTACGCCGGCCTGATGATCGACAGCGCCGGCGCCCCGAAAGTCATCGAGTTCAACTGCCGCTTCGGCGACCCGGAAACCCAGCCGATTATGCTGCGTATGAAGTCCGATCTGGTGGAACTGTGTGGTGCTGCCATTGATGGCAAACTGGACCAGTGCGACTCCAAATGGGATGACCGTGCGTCTGTCGGCATTGTGCTGGCCGCCGGTGGCTACCCCGGCAGTTACAATAAAGGGGACGTCATATCCGGGCTACCGGAATCCGAAACCGCCGGCGAAAAAGTCTTCCATGCCGGCACCCGGCTCAATGGCGATCAGGTGGTCACCAACGGTGGCCGTGTATTATGCGCCACGGCCCTCGGCCAGACCGTCACGGAGGCCCAGCAGCGTGCTTACGAGGTAGCGGCAAGGATCCAGTGGGACGGTATGTTTTATCGCAAGGACATTGCCTATCGGGCCATTGCGCGGGAGAAATCCTGACCCTGTCCGATGGAATGACCTCCCGAAAAAGCCCGGTATCGCCGCAATGCTGTTCCGCTTAAGTGAACAGCATTACAGCATCGCCGGGCTTTTTGATGCCCCCAGTATTCAAGGCCCGAATCAGGCAACCAGAATACGCTCAAGCGCCGCACGAATCCTTGCCGGGATCGCAACAGCACGATCCTGTTCACGATCAACAAACACGTGAACCACCTGACCGCATGCGACCACGTCCACATCGCCTTTCCTGAACAAGCCCAGTTCATAGGTCACTGAGCTGTTTCCAATCTTGATCACCCTGAGCCCGGCATCGAGTACGTCCGGATACGCCACCGGTTTCCTGAACTGACAGCTGGAGCTGACCACGTATCCGACCACCGGCGAATTATTGATATCCAGTCCACCAACCTCAATCAGGTATTGGTTGATGGTGGTATCAAAGTAGGAATAGTAGGTCACGTTATTCACATGACCATAAACATCGTTGTCCATCCACCGGGTGGTGATCGGGTACAGAACGTCAAACTCGCCTCGTTCCACAGATTTCTCCGCTTGCCAGTTTTATTGCATGCCACCAAGGCACAGGTATTTCAACTCAATAAACTCATCCAGTCCGTAATGTGAACCTTCACGCCCCAGCCCGCTCTCCTTGACGCCGCCAAACGGTGCGGCTTCGGTCGAGATAATGCCTTCGTTGATGCCAACCATCCCGGACTCGAGTGCCTCTGCAACGTACCAGATACGCTGGATATTATTGCTATAGAAATAAGCCGCAAGCCCGAATTCAGAGTCATTGGCCATCGCAATGACTTCGTCCTCGGTCTCGAACCGGAACAGGGGAGCCACGGGACCAAAGGTTTCCTCACTGGCGATCAACATATCCTGAGTTGCGCCGGTCAGAATGGTTGGCTCAAAGAAGGTGCCACCCAGGGCATGGGGCTTGCCGCCAAAGGCAATGCTGGCCCCCTTCGACGTGGCGTCTTCAATGTGTCGCTGAACCTTCGCCAACGCGGCCCCGTTGATTAATGGGCCTTGTTGGACCTCACCTTCCAGACCTGCGCCGACAACCAGCTTGCCGACTGCCGCTTTCAGTTTCTCCACGAAGGCGTCATACACGCCGGACTGGACATACACCCGGTTGGCACAGACACAGGTCTGGCCGGTGTTACGGTACTTTGATGCCATCAAACCATTCACCGCTGCGTCCAGATCCGCATCATCAAAGACAATAAACGGCGCGTTGCCGCCCAGCTCCAGGCTGACCTTCTTGACCGTATCACTGGCCTGGCGCATCAGCAGTTTACCGACCGGTGTTGAGCCAGTGAACGATATCTTTCGCACCACAGGGTTAGCGGTAAGCTCTCCACCAACCTCTGCTGCACGGCTTTTGCTGGCGGTGATGATATTGATCAAGCCCGGCGGCACACCCGCCTGCTCTGCCAATGCGGTGATTGCCAGGGCGGACAACGGAGTGTCCTCCGCCGGCTTGACCACGACCGGACACCCCGCGGCGAGCGCCGGAGCCACTTTCCGGGTAATCATCGCGATCGGGAAGTTCCACGGCGTAATGGCGGCCACCACACCAACCGGCTGCTTGATCACGATAATACGTTTATCCCTGCCGTGCCCGGGAATGACATCCCCGTAGGCCCGCTTTGCCTCTTCGGCGAACCACTCGATAAAACTCGCGCCATAGGCAACCTCGCCCCTGGATTCGGCGAGCGGTTTACCCTGCTCTGCCGTCATCAGCCGCGCAAGATCCTCCTGATTCTCCATCACCAGGGTGAACCACTTGCGAAGAATATTGGCGCGCTCCTTCGCCACGGTGGAACGCCAGGCTGGCCAGGCGGCCGCGGCGTCTTCAATCGCCTGCCGGGTATCCTCAACACCCATATCGGGAACGCTGGCAAGGTGCTCGCCGTTGGCCGGATTCACAACCGCAAAGGTTTGTCCGGATCTGGCCTGAACCCACTTGCCGTTGATGAATGCGCTCTCCCGTATAAGTTCCGGTTTCGTCAGTTGTACGGACATACTATGCCTCAGTGTAAAAAGTGATCAGAGGATTGATTGACGGGTCATCAGGATCTAGTCAAACAACACGACCTGACGAACAGCCTCGCCGGAAGCAAGCCTCTCAAACCCTTCGTTGATCTCATCCAGCGTCAGGGTATCGCTGAGCAATTTGTCCACCGGCAGCTTGCCCTGACGGAACAGGGCAACATAACGGGCAACGTCGCGCACCGGCACACAGCTGCCGACATAACTCCCCTTGAGGGTGCGTTCCTCCGCCACCAGACTGACCTGTTGGATAGCCACTTTCTTTTCCGGATGAGCCAGGCCACCGGTGACGGTGGTTCCGCCACGGCGAGTGATCTGGTAGGCAAATTCCAGAGCTTTTTCAGACCCGGCCATTTCAATGGCACAGTCGACACCACCATTGGTGAGTGCCTTGACCTTGTCGATACAGTCTTCTTCGCGGGAGTTGAAGGCGTGGGTTGCCCCCAGCTCACTGGCCAGCGCCAACTTGTTGTCATCCAGATCGATGGCGATCACCTCCCCGGCACCAGCCACCAGGGCGCCCAAAACACTGTTCAGGCCAACACCGCCAAGACCGATCACCGCGACGGTCTGGCCTGCCTTGATGTCGGCGGAGTTGATAGCGGCACCCACGCCCGTCAGCACGGCGCAACCAAACAACGCGGCGTGGTGCAGGGGCAGATCCGGATCGATCTTGACCAGTGAATCCCGGGACACAACAGCATGGTCGGCAAAGGCGGACACTCCCAGATGATGGTTCACCGGGGTGCCATCGGCGCGGTGCAGCCGGTGCTCGCCACTCACCAGAGTGCCGGCGTTGTTGGTTTTCGCCGCCGGCTCACACAGCGCCGGGCGTCCCTCTGCACAGGGTGCGCAGTGACCGCAACTGGGGACGAACACAGCCACCACATGGTCGCCCACTTTCAGGTCACGAACGCCATTGCCAACCGCCTTTACGATGCCGGCCGCTTCGTGGCCGAGAGCCATGGGCACAGGACGGGGACGATTGCCGTCAATCACGGAAAGGTCGGAATGGCACAGGCCAGCGGCCTTGATCTGGACCAGTACCTCATTATCACCGGGAGGGGCCAGTTCCAGTTCCTCAATCACCAGCGGTCTGGTATCCTGGTATGGGCGTTCCACCCCGATAGCTTGCAAAACGGCTGCGCGAATTTTCATGGCGAATTTCCTCAATCGGTTATTGTTTTATGGTCAGGCTGGCGATGCAGACGGATCCTTCCGACCGGCGGATACGGAGCCGCGCTCGATGCGCCAGGTCATGTCCACCAGATCCGCGGAATGGCTGTCATCGGATTCCGCAATCAGCACCGTCAGGCCTTCGGCCCGCAGATCGGCAATGACCTCAGACAAACGCCGGGCCAATACCGGTGCGACCCCTTCGAATGGTTCATCCAGCAGGATCAGTTCCCGCCCCGGAATCAACGCCCGGCCCAACGCCACCAGCTTCTGCTGACCGCCGGACAGCTGCAGCGCCTTGCGTTCACCAAAGTCGGCAATTTCGGGCATCAGCGAATACACCCACTTCAGTCGTTCCTCACCATCCCTGATGTTATTGGTCCAGGCCGGCATGAGCATGTTCTCGGACACCGTCAGCTCCGGTATCAGCCTCCGGTCCTCCGGCATGTAGCTGATGCGAAGGCTGGCGCGTTGATGGGCCGGCAGTCTGCTGATGTCCTCGCCCTTGAAGGCGATAGCCCCCCGGGTCGCGGGTAACAGGCCCATAATGGCCCGAATCAGCGTGGTCTTGCCGGCGCCATTATGGCCAATCAGACCGGCCATCTGACCTTCCGGGATACTCAGGTTAACGTCATGGAGGATACCGATGCCCTCAATGGAAACGTCAAGATTGGCAATTTCGAGGCTCATGTCAGGCATCTCCTTCGGTTTTGGGCGTCTTCTGTTTGCCGGTCACCAGTTCCTGGACTTTTTCATCAGCCAGCACCTCACCTACCGGACCATCCTTGATCACAATACCGCTGGCAAAGGCCAATACCCGCGTCACGTAACGCTGGACGATTTCCATGTCGTGCTCGACAAACAGTACCGTCAGGCCGCGCTGGCGAACCGCCTCCATCACGGTATCCATCAGAGTGTACTTTTCTTCCATGCTGACACCGCTGGTGGGCTCATCCAGCAATAGCATACGCGGGCTTCCCAGCATGGCAATGGCGATATCCAGCAGCTTGCGCGCGCCCTGAGGCATGGCGGTCACCATCTCATCACGGTACTGGGCGATGTTCATCTGGTCCAGAATCTCTTCTGCCGCCTGCATGCGTTTCGGCGTGCGCACCGGCCGGATCATCTGAAACTGTTGATGGTCAGCCGCCGCCAGGGCAATGGCCAGGTTGTCGATAACCGGAAGTTCCAGAAACAGCTGTGGGATCTGGAACGACCGGGTCAATCCCTTTCTCATCAGCTTGCGTGGCCCCAGTCCCTTGATTGGTTTACCCCCGAAAGCAATGGTGCCATCAGACGGAGGCAGGTAACCGGTCACCATGTTGATGAAGGTGGTCTTGCCGGCGCCGTTTGAACCGATAACCCCGACAATCTCACCTTCGGTAATGGTCACATTGATGTCTTCAGCGGCGGTCACCGCGCCAAAATAACGGGACAGCCCGGCGGTTTTCAGGATCTCGGTCATGAGGCCACCCCTTTCTTACGGGAAAACAGACTCCAGATCCCTTTGGGCAGGAACAGGATGATCATCAACAACACAATCCCCAGGATCATTTGCCAGGCGTTGGGCGCCAGCTCAATGGCATAGGTCCTTACCAGTGTGAAAATCAGGGCGGCGATGAAGGGGGCTGCAACGTGCCCGGTACCACCGAGAATGGCGATGAATACGAACTCACCGGAAATGGTCCAATAGGCCATGGTCGGATCCACATGCCCCGCTGCCAGCGCGGTCATTGAACCACCCACGGAGCCCACGGCGGCAGCAATCACGTAGTTGATATAGAGCACCTGTTTGCGTGATACCCCCATATACTCCACCCGGACTTCATTCTCCCGGATGGCCTCACAAGCAAGACCAAGGCTGGACCGGAAATAACGATTAAGGAACAACGCAATAGCCAGCCCCAGCCCGGTTGCCAACAGCAATGCAATTCTGGCACTGCTCTCACCAGAGCCCGGCGTGAAGCCAAGAATGCTCCAATCCACCACGCCGAAACCATCCGTGCTTCCCAACCCGTGACTTTTCACCAGAATCCCGTAAAGAATCATCGAAAAGGCCAAGGACAGCATGGCGAAGAAGATTTCCCGATAGCGCGTGACAAGCAGTCCCAGAATCATGGCGATGCCAACCGTCACCACGATGCCCAGGACAATCATCAGCAAGGCATCCGTCAGACCCAGATAACGGCCGCCCAGGCCGACAGAGTAACCGCCAAGGCAATAGAACAAGCCCTGACCAAACGACACCAGCCCCGCTCGCATAAGCAAGACGACCCCCATCACCACCAGGGCGGTGGAGATAGCCAGGGTGGTTGTGAACACAAGCCAGTTCGGAACCACCAGAGAGAACAGGGCGATGGCGACAGCGGCGCCAATCAGGGAGATTTCAGTTTTTTCCAACGTCATCAGATTTTCCTCGCAATCACCTGGCCAAACAGGCCATTGGGTCGGAAGATCAATACCGCCGCCATCACGGCGTAAATAATGAACAGCTCCAGTTCGGGCATGGTATGAATGGACGTCGCCCGCGCCAGGCCGACGATGACAGCACCCACTGCCGCGCCGGTAATACTTCCCAGGCCTCCGGTCACCACGACCGCAAAGGCCAGAACAATCACCTCGATCCCGATCCCCGGAACCACGGAGATGATCGGAGCGGTAATCCCGCCAGCAATGGCGCCCAGGGTCGCCCCGATCATGAAAGTAATGGTGAACATGCGGCGTACGTTCACGCCCATGGCTTCGGACACTTCCCGGTCGTGGATTATCGAGCGCAGGACCTTGCCGACTTTCGTGCGCTCCAGCCAGAACCACAGGCCCACGCCAATCACCATGGATACGACCAGCACCATCAGGTCATAGAGAGAGACGGTCAACACATCAATATTGATGCGGCCCATCGCCGCGTAGGGCTGGTAGGCAAAGTAAGGCGTCGTGCCCCAGATCAGCTTCATGACGTCTTCAAGAATCAGCAGGACAGCGAAAGTAATGATCAGCATCAGGATTTCATCACGGCCATACATCAGCCTCAGCAGACCTCGTTCGATGGCCAGCCCGGTCAGCGCCCCGATCAGCATCGCAGAGGCCGCAATGATGGCGAAAGCCAGGATCAGCTGATCGCCACCGCCGGCGTAATACCAACCCAGCGCAGAGGCGGAGGCATAGGCTCCCAGTGCATAAAGGCTGCCATGGGCCATGTTAAGAATTCTCATGACGCCGTATATGACCGTCAGGCCTGCCGCCACCAGAAACAACCAAGACGCGTAGATGAAACCATCAATCAATATCGCCCAAACCGTTAACATCAGTGTGTACTCCTGTTATCGGAACCACCGGCAACCCTGCGGCTGCCGGTGGTTGGTCAATGGATCAGTCGCAGTCGACTCCCGGGAAGCCTTCCCTGATCCATTGCTGGGCGTTATATCCGTCCGGTGCAGACACACACTCGCCTGGATAGGACCGGACATTGCGCAGTTCGCCCTTGCCATCCTCGAAATGGTATTCACCGTAGAGCATGGGCTGCAGGGCCTGATGACCACCGGCCAGTGCCATGCGCACGGTGCCGCTCACGGACTCGAACTCGGCGCCTTTCAGTCCTTGTGCCAGTTGTTCCGCGCTGGGCACACCCTCGGCACCAGAGTTATCGGCCGCGAATTTCAGGGCCAGGATGGCCTGGGCGGCCTTGGAGGCAGGATAACTTGGCGGGGTGCCATGCTCGGCCTCATAGGCTTTGGCGAACCATTCGCTGAGGTCGTTTTCCGGCATGAAACCGCCGAAGGGACCGCGCCCACCCAGGATCGTGCCATTGGGCGCCTGACCGTCAAATCGGTGCAAACCGGATTCACCGGTGGTGAGAATCGCCGTCGCTTGCGCCAGCAGACCACGGGCGTTTGCCTGAGCGGTGAAGGATTCCATGTCCCCTCCCCACATGGACGAGTGAACCACTTCCGGACGCTGGGTCTGGAGTGCCGAAATCTCGGTACTGTAGCTGCCCTGAAAGATTTGCGGCGTCTGGTTATTCACAATGTCAGCTTCCGGCATCAGTTGCTCCATGGCCAGGGTGAAATCCTGCCAGGAATCCTGGCCCCAGGCGTAGTTCTGCTGAATACCGGCAATACGCACCGCATCCGGACGGGTTTCGGCCAGATAGCGGGCAGCTCCCACGTTGTCTGCGACCGCGTCAAGGCCGGTACGGAACATGTACTGGGGATCCTCCAGTTCCTGGAACAGGCGTGAGGTGCCGCAGTCGAAGGCGATCGTAAACATCTTCATTTCTTCCGCCACCGGGCCAATCGCCAGACAGTCACCCGAGGAGATGTAACCGATCACCGCGTTGACGTCCTGGCGCTGAACCAGGTTCCGGTACTCTTCAACCTGCTTGGTCGGGCCACCAGCTTCATCGACGACCACGGACTCCAGCATCAGGCCATTGACGCCCTTGGTGTTATAGGGGGCTGGCAGGCTGCCTTCGTTGATGGCCTTGATGACGGTCTCCGCACCCTGGGCGGCAGGGACCCCGAACGGCCCCGAGGCTCCACCGGACAGGAAGGTCACGAACCCTACCTTGAAGGTGTCCTCGGCAGTGGCGGTAGCCGCCATACCCATCACACCGACCGAGGCCATGGCCACGGAGGTAGCGGTGCTCAGAAGCGTCTTCTGCCAGGCGGGACGTTGGTTGGACTTTTTCATCGTATGCTCCTTGATTGTTGTTGTACGTCGTACTTCAGGTTGCGCTTTCGTTTTGCCTTCTCAGGTTTGGGCAGCCTCCGCTCAGGATCAGCCGCCGGATTTACCGCGTCGCTTTTTCACCAAAGCGGGGGACGGTTTCAGGGATTCAGCACCATAAACAACCCAGTTACCCAACATGACCCGGGCGGGTGGGTATTGATCGTTGGCCACCGGCGTTCCGATGGCCTGGGCCTGAACAATCTGGTGGGTATCCGGATCGATATAGGACACGTAGCCCTCCGGATCCTTGGGCAGAGGAATCTCGAGTCCTTCCAAAGCCTCAATCATGGCGTCTGTATCGGTGACATCACCGGCAATGCGAATCGCACGGGCGATGGTCAACATACCGGCGTAGGCCCCCTGGGCGGAATAGCTCGGATATCGACCTGAGAGTTCATGAAAACGGGTCACGAACTGCCGGTTGCGCTCTGTGGGGGGCCAGTTAACGTGATGACGGGCAGAGAGAATCAGCCCTTGCGGTGGATCATCCTTCAAGCTTACCAGGGTTTCGTAATCGCCACCGGCATCGAAGTTGGCCACCCGCATGCGGCTGAACAACTGCGTGGTGCGCGCCTGCTCCAAAAAGGCGATGAAATCACCGCCCCAGAGAGAAACCACCAGCACATCCGGAGGGGATTCCAGTAATGACTGGATATAAAGTGAGTAGTCGGGCTCGTACAGCTTGGGCCAGTATGTTCCGGTTTCCTCAAACGGGACATCATTCTGGTCCAGGGCCTGCTGGAGGTCACGCCAGGCAACCCGGCCGTATTCATAATCCGGCCCCAGGAACGCCAGTTTCCGCCAACCGGTTTTGTCCTGCAGTTCTTTCAGATAGCGCGCCCCGGCGGCGTGTGAATACCAGGTGTCACTCGACACCCGGAAATAGTAGCGATGCCCTTCCTCAAGGGACGCTCGTGATGACGCATGATCCGTTCCCACCATAATGGTCTGGCGCTGTTTGGCCAGGCGGCTGACCGCCATACCCACGCCAGAGCTCACCATGCCGCAGAGGATGTCGGCGTTGTCCTGCTCAATGAAATCTTCAGCCATGCGCACGGCGAAGGATGCTTTGGAGCGGGAATCGTCCACAATCACCCGCAGACGGGGTGCACCGGGGTCGGAAGAGAGTTCTTCAAGGGCGAGTTGGATAGCGACAATGCTGTCCCGACCATAGCTGGCGGATCGGCCAGTCATCGGATACATACAGGCGACAGTAGCGTCGACACGGGGAACATCGCCCCCCAGCTCTACCCGACCCACTGGCGGAGCCGGTGGTTGGGCCGGCACATCGGCAAGTGTCTCACTACCGGCCAGCAGCGCAATAACCGCTAACCAAAATCGCCATGGCCGTCGGCATGGCCAGGAACGGGGCGTAGTGGACAGTACTGTCTGATACGGGCGGGTAGTCAGTCCCGGCAAGTCAGTCTCCCGAGCCGGTCGTTTCCGGCGTGTGGTTTTGGATTATTGTTGTAAACCAGGTGTCCGGATAATAAGCAAAAAAGGGGCCAACGTACTGAAACGGGGCAGGGGCCTGGCCTGAGAGGCCTTCAACGATCATGGTGCAGATAAAAATACGGAAATTTGAGCGAAATCCGCTCATTCACGATGATCAGAATGAGCGGATTCCGCTCATTAACCTAGCCCCAATCGCTGCAAACGGCGTTTGAATGCATGCCGGGATAGCCCCAGATGTTCAGCAGCTTTCCCTTTGCGACCGCCGGTTTTCTCCAGTGCATTCAGTAACAGCTGACGCTCGGTCTCCTGCAAATGCTGGTCAAGGGACGCATCGGCGTAAATCTGATCGACGGATGGGGCCGGGCTGGAGCCAAAAAATTCAGCAGGCAATTGATGGGGGCGAATCAGCTGACCTGGATAGAGAATGGTCAGTCGTTCCACCAGGTTACGCAGCTCCCGTACGTTGCCCGGCCAGCTGTAGGCGCTCAGGCAGGCCAACGTTTCTGGCAGTATAGTGATGGGTCGGCAGCCCTCTTCCCTAGCCTGGGATTCGATGAACATATCCAGCAACTTATGAACATCGTCCTCCCGATCCCGCAGTGGCGGAATGGTCAGTTCGATGACATTCAGCCGGAAATACAGGTCCTCCCGGAAGTGCCCGTTGCGGACCTCCGCTTCCAGCGAACGATTGGTTGCGGCAATAACCCGGACATCCGCGGTAGCACTGGCGCCACCACCCACCGGGCGATAGTCACCGTTTTCCAGGAAATGCAGGAACTTGGCCTGCAGGGCAAGGGGCAGTTCACCAATCTCGTCCAGAAACAACGTACCATCGTGTGCCAGAGTCACCAATCCCGGGCGTTTCTGGTCGGCGCCCGTATAGGCCCCTTTTTCTGCACCGAAGAGTTCCGCCTCAATCAACTGCTCCGGCAGTGCCGCGCAGTTGATCTCCACAAAGGCGCCGGAGGACCGGCTACTCTGCTCGTGAATGGCCCGGGCCACCAAGGCCTTACCAGTACCGGATTCCCCCAATAACAGAATCCTGCCTGCGCTGCTTGCCGATATCCGCTGCACCTTCTGCCAGAGTCGCTGCATGACGTCACTGTCGCCCATCAGACCGGAGGAGGAGGCCGCCCTGCTGCGATGGTAGGCCAGCTCATCGCGCATCCGGGTCCGTTCCGTCACCGAATCGATCAGGTGAAGCAGTTCATCCAGGGCAAAGGGCTTGGTCAGGTAATCCGTCGCACCGGCTTTCACTGCCTGCACGGCGGCCCGCGTATCACCGTGGGCCGAAATCATCACCACCGGAAGATCCGGATACAGGCGGACCGTTTCATTCAGGACATCCATGCCGCTCATACCTGGCAGCCGCAGGTCCAGCAACACCAAGTCGGGCAAATCCCGTTCAAGACTTGCCAGAGCATCTTCCCCCGTATGAGCACAGTTGGCGCTGTAACCAGCTTCTTGCAGCGCAAAGGTCAAAGACCGCACAAAACTCTTTTCATCATCAACAATCAGGATGTTCAGGCGCATAATGGCTTTCAGGAACTCTCTTTTATTGGTCTGTTATCAGGTTACCACTCTTGCCGGCGGGCAAGGTGACAAATACCGTTGTGCCCTGCCCAGGCAGACTGCGAAGATGCATCTCACCGCCGTTAAGCTCAACAAGTTGACGGGTAATACTCAGGCCAAGCCCCGTGCCGTCGGAACGCGTGGTAAAGAAAGGCTCAGTCACGCGGTTGAGGGTTTCTTCGGACATGCC